>NZ_JACGVF010000095.1:0-309278 GCF_014077085.1 Colwellia sp. MB02u-9
CTTGGCGCTGCAATGAGAAAGTTAGTACAGATTTGTTTTGGGGTGTTAAAGCACCAAAGCGAATACCGATCTCAAGCAATTTAAATGAGTGTTTGAAATCGGTATAGAGAGATGGTATCTACATTAACCCCATATAAAGTTTACGGCTGTTCATCTAGCACTGGGCAATTTTTGGTAATTTTTTTGTAGGTCGGACTTTAGTCCGTCAACCGTTAAGCGAGTGATTAATGCTATAGGCCAAAAAAATCAGCAGCCGGTATTATTTTTCTTAATGGGTCTTAATACAAAAAGCAGTTAAATTTCATTTAACTTGATGGACTAAAGTCCAACCTACATTAACCCCATGTAAAGTTTACGGCTGTTCATCTAGCACTGGTCAATTTTTGGTAATTTTTTTTGTAGGTCGGACTTTAGTCTGACAACCGTTAAGCGAGTGATTAATGCTGTCGGCCAAAAAACATCAGCAGCCGGTATTATTTTTCTTAATTAGTCTTAATTAGTCTTAATACCAAAAGCAGTTAAATTTCATTTAACCTGATGGACTAAAGTCCATCCTACATTAACCCCATGTAAAGTTTACCGGTGTTCATGTAGCACTGGGCAATTTTTGGTAATTTTTTTGTAGGTCGGACTTTAGTCCGACAACCGTTAAGCGAGTGATTAATGCTATAGGCCAAAAAACATCAGCAGCAGGTATTGTTTTTCTTAATTAGTCTTAATACCAAAAGCCGTTAAATTTCATTTAACCTGATGGACTGAAGTCCACCCTACATTAACCCCATATAAAGTTTACGGGTGTTCATGTAGCGCTAGGCAATTTTTTGTAATTTTTTTTTGTAGGTCGGACTTTAGTCCGTCAACCGTTAAGCGAGTGATTAATGCTGTAGGCCAAAAAACATCAGCAGCCGGTATTATTTTTCTTAATGAGTCTTAATACCAAAAGCAGTTAAATTTCATTTAACTTGATGGACTAAAGTCCAACCTACATTAACCCCATATAAAGTTTACGGCTGTTCATCTAGCACTGGGCAATTTTTGGTAATTTTTTTGTAGGTCGGACTTTAGTCCGTCAACCGTTAAGCGAGTGATTAACCTGATGAGTTAATTGCACTTATAGCAGGATATTATTTTTTCGCTCGGCATTTTTAACAAACACAGTTAAATTTCATTTAACTTGATGGACTAAAGTCCACCCTACATTAACCCAGATAAAGTTTACGCGTGTTTATCTGGCGCTTAGCGCTCCGTAATTTTTTTGTAATTTTTTTTTGATTTATATTTAGAAGATTTATTTCAAGAGGGTTTATATAAATTAGCCTATAAAAAAGGGCTAAATTTTCATTTAACCCCTGTATTGATCTTTTAAGCTTAATAACTTATTTCATCATGGCATCGCGAGCGACTTTAAACTCACTGCCTTCACGCCAATTTGGCCAGTCTTTGGTGTTGCTTAACATATAGCCGGTTTCAAAGAAGACTTGCAGCTCTGCGATCATGCCCTGCCAGCCCCAATTCTCATTGTATTCGTCACAGGTTTGGTGATAACACTTAGCGACTAAAGCAGACACTTGCTCACCAATGGCTTTTTGCTCGGCATTCAGCCAAGTAGAGCCACCACCAGCACTTAATGCCGGTACGCCTTTCTTTGCCAAACTAAAGTGGTCTGAACGATAATAGTAGCCACGTTCAGGAGTTTGCTCAGGGGTTAGGATACGGCCTTGGCTTTTAGCCGCTTTTGCTAAATAATCTTCAAGTGCCGACTTACCAAAACCGACGACAGTTAAGTCAGTTTTCAAGCCTGAAATGTCTAAACTGTCCATGTTGATCAAACCTACGACTTTATTTAATGGCATGGTTGGGTGGTTGGCAAAATAACGTGAGCCTAAACGCCCTTGCTCTTCAGCTGTTGCCGCCATAAAGGTTACTGAGCGTTCAGGGGCTTTGTCTAACGCTTTATAGGCTTTAGCAATATGCATTAAACCTGCTGTACCTGTTGCGTTGTCATGTGCTCCATTAAAGTAAAGGGTTTTACCGTCAATAACGGTAGAGCCTAGGTGATCCCAATGTCCCATATAGATCACATGTTCATCAGGGCTAGTGCGACCTGGAATTGTCGCGATAACATTATTAGATACTGAGGCTGTAATAGTATTGTTAACTTTGATGTTAGCCTTTAGTTTAAGTGGTACCGCTTGAAATTCATTCGACAATGCTTGGGCTTTTAAGCTATTAAAATCTAAACCAGCTTTCGCCATTAACTCGTGTGCTTTGTCTGTACTGATCCACATTTCAACATCAACAACGGCTTCATTCACTTCTTTGGCTGGTAGATGGTATTGCGCGCCAGTCCAGCTGCTTTCGATCACATTCCAACCGTAACTAGCAGGCTTGGTTTCATGCACTATAATTGCGCCAGCAGCGCCTTGACGGGCCGCTTCTTCATATTTATAAGTCCAGCGCCCGTAATAGGTCATGGTATTGCCATCAAACAGTGCGGGGTCTTGTGAGGCATAACCTGGGTCGTTAACTAAAACAACAACCGTCTTTCCTTTGACATCAATATTTTTATAATCATTCCATTGATACTCAGGTGCGTTGATGCCATAACCAACGAAAACTAACTCAGAGTTTTCAAGGCTAATTTGTTCACGTGTTTGACGTGAGCTAGCCACATAGTTTTTAGGAAAATCAAAGGCTATATCGGCAATGGTTAAGGTGCCAACTGGCTCACTCACTATACTATTCATAGGTACAGCTTGAAGATAACTGTCGCCATTACCAGGCGTTAAACCTAGTTTTTTGAATCTCGAAATCAACATATTGGTGGTTAATATTTCACCTTCAGTTGATGGTTCACGGCCAGCGAATTTATCTGAAGATAATTTTTTTACATCAGCTTTTATCGCGTTAATATCAAACGATTGATACGCTGCAATGAAATTATCCTGAGCACAAGCACTCATCGACAGTAATAAGGCGCCAGCACCTAGCAGTATTTGCTGACGTTTTTCACGAATATAACTCAACTTAATTCTCCTAAAGTTTATTCACCACAGTTTAAAAGTCATAAAATTAATGGTGAATTTAAATCACCTATCAGACTAACGGTATTCCTCACAAAACGCTAGAAATACCCAATTAATACAAGGTACTTGTTGCCTTAGTCATTAAAAATAAAACTACAGGCTTCAGTTACTCAGCCATGATATCAAACGCGTTAACTAGCTGATTGAATGTAGGAAAGGTAACTTTATTTAGCGGGTGTTTAGCCGGTGTTCAGCAGTTATTTAAGTTGTGGTTATTTACCAACTCAAGGTATTAACCTGCGTGAATGCGGCTTAAACGCCGCTATTTCAAACACGGCTATGGAAGGTTAACTTGATATGTTGTTGGCTTGATAAAGACAGTGGCAAGGAGCAATGAATTTACGCACTATAGGTACTAACTAATAGGGAAGTTAACGAATAGCCCAAAATTTAATTTCTTGCTCGGTCAAAAAATCTTCCGCCTGCGGCCCCTGCATTAAGGCTAATGTGGCTAATATTCCGGCTTGAATACATTGTGGTGCAACTACCGTAATAGAGCGTGGCGCTTGTACAACTGGCCAACCGGTTTTTGCATTTAAAATATGGCTATAACGAACGTTATCTTTGAATAAAAAGCGCTTTGCGTCACCGCTAGTGGCTAATGCACCTTTTAACAAACTCACCACCATAGGCTTGCGTTCAATAAAACCTGGGTGTTCAATGCCTACTTGCCATGGCACATTGGTTTTACGGGGTTTATTAGCGGCTAAATCTCCGCCTAAATTAACCAGTAGCGGCAATTGAGTAAATTCGTTGGCAATGATCATCGCTCTATCTACTGCGTATTCTTTACCAATTCCGCCAAAGTCGATTTCCATATGCTCTGGCATCATGATTTGCTGTTCATCAAAAACAATTTTATGCCAGCCGATGTTTTCTAAGCTTTTTTGTACATCGCTATCATGAGGAATATTGTCGCTACCATCAAATTGCCAAACTTGCCGTAATACCCCAGATGTTATGTCAAAAACACCATCGCTGAGTTGATAACAAGTATCAGCAAAGTTTAATAACAAATAGGTTTCTTGATCTATAGCTAACGCCTGACCGCCACTATTATTTATAGCGGAACAAACGCTGCTGGCTTGATAACGTGAATATTTATCTTCAATGCGCCATACTTCATCAGCAATAAGCTTACCTAAGGTCAATGCAAGCTTATTATCCTTGCTAGCCACGAGTACTTCACAAGGACTGGCCATGGCATCAAAACGCAGACAATGGCCGTCATCAGTTGCTGTTATTTCAACCTGTCTAACCGGCTTTTTCTTCAAGTGGTCTCCAATTTTTTACCGCCATTTTATTTTTTTCAACGCGTCCCTGCGTGTTTAAGCAAAGTTAAGCGAAATTAAAATGAATAGCTAACTTGGGCGATAATCGCCTCTACACTTTCATATAAGTCAACTTCTGCTAGCGCACCCGGTGCTTGATAGCCTGAGTTTTTAGGGTCTTGTCGGTAATACTCTAACCTAAAAGACAAGTCATTACCGTCGCTAAGCTTCATACCGTACTTCACCCCTAAGGTGTATGCGCTCATTTCTCCAATCCGATAATCTGCACTCGCAAATTCTGGAATAGCATTCGATTGTGCTAAAAATGGTTGGTAAAAGTCAGCAGCACTTTGTTGATAAAATCTAAAGTGAGGCTCGATATAACTATTACGAGACAAAGGTATTCTCAACCTTGAATCAATAGTATGAGAGTCTATTGCCCAGTCATCCCACATATAACGATAAGAGATATCAATAACGTTTTGTTCAAAGTGATATTTAGTTTGTGCAAATACACTTTGCTTAACGCGACTGTCAGGACGGTTTTCATAAAGATAGTCTTGCGCAATGCCTTCGCTATTGACCAAACTTAACATTTTAAAAGGGTCGTTTAAATAACCATCAACTTTTGAATAAGAGTAATTAAACTGCGTGATCATGCGACGATTGATAACTTGTGTAAAACCAAACATGATATCTGCCGTAGTTTTGTCGTCACTGTCTGTTCTGCGCGTAGCATTAAAAGCCGTTTTACCCACGCTATTTACTGTCTCATCTTCAGCCTCTTCGTCGTTGCCATATTCGTCGTCATCGTCATAAGCCGAAGGCATTGATGCGAAGGCTAATGGAATACCCCCTTCTGGTTCAAATGTGTCTTGAAAGTAACTTAACCCTACTGAAAATGTTGAGTTTTTGTTATTAAAGTCATACGCAAGGTTGCCATTAACCCCTAGTGATAAATAATCATATTCTTTTGAAATATGAACACCGGCACTACCGGTATAGTTTTCTGCTAATGGCTGAGTCCACTGGGCATTTAGCTGTACGCGAGTATCTTTAAATGTGTCGTCTAACGGGATTTTACCCGCTTGCGTTTGATAACTTCCCTTGCCTGAAGGTCGGGTAAATGTTTGCACATTCGGCTGTGCCGCTGCGCCAGTAGCTGAGGCACCGGTGAGTGAATCTATGGTTAACTTTAGATTCAACACTTCTTCATTTTCAAAAGTTTTTTGAGCGCTTGTAACCGCTTCGGCGGCTGAAACGCGATCGCTTTCACTATAATATAAAAATGCACTCTCAAAATCCCAAGAAGATTCTTGCTGTGCTTTTGCAGGCGTCGTTGTGTCGTCTGCTGCATTGGCAATAACAGGTAATGTGCCTAACAACGCCGAGGTAGCAATAGTCAGTGCTGCCTTAATATTTATTGGCGTCTTTTTGTGATTTAATTGCATCCGCAACCTCCGCCACCAAAACCTTTACCACCACTTGACGCTTCTTTGCTGAAATAGATATGATCATCAAGCGCAGAATCTATCGCTGAAGAGGTTAACGCCATCTCTTCTTTCGCTAATAAATCACGCTCCCATGGCTGTACGCCTAATGATGAACAGCCACTGGCTAAAAAGATTGCCGCTGACAATAACGAACACTTAATTATTTGCGAAGGTAAATCCGCATTAAAGTAATTTTTTTGGACTTCAAATATTTTCATCAATCTACTCCCTATTTAACGGCTAATAACGCCATTAATTGCGTTTCATAAAGCTTTACTTTTTTAGTAAAAAACCCTGTGTGTGCCTGCTGCACGTTACCCTGTTTGTCAATTAATAAGCTACTTGGCATGCCTTGAATATTAAATTGTTGCGCGATGTCACCTTCGGGATCATAGATAACTAAGAAGTTTGCCGGGTTTTCTAGCAAAAATTCTGTTGCTAATGTTTTATCGGCATCAAGATTGACACTAATGATGACAAAGCCTTGATCACGATATTTTTGCTGCATGTCGTTCATCCAAGGAAATGACTTACGACATGGCCCGCACCAAGAAGCCCAGAAATCAAGATAGACAACTTGTCCTCGGTGTTCGGCTAAGGTCTGCTGCAACTTAGTTTCGGGTATCGACATCGCTTGAGTATTTTTAACCAACAACAAGGAGAGTAATAACGCCAATACAGTAAAGGTGTTAATTAATTTTGGTAAAATTTTTGGCATAAACAGTAAAATTCATTAGTCTAGTTTTAGTGCCTTAACCTTATTTGATTTTTCTTAAGAAATCCTTAAGGTTTAATAAAAACATTGGATATAAATTTTCTCTAATGAGCCAAGTTACGTTATTATCGCTGACATATTTACTTATCCTTTTTTACTGGAAATTTTCACCTTGATTGATATCACCCTGCTCAGTTTATTTATCCCAACATTTTTTATTGTTAGCTTAACGCCAGGTATGTGTATGACATTAGCCATGAGCTTAGGGATTACCATCGGGGTGAGAAAAACATTATGGATGATGTATGGGGAGTTATTAGGTGTTGCTACCGTAGCTGTTGCCTCTGTATTAGGTGTTGCCACAATAATGACTAAGTTCCCAGAACTATTTCAAGCGTTTAAAATAATTGGGGCATTATATTTATTATATGTTGGTATTAATATGTGCCGAGCTAAAGGCAAACTTTTGACCAATTCAAATCAACACCAACAAGTCATTAAAAAGCGCAGCTTATTTCAACAAGGATTTTTTACTGCCATAGCCAATCCAAAAGGTTGGGCATTTATGATTTCGCTATTACCCCCTTTTATTAGCCAAACCCTGCCATTGGCACCACAATTAAGCATTTTAGTGGCGGTAATATTAATATCAGAATTTGTTTGTATGACCCTATACGCCACTGGTGGAAAAACTATTGGTAAGCTATTAACCCAAAGAAACAATGTACAACTGCTTAATAGAATATCAGGCAGTTTAATGATATTAGTGGCTATTTGGCTAGCAATTAGCTGATAGTAAGTTAAACTAAGCTTTTGCACTTAACAGTGGTACAAGGCTTATGATTCTGGTATGAATGCACTGGCAAATGTTTAAAGTGGATGACTAGCTAATGATGATTTTTAGTGCCATAGACTAATTTTATTAAGTTATTGCCACCGGTGATTTGACCCTGTAACAAAATCTGCGTGCAACAAGATCACCCACTAAATAAAACTCATATGATTGTAATGTTTTTAACTTCGGTAACTTGCCACAGTTAACATTTTTGTATAGGTTTTTTGTTCAACTGTGGTGAAGGTTAACCATATGCGCCATGTCATCTCCTCGGCGGAACAACTGCCGACGAGTACCTCGGCTTGAAATACTTGTTTACTCGCTGTTTCACTCTCAATTGTACTCTCAAATGTACTCTCAAATTCACTCTCTATCTTTAACTGAGTTATATTGATTTGATCTGGTTTTACATTATCTAACTTTTTGTTATTCATTCTATTGTTTGGAAAATCCTCTTCAATAAACAAAGGTATTTTCCCCATATACATGTTAACACCTTCAAGATAACCACTAACGCTGGTCAGTGCTGGTGTACCTTGATAATTCAGCACCATATTAAATGCCTGCTCAGCAACTATTCTATCAACAGTAAATAGGACTTGAACTTGCCCTCCAGCTAAGTCGAATTGACATTGGCTTTGCTGAGCAATGCACTGTGCAGTGCGCAAGTTCTGAACATCCACTGTTGGGTTAACCTTATCTTGGGGACTACAAGCGGTTAATAGAATGGCTGACAATGTTAATAAAATGTCTTGCGCTAATTTTTTGGAAATATTCATGACATGCTATAAAAGAAAGATATTTGTCGCTCATGATACACAAACCTTGGTGATATTTATCACTTTTTTATTGGCTTTTATTTAATGCGTTATAGCAGGTTTTCAACAAAAAACGCAGAGTTAGCTTTTGCTATGATCTTACACAAGATTACCCTCGTAATGCTTAGTAATTAAAGTCAGGTCACGGCAAAATAACAACATGGACTGACCTGTTATTAAAGTACCTTGGTATTAAAGTGCCTTGGTGATTTTTTTAGTTTTAAACAGAAAATGTTCAGCGAGATACTCCCTAAATTTAACACAGTATCTAGTGTTAAATAGTTTAAAAAGCGTATCATGTAGTTAGCTCGATAATGTTTGCCAACGTATTTGCCAAATATTATTGAGTTGCCATCATTTATCTTTAATTTAATCGTGCAAATATTAACCATAGCTTGATTCACTTTTTCCGCTAAATTAGCCCATTTTAAATGGTCTTCTTTTTCTAATAAAAAAACGAGTAAAAAAATTAATCAGCACTTGCTTATTAACTTATTGAACAATATTGCAGCAACAGAATTTTTTTGTTGATTTAAATCAAGATTTACGGTTGATTTATGGCATAGGCGAAAGGTAAAATTACGTAGCTTCTCAGCATTTTTCATGAAAAAGTTTATTTTTTACAGAAAATTGCAAAATTTAACTTAGTAACGGAACAATAAAAATGACAACAACGCTTGAACATCCGGCATATAACTTCAATGTGGTGCGTCAATTCACCGTAATGACAGTTATTTGGGGGATCTTTGGTACTGCATTAGGTGTACTTATTGCCGCGCAATTAATTTGGCCGGCACTAAATTTTGAAACACCTTGGCTAACCTATTCTCGTCTTCGTCCACTGCATACCAATGTGGTAATTTTTGCTTTTGGCACCAGTGCACTCTTCGCTACTTCATATTATGTTGTTCAGCGCACCTGTAAATCAGTTTTGTTTGGTGGCAAATTAGTCGCCTTTACCTTTTGGGGCTGGCAAGCGGTTATCGTGCTTGCCATTATCACTTTACCTATGGGTTACACTTCAAGTAAGGAGTATGCCGAATTAGAATGGCCGATTGACATTTTAATTGCTGTGGTTTGGATCAGTTACGCCATTGTGTTTTTTGGCACCTTAGTCAAACGTAATACATCTCACATCTATGTTGCAAACTGGTTTTTTGGTGGTTTCATTCTCACTGTAGCCGTTTTACACATCGGAAATAGCATGGTTATTCCGGTGTCGATGTTTAAGTCCTACTCAATATATTCTGGCGCTATCGATGCCATGATGCAGTGGTGGTATGGACACAATGCCGTAGGCTTCTTACTAACGGCTGGTTTCTTGGGTATGATGTATTACTTCGTACCGAAACAAGCTGAACGTCCGGTTTATTCTTACCGTTTATCAATTGTTCATTTTTGGGCATTAATTTCATTGTACATTTGGGCCGGTCCTCATCACTTACATTACACTGCACTACCTGATTGGGCTCAGTCAGTAGGTATGGTGATGTCAATCGTATTATTCTTACCTTCTTGGGGTGGTATGATTAACGGTATTATGACGCTTTCTGGTGCGTGGCATAAACTTCGCTACGACCCAATTTTGCGCTTCTTAATTGTTTCATTATCCTTTTACGGTATGTCTACCTTTGAAGGCCCTATGATGGCGATTAAATCGGTGAATGCATTATCTCATTACACAGATTGGACTATAGGTCATGTACATTCAGGTGCTTTAGGCTGGGTTGCTATGGTGACAATTGGTGCTATGTATCACTTAATACCTGTGTTATTTAATCAAGGTCGTATGTACAGCACTAGGTTGATAAACGTGCATTTCTGGTTACACACATCAGGTATCGTTTTGTACATAGTCGCTATGTGGATTTCGGGTGTCATGCAAGGGTTAATGTGGAGAGCTGTTAATACTGATGGAACATTAACTTACAGCTTTGTTGAAAGTTTAGTTGCCTCTAAACCCTTCTACTTTATGCGTTTTGTTGGTGGTGTATTGGTTGTTATTGGTTTCTTATTGATGGCTTATAACATGTACAAAACAGTCTATGCTAAAGACAATAGTCTTAAGCCACTTGAAATAAGCTAGGGAGCCGACAATGAAAAATAAACATGAAAAGTTTGAAAAAAATGTTGGTCTGTTTGCTATCTTTACTATTCTTGCAATCAGCATTGGTGGTTTAGTTGAAATTACACCTTTGTTCTTTCAAAAAGCCACCACAACACCGGTTGATAACCTAAGACCTTATACCGCTTTAGAGATGGAAGGTCGTGACATTTATATTCGCGAAGGTTGCAATGTTTGTCACAGCCAAATGATCCGCCCTTTTCGTGCTGAAACAGAGCGTTACGGTCACTACTCTGTTGCTGGTGAAGGTGTATGGGAACATCCATTTTTATGGGGTTCTAAACGAACAGGCCCTGATTTAGCCCGTGTTGGTGGTCGTTACAGCGACGATTGGCATCTTGCGCATTTACTTGACCCTCGTTCAGTTGTACCTGAGTCAAATATGCCTTCGTTTAAATGGTTAGCTGAGACTAAGCTTGACGGCGAATTAACGGAGAAGAAATTATCAACATTTAATTTCTTAACCCGTAATCGTAGCCATAAAGACGAGCAAGGTAATGCTATTCCGCTTTACTCTGAAACTGAACTGGCTAATGCAAAAAATGCAGTTGCAGGTAAAACAGAGATGACGGCATTAATTGCCTATTTACAATCTCTAGGTCATGCGCTGAAATGATAACTATAGACTACGGCACGCTTAGAGGGCTAGTTGCCCTATTAATATTGGCATTATTTATTGTCATTGTGGTTTGGTCGTATTCAAAAAAACGCAAATCAGCGTTTGATGAAGCGGCAAATTCAATTTTTGAAGAAGATACTGAAACTGAATTAAAGCACTCTGACAAAAATAACAAACAGGAGACTAATAACAATGTCTAGCTTCTGGAGTATTTGGATTACCGTTCTTACCTTGGGTACATTAGTGGGTTGTTATCTACTATTGAACTATTGTTTAAAGAACTTTGCAGGTGTTGAAGAAGGTGAGCCTACGGGTCATGTCTTTGACGGTATTGAAGAATTGAACAACCCATTACCGAAATGGTGGAGTACTTTCTTCTTATTAACCATTATCTGGGGTTTTGGCTATTTACTGCTTTATCCAGGTTTAGGTAACTTTCAAGGCCTATTAGGTTGGAAGAGTTCTAACCAAGGCATTTTAAATTTATCAGAATCTAAAGCAAGTATTGCTAATGCGAAAGCAGCGGGCATGTTAGTACAGTACGACCGAGAAGTTGCTGCTGCCGGTGAAAAGTATGGCCCTATTTTTGATGCCTATGCAGAGCGTAAAATTATTGACTTAGCAACCGCTAATGATGATGAAGCAACCTCTGCACGTAAAGTCGGACAACGCTTGTATTTACAAAACTGTTCTCAGTGTCATGGTTCTGATGCACGTGGTGCTACTGGTTTTCCTAATCTAGCTGATAAAGATTGGTTATACGGTGGTTCACCTGAAATGATCAAAGCGACTCTTATCCATGGTCGTAAGGCAAATGGCATGATAGCTTGGAGTGCAGCATTAGGCGGCGAACAAGGTGTTAAAGAAGTTACCGCCTATGTCTTGAGTTTAAGTGGTCGTGAAGTTGACACCAAAGCAGCAGAAGCGGGTAAAGTTAAATTTGCCATGTGTGCGGCTTGTCACGGTAGCGAAGGCAAAGGTAGTGATGCAATGGGTATTGCATTAGGTGCGCCTAACTTAACAGATAATATTTGGTTATATGGTGGTTCGCCACGTGCTGTTGAAATGTCAATTGCTAATGGTCGTGCTGGCGTAATGCCGGCTTGGGATAAAATCCTAGGTGAACAAAAAATTCACGTCATCAGTGCCTATATTTATAGCTTATCGCACGAGTAAAAATTAAAATAATCATTAAATACAAAGCCTTGGAACTGTAATGTACTAAGGCTTTTTTATTTAAAAAAGAGTAAAGTTCACTAAATTAGCGTTTTTTAATAGTTAACACTTTTTAATAGTTAGCACTTAAGAATAGTCGTATAATACTCATTCTCTCAGCAAAGAAGAAATTTTCATGAAAACATCTTGGTACCGAGAACCTTGGGCATGGTTTGTATTTATATTGCCTTTTACCGCGGTAGTTGCCGGCATTGCCACCTTCATTATTGCCAATACTAATCCTGACACTCTGGTCGTTGGAGATTATTATAAAAAAGGTAAAGCGATTAACCTTGAATTGGGTAAAATTAAACAAGCGCAAAAGCTTGGGATGAGCTTTGGTTTAAAACTTGTTGACGATCAGCTTATTATTCGCCCAACGGGTATTGAAAAAGAATTTCCCTTACTTAATGTCAATTTTTATCACCCAACCCTAGCGGATAGAGATTTTTCTTTGGTATTAACACCTGATGGCAACGGTAACTTTACCCATATTTTTGAAGCTGATAAAAATGTGGCTGGTAAATGGCAGGTAACCATCACTCCGTTTGAAAATCACTGGAAAATTCAAGCTGTGATCACCCTACCTCAATCCGATTTTATTGCGATAGCACCGGACACAGCCCAAGCAAATTAATGAGCCAAGCTTAATGAACCTAGACTGTTTTCATTGCGGTGAGCCCGTACCCAATGGCATTAATTTAACCACGAGTATTGAAAATATTAATCAACCTATGTGCTGCATAGGTTGCCAAGCGGTAGCACAAACGATTGTTGACAACAATTTAACTGACTATTACCGTTTTCGCAGTGCGCCAGCACAAAAAGGCGAAGTATTAATACCTGAACAACTGCAACGCAATAAAATTCTGGATGATGAAAGCTTACAAAACGAGTTTGCTTATTATCATGATGGTTTTAAAGAAACTATATTAACCATTGAAGGTATAAGTTGTTCAGCATGTGCTTGGTTAATAGAAATGCAAATCAGAAAACTCGCTGGCGTTAATAACATTAATGTTAACGCCACGACACAAAGAGCAACAGTCCAGTGGCAAGAAAACCAAGTAAAACTCAGTGAAATACTGAGTTTAATTGATAAAATTGGTTATCACGCTCTCCCCTTTAAAGCCAGTACAGCTGAAAAGGCCAATAAAAAACAAGCAAAAAACTTTATTAAACGCTTAGGCATTTCAGGCATTTTAATGATGCAAGTCATGATGATCGCGTTTGGTTTATACTTTGGTGCTTTTGCCGATATGGCTGAGTACAATATACAGTATTTGCGCTGGGCCAGCCTTTTCTTAACCCTACCCATTGTTAGCTATGGCGCCTTTCCGTTTTATAAAAGTGCTTTTTTTGCCTTGAAAGCGCGACAACTTTCAATGGATGTACCTGTCTCTATTGCGATTAGCCTGGCTTTTCTTGCTAGCGTTTGGGCTACATTTACCCAACAAGGTGAAGTGTATTTCGAGTCTGTTTCCATGTTTACCTTTTTATTGCTGATTGGTAAGTTTCTAGAGTTTAGGGCCCGCAGCCGCGCTGCTGACATCTCGGCAAATTTATTAAAATTAATGCCGATGACCGCCACTAAAATTGAACAGGGCATTGAACGCTTTATCTCAGCAACACATTTAAAAGCCGATGATATTATTTTAATAAAGCCCGGTGAAACCATACCCGCAGATTGCGAAATAATAACCGGCACTAGCCAAATCAATGAAGCCATGCTCTCTGGTGAGCAACTGCCATTGCATAAAACAACGCTAGATAATCTTTATGCCGGTACCATAAATGGTGATGGTAATTTAACAGCAAAAGTTAGCCACAGTAACCAAGAATCATTTTTAAGCCAATTAATTCGCTTAAGTGAAAGTGCCCAAAGCCATAAACCTAAATTGGCGCAATTGTCCGATAAAATAGCCCAATATTTTGTTGCTCTTATCCTAGTTGTTGCCATTGCTACCGCAATATATTGGTCTCAACATCAACCCGCAGAAGCATTTTGGATCACCTTATCTGTTTTAGTGGTAACTTGTCCCTGTGCTCTGTCATTAGCAACACCTACGGCATTAACTTGTGCAACCACTCGCCTTAACCGTGAAGGGATCATGATTAAATCAGCACATGTGCTAGAAACTATGCCTGAAATTGAGGTGATGGCTTTTGATAAAACCGGCACCTTAACGACGGGTGAATTTACCATTACAGCAGTCAAAACTTATGGCGCATTTGCAGATAAAAACACTCCATATGGGCAACAACAAGTGTTGGCTATTGCGGCGGCGTTAGAGGCACACTCTGCTCACCCCCTAGCAAAAGCCTTTAGCCAGTTTCGTGATTTTAGCCAAACAGCAACTCAAGTGGTGGTTGCGCCAGGTGCTGGTATTTCTGGTGAGGTTAATAATCAGCATTACAGAATTGGTAAAAACTCATGGCTGCTCAGTCATAATGACAACAGTGCGCAGTGCGTATTAATGCAAGATGATAACTTAGTTGCTGAATTTTATTTACATGATGGTCTGCGTGAAGATGCCAAGGCATTAATTGATTTTTTACATCATGAAAACATTAAAACTGTCATGTTATCGGGTGATCATCAACAAGGCTGTGATAAATTACAAGCAAAGCTGCACCTTAATAGCGTACAAGCAGATTTGTCTGCACAAGACAAAGTCAACGCGATTAAACTACAGCAAGCCTCGCATGCTGTAGCTATGATAGGTGATGGCGTAAACGATACCCCAGTATTGGGCGCGGCGCATTTGTCCATTGCCATGGGCAGTGGTACTGATATTGCTAAAAGCGGTGCGGATGTGATATTACTGAACAATAAACTCAAAGGTGTGCAAACACTGCGACAGGTATCGTTAAATACTGCGCGAATTATAAAGCAAAATTACCTTTGGGCTTTTAGTTATAATGCCATTGTATTGCCATTAGCGGTTATGGGCTATATAGCGCCATATATGGCAGTCATTGGCATGTCGGCCAGTTCAATACTAGTGGTAAGTAATTCTTTAAGGTTATTAAAAAAATGAGTGTGATATACGTATTAATTCCCATTGCTATTTTACTTACCGCTATTGGTATTTATCTCTTTTTTTGGGCGGTAAAAACTGAGCAATTTGATGATTTAGAAAAGCAAGGCATGAGCATTTTATTTGAAGATGATCATGATAAAAAAAGCATCCATCAAAGCAATAATGCTACGCCAATAACAACACAGATAGACAAAACAAACACCTCACAAGAGCAAGCAGACGCAAAGGTCAAAAAATAGTTTATGAGCCTTGATTTTTTCTCCGCATTTATCATCGGATTATTAGGCTCAGGCCATTGTATAGTGATGTGTGGTGGTATTAGCACCATGCTGACGACGGCGATTTCTGATACCTCTCGTCATAAAAAATACGCCATTATATTGGCCTATAACTTGGGTCGTATCGCCTCTTATAGTCTTATTGGCGCTCTTGTCGCATTCACTAGCTCAATGGCGACCAAAAATATCGGATTACCTGTTTCGTTGTTAAAAACTATTGCGGGTGTTTTTCTTATCTTATTAGGTTTGTATTTAGGCCAGTGGTTTATGTGGTTAAGCCGCGTCGAACATTTAGGTAAAAATATTTGGCGCTACATAGCACCACAGACTAAAAAATTTATTCCCATTAAAAACGTACAAAGTGCTTTCGCTTTAGGCGCACTATGGGGCTGGTTACCTTGTGGCTTGGTATATTCTACACTAACTTGGGCATTGGCTAGTGCCGATGCCCTTGATGGTGCCTTGATCATGTTTTTCTTTGGACTAGGCACCTTGCCTGCCTTACTTTCAGTATCACTAGGCACCATAAGTATTAAATCATTATTGAGTCATACACTATTTAGAAAGATAGCAGCCAGCTTAGTGATTTCATACGGCATCTATACTATACTTATTTTATATATATAAAGTGCCTGATATGGACATTATATATATAAAAAATCATGGAAAAATTCATGCGTACATCATGAAAAATTTTAAAGGATATTATGAGTTATAAATCATGCACTATTCATCAACATATTCACTGCCAAAACTGTAGTCTTAGTGAATTATGCTTACCCTTTTCTCTCAATGATAAAGAGTTAGAAACGTTAGATAATATTATCGACCGTAAGCTGCCGATCCATAAAGGTGAGCAAATATTTAACGACGGTCAACCCATGCATGCGCTTTACGCCATACGTTCGGGCACATTTAAAACCTACACCATTAGTAAACACGGTGAAGAACAAATTACTGGTTTTCATTTAGCGGGTGATTTGCTTGGCTTTGATGCTATTGCCAATGCTCAACATCCAAGTTTCGCTAAAGCGCTAGAAACCTCAATGGTTTGTGAGATCCCTTACAATACGCTCGATAATTTATCGAACAGCATGCCAAAATTAAAAAAACAAATTTTACGTATGATGAGTACTGAGATCCGTGAAGATCAAGAAATGCTAACATTACTTAATCGTAAAAATGCCGAGCAACGACTAGCAACATTTATCAGTACCTTAAGTATTCGTTACCATGCCCGTGGTTTATCTCCATCTGAGTTTCGTTTATCTATGACCCGCAGTGATATTGGTAACTATATTGGTTTAACGGTTGAAACCATCAGCCGTTTGCTTAACCGCTTTCATAAAAATGGTTTAATTGCCGTTGATGGTAAACTCATTACTATTTTAAGTTTCGACAAATTAAACGCATGCGCCGCACTTTAATGTCACGCTAACACCTGCTTTTCTACATTGCCTTATTAAGGTATTTCACGCTATGCTTAGCGTGAAATATTATTTATCACCGATAGCATAATAATTTGATTTAAGACAACTATTATTGCCTCAAAGTAGACTATTGTTATAACACTAGTAGACAATTGATAAAGGAATTAGCCATGGAAAAGTATCAAAAAATACTCGCGATTGTTGACCCAACAACAGAAGAGCAGAAAGCGGTAAATCGAGCGATAGAATTAGCACGTAAAACAGGTGCTAGCATTACCGCATTTTTGACCATCTATGATTTTTCTTATGAAATGACCACCATGCTGTCAAGTGATGAGCGTGAAGCCATGCGCCAATCAGTTATTAATGATCGCACTCAATGGCTAGAGTCTTTACTCGCTGATCTTGATTTAAGCGGAATTTCTATCGATTGTCGGGTTATATGGCATAACCGTCCCTTTGAGCAAATTATTGCTCAAGTACTCAATAATGGTTATGACATTGTCATTAAAGGGACTCATCAACACGACAAATTCAAATCTGTGATATTTACGCCTACCGATTGGCATATTCTGCGCAAATGTCCTTGCCCTGTTTTACTCGTGAAAGAGCATTTGTGGCCTGATAACGGTAATATTCTTGCGGCGTTAAACATTGGTAGTGAAGAGGAAGAACATAAAGCACTTAATAACAAAATCACTGCAGAAGCTAAACAGCTGACCCAAGTCATGAAAGCTAATTTACACCTAGTTAACTCATTCCCGGGAACGCCAGTAAATATCGCCATAGAAATCCCAGAGTTTAATGCCAGTGATTATAATCGCTCGATGTTAAAATATCATCAAAAAGCGATGTTAGCACATGCAACTGCCTTTAATATTGCGCCAGAAAACACCCATATTAAAGAGGGTTTACCGGAAGATATCATTCAAAGCATAGCGGCTGAATTAGATGCAGAATTAGTCATTCTTGGTACTATTGGCCGTACCGGTTTATCGGCAGCGCTAATTGGTAACACCGCAGAGCATGTTATTGATAGGCTTAATTGTGATGTATTAGCATTAAAACCCGATGGTTACATTTCACCACTTGATGTTGATTAATATCAGCTAACATCACTAGCATAAAGTTGAATTGGGTCATTAAACGCCTAGTTCAACTTTTCTTGTTTAATAACTTAAACTAGATTATGCGCTGAAGTTTTAACAGCCTTTAGCCAAAAGTATATGACGATAATGTCCTTAAGGTAAATAATGTAAAACGGTTACCTGTGATAGCATAATAATAAGGCTATTATTAAGTTAGAGGTATTACTTTTGCTGATAAAAAACTGAGGAAGTACTACTTTTTCAAAGCAATTCAAGCGAAATTTTTTTAACCGACATGATATTTGAATTTATTTATAAATCTATTTTTATACCTAAATTAGGAATAGCACATTTACATAGCGCTTATTTATTATATAGCGCGAAGTAATGTCGATTATGGCGGATCATATCAGTTAATTCCAACACATAATCTATGCCACGTTCAGAATAACGCATTAATCCTGTTGCAAGAATTTCTGGCGCTAGCGGTTGGTTTTGATCACGTAATTGGCCTCTAATCGATCTAAATACCGTATAGGCACCGTTAGTATTAATATTGTGCAAATAACGTGCGACACCTAAACTAATAGAGCTATAAGCGGCGACTTCATGCTTAGCGCCGGTATTACGGCTACCTGGCACCATGCCGCAACCTTCCCTATAACACCACACACCAAAAAAGTTTAAGCCTATTCGAGCAAAACGAGAGGTTCCCCAAGCAGATTCATTGGCCGCTTGCACTAAAACAAGGGCTAATGGAATAATGTCAATTTTAAGCTGTAATTCATATAATTGTCTTAACAGAGAAAATTTTTCACTGACTTTATATTTTTTGCTCAAACTGCTTACTAAAGTGTGTTCTTCCGCACTAAAGGGCTGTTCTAAGCTTAATTGCGCAATTAAGCGCGCCACTTCAGCACGCAAGATCAGTATTTTTTTATTTTCAGCCTGTACTGCGGGTTTAATAAAAGCAAAAAAACGACGTTTCTTCTCTTTTACATCACGAATTTTAGCAAAGTCGGGTAAAGTGACCGTGTGTAACGGTTGCTCAACTATTTTAATGACCTTCTTAACCGCTTTCGGTGCTACCGGCACTGGCTCTTCAGTCGGCGTACTTTCAGGCAAAGGTAAGAAGGTAAAGGGTGCGATTAAACCCACACTCAGCAAAACTAAAAAAATAAAACCTAAAAGGTTTTGCTTATTAAATATCGTCAAGCTAATAGCTCCTTATAGCATTATTTTTAGTCTCATTTACTGAAAACATACGGTAAATCAGGCCGAAAAGGTGTCATTTATGGTCTTGGTTTGATCAGCGGCTATTTCCATCTGTAAACCAAATATTTCTCGGTATAAAATTCCCTTTACGTTATAAAACAACGGCACTATGTAAGCTAAACAAAATAAGAAAAATGCGATAGCGATAAAGCTAAATTCAGATTCACCGGACATTACAACAGGTAAAGCGGATATCAGTACAGCCAAAGCCAGTATCAGATAAATAGCGAAAATTTTGAACCATTGAAAACGCGTAGCTTGAATGCTTATTGAAATGGCTTTTATAGGTGACATTTTTTTTTCTACCACCAAAGGCAATGCGAGTGACAAGGCTACTGCCAAAAATATGCCAGGCAAGTAAAATAATGTTAAACCTATGGTAACCAAAGTTGAGGTTAATAAGGCACTAACAGCAACCCAGCTGCCTCGCTTTAAAAAGCCAAAAACCAATTTTGGTCTGGTTTTTAAGCCAACTGAATGGAAAATACCCATCATTTCAACACCAACGATAAAAGGATAAACCACTAAAGTAACGATAATATTAAGTAAAGTCGCTGATCTTTGATCTTGAATAGCCACTTCAATGCCACCCAACTGGCTGCTCACTAACAATGAAACCAACATGCCAATCATCAAACAGGTAAACAGTCCCAAATTAATCGCCATGCGCGATTTTAAGGTTATTTGCCAGCCTTCTTTCAATATAGTCGCTACATCAAGGCTATATTCACCTTTTACAGCTTCTTCGACACTACCACCAACGTTTTCAACCGGAAGTTTTTCCACAAAAATATTACCTAATGAGTAAGCGTATCAGTGACGCTTGTCTTAATTGCTACCAGTATATCGTAATTCACCACTGCCTGTGAATAAGCAGAGAAAAGTTATTAACATTCAGCCTATCCAGTTTACCAAGGTTATAGGGTAAACCCGTTAACTTGACGGCATAAATACCAACTTACCGGCGATATTGATGCCTTGAAACTGACTTGCTGATAACAGTGTTTAACCTTATAAAAGGCTAAGAAATGTTTTTGATATTCATCAACAAGGTTTTAAAATAGTGAGCGCCTTTCTTCTTGGCTAAAGCGATATTATTATCTGGAATGCTCTCAGGGTTTTTATAGACACTAAGCACTTTTTCCATGCTGTGTTCACGAATTAAATGTAAGGTGGGATAGGGAGAACGATTGGTGAAATTGCCCGCATCGTCATAATCAGCGTCAGCAAAGCAATATTCAGGGTGAAAGGTAGCCACTTGGAATATGCCTTCAAAACTATGATCAACAATAATGTCATTGGCATAATCAACCAAGTCTAAAAAGCGATTAAAGTCTCTAAAACCTTGATTATAGATTAATAAACTCGTTTCTATTTCAGGATTGTCATGTAAGTAGTGACATTGCGATAAAAATTCAACTAGCGCTGACTTTAGCTGTTCTTTATCGCTAGTAAAATAATGAATAGTTTGATTAACAAACTCTTTTTTTGCGAATGGACAAAAATTTAGCCCAATAATTACTTGCTCTAGCCATTGTTTGGTTTGGTCAACTTCATCTCTTGTGCTCATAACAACTTACTCAATATTCTACTTATTTACGTATGGGTAATGGCTTACTGGTATTGGCTTACTAACCTGCAATTACTGGTGCTCAGCAACCGCTAGGTTATTAGCTGTTATCACTTTGTTGCAGTTGCCACATTTTGTGGTAATGGCCTTTTTTAACCAATAAACCTTGATGTGTACCCTGCTCAACAATCTCACCTTGTTGCATAACAATAATATTATCCGCGTCCACTATCGTGGATAGTCGATGGGCGATCACCAAACTAGTTCTATGTTCGGCAACTTCTTTAATGGCGCTGAGTATTGCTTGTTCTGATTGACTATCAAGTGAGGAAGTTGCTTCGTCAAACACCAAAATACGAGGGTTTTTCAAGATAGTACGGGCAATAGCAACACGTTGTTTTTCACCGCCTGAGAGTTTTAAGCCGCGCTCTCCTACCATAGATTTTGCGCCATCAGGTAATCTGCTAACAAAGTCAGATAAATGTGCTAGCTTAAAAGCCTTATTAACCATTTCTTCATTGGCTTCAGGTGCACCATAATTAACATTGGCAAAAAGTGTATCGTTAAATAACACGGTATCTTGCGGCACAATACCAATATTTTTTCTCAGCGAGTGCTGAGTTACTTGACGTATATTTTGCCCATCAATGGTTATTTTGCCACTGTCACAATCGTAAAACCTAAACAGTAACTTAACTAAGGTAGATTTGCCTGATCCACTTTCACCAACGACCGCCACTTTTTGTCCTGACTTGATAGTAAATGATATATTTTTGATGATGGGTCTTTTTATATCATAGGCAAACGATACATCTGTAAATTTAATTTCTGCATCAGATAGGGCCAAAGTGTCCGCATCGTCATTGTCTTCTACTTTCGGTTTCTTTAGCATCAGGTCAAACATATGCTCAATGTTGGCCAATGAGCCTCTAATTTCACGATAAACAAAGCCTAAAAAGTTCAACGGAATAAATAGTTGCATCATGAAAGCGTTGATCAGCACAAAATCACCTAAAGTCATTTTTCCATAAGTAACTTCGTATGCTGCTAATGCCAACATAGCGGTCATCGAAAAAGAGATAATGAGGGCTTGGCCACCGTTTAAGGCAAATAAAGATAAGCGATTCTTCATTTTCGCCTGTTCCCAAGTCGCTAATTGGCTGTCGTATGCTTTTGCTTCAAAATCTTCATTGGTAAAGTATTTTACCGTTTCATAATTAAGTAAACTGTCGATAGCTCGGGTGTTACTTGATGAGTCTGCCTTGTTGGCTTCGCGTATAAAACGTGTGCGCCAATCTGTCGCATAAACAGAATACACCACATAGAACACAATAGAAGATAGGGTAATTAGCGCAAACCAAATGCCATAATTGAAGAACAAAATACCCACCACCATGATAATTTCAATTAAGGTGGGGATAATATTAAAAACCATAAAGCGCATTAAAAAATTAATACCTGAGGTACCACGGTCAATATCACGCGATAATCCACCGGTTTGGCGATTTAAATGAAAGTCTAAATCTAACTTATGTAGGTGCTGAAAAACTTTTAAGCCAATTCTGCGGATCGCCCGCTCAGTAACTCGGCCGAATAAAGTATCGCGAATTTCTGCAAATATAACCGTAGTTAGTCTGACCAATCCATAAGCACCCACTAGCGCAAAGGGGACTAAATAAACCCGATTTTCTTCTTGGTTATCTAAAATATCAACAATATCTTTAAGAATAAAAGGCAAATAAACACTGGCAACTTTTGTTAGCACTAAGCAGGCTAAGGCTAAAAATATACGTGCTTTAAATTCAAATAAATAAGGTAGTAAAAGTTTAACAACACGCCAATTAAAGGTGGTGACTTCATGATCGGGTTGATGAGAGGATCTGCGCATAATCGCTAGTAATTTCCAATTGAATTTCAGTCAAAAGCAACTGTTTTGATGGTCAGTATATTAACATCGATTCTGTACGAATATCTGAAAAACCTGACGTTTGAATTAACATTTTATTGCCGATGAACTTTGTCAGTAGTTGTGCTAACGTGAGGCTATTCTACTAACAGGGTAACTAGCCATTATGTTTGCCTTAATTAACAATGTTATTGATCGTTGTTTTTTCACGCTTACTTTTATATTAGGCGTGCAACTGCCTGAGTTTATGCAGCAATATCAACAGCGACTCGCTGGCCAATTAGCTGAAGCTAGCGCGCAATTAAACCAATTTGAAAACATCGCTCAGCAACACTTTGATGGCAGTTTAATCACCATGATCACACGTTACAAAGACAATACTGAAGCGTCTATTATCAGCACAGGTGAGCTCATTGAGCGGTTGTCAGTTCGTGTTGAATATCTAGCAAGTCATTTAACGCAAATTACCCAAGCAGATTATCTCCAGAGCGTTTATCAGTTCATCTGGCATTTAGATCAAGAAATTGCTCGTGGTACTGCTGAGCATTTTTCCATGGCTATTCCACTTGAGTTAAATGCTATTGCTACCGGTGCAACGCTGGCGATTGGTGCATTATTATTGAAAGAGTTAATGCTACTCACTATTAAACGTACTTTTAAAACCAAGAAAAATACGCTTATTTAAAGCCCTATTTAAAAGAATTGCTATTTTTTTCACAATAAAAAAGGCTGCCAAAGCAACCTTTTTTATACAACATTTTATACGATACTAATGCAAAGCTGACTTGCTAACTTATTCGCCGTTACCGTTTTCAACACGACTTTTAAGTTTTTGACCTGGGCGGAACGTCACCACTTTACGTGCTAAAATTGGAATATCTTCACCCGTTTTAGGGTTACGTCCAGGACGTTCACTTTTCACTCTAAGGTCAAAGTTCCCAAAACCAGACAATTTCACTTGTTCGCCTGCTTCGAGTGTTTCACGAACTTCTTCGAAAAACACTTCAACCATATCTTTTGCGTCGCGCTTACTCAGCCCAACTTTTTCAAATAAATGTTCTGCTACTTCTGCTTTTGTTAGCGCCATTATTCAATCCCTCAGAGATGCATTTAGTTCAATTTTCAAGGTGTCAACCACACGGTTAACCACGTCAGTGATATCCTTTTCTTCTAAGGTTTTATTATTGTCTTGCAATATCATTGCTATTGCTAAGCTCTTAAAACCAGAGTCAATACCATTACCTCGGTATACATCGAACAAGTTTAGATCAACTAAATAATTTCCGCCAACCTTTTCAATAAGTTGTAGTACTTTATTTGCACTAACTTGCTCTTCAATCACTACAGAAATATCGCGCCTATTGGCCGGAAAGCGAGATATGTCGCGCGATTGCGGTATATTCTGTGTACAAATTTCAGACAATAAAAGTTCAAAAACTAATGTCCGACCGTTAAGGCCTAATTTCCTTTCTAATTCAGGATGTAAGGCTCCAACATGTCCAACCAGCACACCATCTTTGTGAATAGCGGCAGTTTGTCCTGGGTGTAAAGCGTCTACTTCAGCCTTTGAAAACACAAATGCACTTTCGTTGCTTGTTAAGCCAAGTAACGCTTCAACGTCAGATTTAATATCGTAAAAATCTGTTGCTGCTTTTTCAATATCCCAATGTTCTTCGCTGCGTTGACCGCTCAGCACACCGGCAATCATATTCTCTTGGCGCACACCATTTTCAACACTTTCATCAGGAATAAAACGTAAACCTGTTTCAAATAAACGCACACGGTGTTGTTGACGATTTTGATTATAGACAACTGATTGCAATAATCCTGTCCATAAACTCACCCGCATTTCTGACATTTCAGATGAAATAGGATGTGGTAAGGTCATGGTGGCCTGACTAGGATGAAGCTGCGCTTGTACCTTTGGATCAACAAAACTATAAGTAATCGCTTCTTGGTAACCACGGTTAACTAAAACATGACGTAATTTGCTTAAAGGTAACTTAGCTTCTTTTTGCTCGCGCATTGCTAAGGTGGCTTTTGGCGAAACATTAGGAATATTGTTGTAACCAAAAATGCGGGCTACTTCTTCAATTAGGTCAACTTCAATGCTGATATCAAAACGATATGCCGGTACAACAACCGTCCAAACTTTATCTTGCTCTGTACCCTTTTCTGCGACAGTAAAGCCTAGGCGCGTTAATATTTCGCTAACCTTGGTATCATCAATGTGATGACCAATACGACTATCAAGTTTTGTCCGACGAAGTATTACTGTTCGCTCGGCAGGAATATGTTCTTGTGATGCCGCTTCAACGATTGGACCTGCTTCACCACCAACAATATCAAGTAAAAGCTTGGTCGCACGTTCCATAGCATCGCGTTGTAGTTCAGGGTCAATACCACGTTCATAACGATGTGACGCGTCAGTATGTAAACCATATTGACGGGCTTTACCTAAAATAGCTAAAGGGGCAAAGAAGGCACTTTCTAGAAAAATGTCTGTTGATTCACTCGTAACACCTGAAGCTAAACCACCAAAAATACCCGCCATAGCGAGTGCTTTTTCTTGATCTGCAATGACGAGTGTTTGTGGTGATAGGCTAACTTCATTACCATCTAACAGGGTTAACTTCTCGCCGTCATTGGCGTAGCGTACATTTATACCACCCTCAATTGCTGATAAGTCAAAAGCATGCATCGGATGGCCTTGCTCTAGTAAGACGTAGTTAGTTACATCAACCACAGGGTCAATTGCACGTGTGCCACAACGACGAAGTTTTTCCACCATCCATAAAGGCGTTTGGGCCTGAATGTTAATATTTTTAATGACTCGCCCTAAATAGCGCGGACAAGCTTTTTCAGCTGATAAAGTAATTGCAACGGTATCGTCAATGGTTGACTTAACGGCTGTAATGTTTGGCTCAGTAACGCTTAAGCTATTTAATACGCCTACTTCGCGTGCAAGACCTTTTAAGCCAAGACAATCACCACGGTTCGCGGTTAAGTCAACATCTATGGTTACATCGTTAAGATCAAGGTATTCGCGCACGCACATACCGATCGGTGCATCACTTGCTAGCTCCATGATGCCGTCAGCACTTTCAGATAAACCTATTTCTGACTCACTACACAGCATACCGTTTGATGCTACGCCACGCAGTTTGGCTTTTTTAATTTTAAAGTTACCCGGTAAAACAGCGCCAACGGTGGCAACGGCAACTTTTAAGCCTAAACGACAGTTTTTAGCACCACAAACAATATCAGCGAGCTCGCCATCATTGTAATCAGGTCCCAAATTAATTTTTGTTACTTGCAGTTTATCAGCATCAGGATGCGGGCCACATTCAACCACTTCACCAATCAACACACCACTAAACTCACCGGCAACAGGCTCGACGGCGTCAACTTCAAGGCCAGCCATGGTAATTTGATGTGCTAATTCATCTGAAGATATAGCAGGATTTACCCACTCACGTAACCAAGATTCACTAAATTTCATTATATGGCTTTCCTACTTGAACTGTTTTAAGAAGCGAAGATCATTTTCAAAGAATGAACGTAAGTCATTTACGCCGTAACGTAACATGGTTAAACGTTCAACCCCCATACCAAAGGCAAAACCGGTATAAACTTCAGGATCAATGCCAACACTGCGCAGTACATTGGGATGCACCATGCCACAGCCTAATACTTCTAGCCATTTGCCATTTTTACCCATGATATCGACTTCTGCAGAAGGCTCAGTAAAGGGGAAATATGACGGGCGGAAGCGAATTTCTACTTCTTCTTCAAAAAAGTGATGTAAAAAGTCATGTAAAACACCTTTTAAATGCGTAAAACTAACATCTTTATCAACCATTAACCCTTCTACTTGATGAAACATAGGTGTATGGGTTTGGTCATAATCATTACGATAAACTTTACCGGGTGAGATAATTCGCAATGGCGGTTGTTCTTTTTCCATGGTGCGAATTTGCACGCCAGAGGTCTGAGTACGCAGCACTAACTTAGGATTAAAGTAGAAAGTATCGTGGTCTTGGCGAGCAGGATGATGCTCAGGGATATTTAAGGCATCGAAGTTATGAAAGTCGTCTTCAACCTCAGGTCCTTGCTTTACTGAAAAGCCTAAATCACCAAAAAAACTCTCAATACGTTCGATTGTGCGAGTAACTGGGTGTAAGCCGCCTAACTCATCACCACGACCTGGCAAGGTTACGTCAATAGATTCCGCAGCAAGTTGTTGCTTAATAACTTGTGCACGTAGTAATTCACCACGTTCAGTTAACAACTTTTGGACTTGCTGTTTAGCGATGTTAATCACTTGACCCGCTTTGGGCTTCTCTTCTTTTGACAACTTACTTAGGCCTTTCATTTGTTCAGTGAACAAACCTTTCTTTCCTAAGAAGTTAACGCGAACTTGGTCAAGTTCTACAGGATCAGTCGCCGCAGCAATGGCTTGTTCTGCCTGCAATATAATATCGTCTAAATTCATGAGTTCCTCTAAAGCGTGTTTAAAGCGCCGATAGTTTTTTAGTATAAAAATATAGGGCATTAACATCGGCCTAATATTGGCCTTTAGCTAGACTTTTTGGATTAATAAAATGATAGATAATTTTACACAATAAATCGTCGATAAAGTAGGGTAAATCTACGTTTTTCAAGAAAAAAGTGCTATTTAACTTTTACTTTTATAAAAGTTACTGATTTTAACCATAATGGCGTTTGGAATTAAAGATAAACTCGGTGGGGATATTAGGAAAAGGCTTGTTACAGCCTTTTCCTATGAGAGATTAAATAATGAGTGCTTAAAGATTATAACCCACTTCGTCATGTTCAGTTATATCTAACCCGGTGATTTCTTGCTCTTTCGACACACGTAATCCCTTGGTCATTAACGCCACTAGTTTAAATAATAGGTAAGAGACAATCGCAGTATAAATAATAGTCGCACCAATACCAATCAACTGCACGGTTACCTGTCCTATCATGGTACTAATACCTTCAGCGTAACCAAAGCCACTAAAGGCTCCTAGCTCAGTTGAGGCAAAGATACCTGCAAGTAACGTACCTAAAATACCGCCAATACCATGCACAGGAAATACATCTAAAGAGTCATCAATTTTCAGTTTATGTTTAATGTAAACCGTAGAATAAAAGCAAACAATACCCGCTGAAACACCAATAATTAATGCACCGCCTGGTCCAACAAAACCTGATGCGGGTGTAATCGTACCTAAGCCTGCAACCATACCGGTTACGGCGCCAAGTACACTGGCTTTACCAAACTTTTTCCACTCGATAGCCGCCCAAGTAAGCGCCCCAGCTGAAGCAGATAAATGCGTGACTAACATGGCCATTGATGCATCACCATTGGCAGCTAGCGCACTACCACCATTAAAACCAAACCAACCAACCCACAACATACCGGCGCCTGTCACTGTCATTGTTAGGTTATGCGGCAACATCGGCGTTTTTGGAAAACCGTGACGAGGCCCTAACACTAACGCGGCCACAAGTGCGGCAACACCAGCAGTAATATGAACAACAATACCACCGGCAAAATCGTAAACGCCCATTTGTGCAAGCCAGCCACCACCCCAAACCCAATGAGTAACCGGTGCATAAACCACTAACAACCATAACCCTGAAAACAGCAATACCGCAGAAAACTTCATTCTTTCTGCGTAAGCACCAATAATTAGCGCTGGTGTGATCACTGCAAAGGTCATTTGAAACAGCATAAATAGGCTTTCAGGAATATCCCCGGCAAGGGTTTCTTTGGTCATGCCAACCATCAGCACTTTACTAAAGTCGCCAATCCATGCATTACCTTCGCCAAAGGCTAAACTGTAACCGACAATAAACCATAAAATGGATGAAACGCCAGCAATGGCAAAACATTGCATCAAAATTGACAGAATATTTTTTCGACGCACTAGGCCGCCATAAAACAAAGCTAGGCCCGGTAAGGTCATCAATAATACCAGTGCTGTGGCTGTTAATATCCACGCGGTATTGGCACCATTAAGGCTTGCTTCTTGAGCAAAACTTGGTAGAGAAAAAGTTAAAGCGAAAAGTGTGATAATTATTTTATTCATTTTTACATCCACTATTTAAATCTTTTTAGGCTTTATACTGAACAGCCAATTTTATTTTTATTGCTCGATAAAGCTTGATTAAATAGCGTCATCATCTACTTCACCGGTACGAATACGGGTGATGTTCTCAATGTTGGTGACAAATATTTTGCCGTCTCCTATTTTTCCCGTTTGAGCAGAGCTAACAATAGTGTCAACAACCCGTTCAACAAAGTCATCCTTAACCGCAATTTCAAATTTTATTTTAGGGAGGAAATCGACTGAATATTCTGCGCCACGATAAAGTTCGGTATGGCCTTTTTGACGGCCAAAACCCTTCACTTCTGTAACGGTCATGCCGTCGATACCAATTTCACTTAACGCTTCACGGACATCATCCATTTTGAAGGGTTTAATAATTGCTGTTACTAATTTCATTCGCTCACCTTTAGTGCATTCACGGTCAATTTGAGTTTGAATCTTATTATTTCAACAATACTAAGCACCATTTGTACCCAAAATAAAAAACACTTTAAATACATAAGATTAGACTATATAAGCAAGGTAATGAAAATTAAAGCGCACCAGAACAGTGCAATAAAGAAAGGTAAAGGAGCAATTTTGGTGCAAGCACTTATCTTTGCATCAAAAACGAACAATTAAATATATGTGGCGGATTAAATGTAATTTAAAGACGAACGGTTTCACCTTGACATTGGCAAAGGCGAAAAATATAACTACTAACCATCGCTATTTTGCACATCAATGTGCTGATGCTATGAAGCTATGCTTTTAAAAGAAGTTAAGTGATTAGCCTAATACCTGAGCCCTTGCCAAGATGGCTAGGAACACTAATGTGATCGCAGCATATCGTTCGTCCTGAGCATCGCTGCTCTTTCACATCCATGTGATCGCAGCATACCGCTCGTCCTGAGCATCGCTGCTTTTTCACATCCATGTGATCGCAGCATACCGCTCGTCCTGAGCATAAAAAAGCCCCGCTATTGCGAGGCTATGTAAAGCTAAAGCTAAACGTTAATCAATTAGTTGATATTCATTACGTAAAATATCGATAATTTCTTGTTTAGGATTGGTCGATAACACTATTTTTTTATTGGTTATTTTTTCAGCAATCGCGATATAGGTTGCTGAAACTGCCATTAATACCTCTGCGGGTAACTCATTGTCACGGGCAAGTGCTTCACGTTCAGTCATGCGGTCTTTGTTTAGAAGAATATCAGGGTCTGGGAAGTGCTTAAGTAATAATTGACGAAAGCCCTCTTTAGAGTTTTCCACAATTTTACCAGCGCGATACTGCTCACCGTCCCAAATACGTGATGAATCAGGTGTGCCTACTTCATCCATATAAATAAGCTTGTCATGGCCGTTACGGTCTTTAACATAGCCAAACTCAAATTTGGTATCGACAAATATTTGATCAAGTTTTGCTAACGCGGCTGAAATAACATCAAAACCTTCGGTTAATAACTTTTCATACAGAGCGATATCACCTACTGACTTAAAGTTAAAGTCGGCGAAATTATCTTCAATATTTTGTCGAGTTACATTGACATCATCTACTGCAGGCACACCAGGTATGCCTTGTAAAACACCTTTAGTTGATGGTGTTTGTAGCAATTGCGGCAACTTACTGTCTTTTTCAAGGCCGTCGGTTAGTTCTATACCACAGAATTCACGCTCGCCTTTAGCATACGATCGCCACATTGAACCGGTAATATATTGTCGACATATAGCTTCAATCATTACAGGTTTAGCTTTTTGCACAATCCAAACAAACGGGTGCGGTATGTCAAGAATGTGGCTATCAGCTAAGCCTTGTTCTTTAAATAACTTAAACCAATGATTAGAAATGGCATTTAATGCTGCGCCTTTACCAGGAACACCTTTCATACCACCTTCGCCGCGCCAAATACAATCAAAGGCTGAGATACGATCACTGATCACCATAATCGCTAATGGGGTATCTTGTGCCACATCATAATTTTTTTCTTGAATTAAGCGACGACTATCTATTTCAGTTAACCAATAAACAGAACGAACTTTACCGCTATGAACGGCCACATCAGTGCGAATAGGTAAATCATTATTTACCGCTAAAATTTGATCAGCAAGACTCATAATAAGACCTTTACTTCCTATAATTGAACATGAACTTTTAATTAAACAAACTTATACCCATTTCATTAATTAGGTGGTCTACTTTATACGCAGGGAAAATGACCAAATATAAGGCATTTATTTTAATAACTAGTTGTTCTAATTATTAAATAAATAACACAGTAGTTGGTTGTTTTAACCAGTAAAAATGATCAGATAATTAGTGAGATTGATATTATACCCATTAGGCTAGTTTATTGCTCAGTTTGATATTGTAATCAACTTGCTTAATTAACGATTCAACTTTCTTAACTTTCTTGACTTTTTAGTCAATTTTTTAAGGATTGAAAAAAGAAAAGGACGCCTAGGGCGTCCTTTTCTCAAAGCTAATATCTCAAACTATACTAAAGAAGCTTGCGCTTTTTCAACTAAGAATGTGAAAGCTGCTTTGTCGTATACTGCAATGTCAGCTAGGATCTTACGATCGATTTCAATAGAAGCCTTTTTAAGACCATTAATGAAACGGCTGTAAGATAAACCATTTTGACGAGCTGCTGCGTTAATACGAGCAATCCAAAGTTGACGGAATTGACGCTTACGTTGACGACGGTCACGGTATGCGTATTGGCCAGCTTTAGTTACAGCTTGGTAAGCAACACGATAAACGCGACTACGAGCACCGTAGTAACCTTTAGCTTGCTTTAGAACCTTCTTGTGACGTGCACGCGCTTGTACACCACGTTTTACTCTTGCCATTTTCTATCTCTCCTATTAACCGTGACGTAAAAGTTTTTTAACTGACTTAATGTCAGCTGCCGAAATCATGCATTTCGCACGAAGATGACGTTTAACTTTAGTACGGCGTTTAGTCAAAATATGACGAAGACCGGCTTGTTTAAATTTATAGCCTGTGGCTGTCTGTTTAAAGCGCTTTGCAGCACCTTTATTGGTTTTCATTTTAGGCATGTTAATAACTCCGCATTGTTATGCCAAATATAAAGTAAACTAGGCGAGAACTCATCAGTGCTTAGCGGTTAAGCTAAGATGTCGAACTCTACTTGTAGGCCTTGTTTACCAGCTTAAAGATAATAGCGGTGAGCTCAATATTTCGAAAAACATTGAGCTACTTGCAAACCGGGTATTATCTATTTTTTAGGGGCTAGAACCATCACCATTTGACGCCCTTCCGCTCTACGAGGGAAAAACTCAACTACGGTCAATTCTTCTAAATCGTTTTTAACACGAGTTAAAATTTCAAGACCAAGCTCTTGGTGGGCCATTTCACGGCCACGGAAACGTAATGTTACCTTGACCTTGTCGCCGCCTTCTAAAAAGCGTTTCAGGTTGCGTAGCTTTACCTGATAATCGCCTTCATCTGTACCAGGTCGGAATTTAATTTCCTTAACCTGTATTTGTTTCTGGTTTTTACGTTGCTCTTTCTGCTCTTTAGCCTTCTCATAGATAAACTTACCGTAATCCATAACTCGACAAACAGGAGGTTTTGCTGTTGGGCTGATTTCTACAAGATCTACACCTGCGTCCTCCGCTTGGTCCATAGCTTCATCGAATGAAACTATGCCACCTGGTTCGCCGTCATATTTAATTAAACGAACTTCATTGCCTAGAATACCTGTGATTAACTCATTTAAACGATGAGCCGGCTCTTTTTGCCCGCCACGTTGTCCACCTTTAATAGCCATGTTCCTCCAAAGAACGTTGTTACCAAGTAAGCGCTAGTATTAGCTTACTTGGATAAAATAATAATATACGTGTTCATTTTACAAAGTGTTTAGCGACGAGTTTTCACTTCATCAGATAATTTAGCAATAAAGTCGTCAACCGACATTGTTCCTAAATCTTCACCACTTCGCGTTCGTACTGCAATTTCGCCAGTTTCCATTTCTTTATCACCGACGACTAACAAATACGGAACACGCTTTAAAGTATGCTCGCGGATTTTAAAGCCTATCTTCTCATTTCTCAAGTCTAGTTTTACTCTAAATCCACTTTCTTTTAGTTTTTTTACAACTTTTTCACAATATTCGTCTTGTTTGCCCGTAATATTCATCACAGTTGCATGAATTGGAGATAACCACGTTGGAAATTTCCCCGTGAACTCTTCAATTAAAATTCCGATAAAACGTTCAAGTGAACCTAAAATAGCTCGGTGAATCATGACAGGAATATATCTTTCGTTGTCTTCACCAACATAAGTTGCGCCTAAACGCTCTGGTAAAGCAAAATCGAGTTGCACTGTACCACATTGCCAAGCACGACCTAAACAGTCCATTAAAGTAAATTCAATCTTAGGACCATAAAATGCTCCTTCACCCGGTAAATACTCAAATTTGATGTTGCTGTCGGTTAATGCTTGCGCAAGACCGGCTTCAGCTTTATCCCAAATTTCATCACTACCGATACGATTTTCTGGACGAGTGGATAATTTAACCACGACATCTTCAAAACCAAATGAACCATATACGTCGTAAACCATTTCAATACATTTTTTCACTTCAGCTTGAACTTGCGATTCCATACAAAAAATATGGGCGTCATCTTGCGTAAAGCCACGAACACGCATTAAGCCATGTAAAGAACCTGATGGCTCATTACGATGACAACAGCCAAACTCAGCAATACGTAAGGGTAAATCGCGGTAAGACTTTAAACCTTGATTGAATATCTGTACATGACCCGGACAATTCATTGGTTTTATCGCGTATTCACGCTTTTCAGATTCAGTGGTGAACATGCCATCAGCATATTTATCCCAATGACCTGATTTTTCCCAAAGACTTCGGTCCATCATCATTGGCGCTTTAACTTCGTCGTAATCATATTCATGTAATTTTTCACGAATAAATTTCTCTAACTCAGTATAAATTGTCCAACCATCGTTATGCCAGAACACCATACCTGGCGCTTCTTCTTGCCAATGGAAAAGATCTAAGGTTTTACCAATTTTACGGTGATCGCGCTTTTCAGCTTCTGCTAAACGAACGATATAGGCTTTTAATTGTTTTTTGTCCGCCCATGCTGTGCCGTAAATACGTTGCAACATTTTGTTGTCTGAATTGCCACGCCAATAAGCGCCAGCTACTTTCATCAGCTTGAACTGATGGCAATGACGCATACTAGGTACGTGAGGGCCACGACACATATCAATGTATTCTTGATGGTAATATAAAGCAGGCGTATTTGTTTTCTCGATGTTTTCATCAAGAATTTGTAATTTGTAAGTTTCACCACGTTCAGTAAACGCATCGTAAGCGTCTTGCCACGTGCCTGTTTTCTTAACAACTTCATATCCCGTACGAGCAAGTTCTGTCATACGTTTTTCAATTTTGGCTAAGTCGTCTTCACTAATTGATTCTTCAAGGTCAATATCGTAATAAAAGCCATTCTCAATCGTTGGGCCAATCGCCATTTTCACATTTGGATATAGCTGCTTAATAGCATGGCCTAATAAATGCGCACACGAGTGACGAATGATCTCAAGACCTTCCGCATCTTTACTGGTGATAAGTTGTAACGCTGCATCTTCTTTAATTAATTCACAAGCATCGACCAACTCACCATTAATGCGACCAGCGATGGTGGCTTTTGCTAAACCAGGACCGATATCTAAGGCAACAGCCATAACAGAGACAGCTTGTTCAAAAGTGCGTTGACTACCATCGGGAAGCGTAATAACAGGCATGTATTTTCCTTTGTTCAGTGGTGGCACATACGAAGTGTCACTTGAATTAAATTATTTTGGCAATTAAATTAATTGGTTAATATTGTCTTTTTAGCCATTAACGTTTGAGTATTTCGCTACTTAAGTGTTAACAACCCGCAATAAAATTTCGCCGTAGGGTAACCGAAAATAAATTTTAAGTACAGCGTTGACGCTATCATTGGGCATAAAAAGTAAATTTATGTTACTCAGTTTTATTATTAATATGTTATTTATATTGTATGCATTAGTTACACTAGTTAGTATAACGTTTCCTATTAGGCCCCACGCTACCCATCCATAATATTATAGTTGAAAGCCCGTAACGGCTTGATAAAATAAACAAGTGTGGATATGATGGCGACCCAATTAAGTTACTCGTATGTATAAACATGTTGATTACATGTAAAAAAACAAAAGTAAAATGTAACCTAATGTTAATATTAGTCAGTAGTATTGTAGAAGCAATATGACTAATTGTAGCGGCTTCCTGATGACGGAATATTAAAGTATGAATAAATCTACCGCTAAATATTGGCAAACAACCACGCTTTTGACTATATTATTTTTCACTATTGTTTATATATTTTTTGTTTCAATTTTATCTCAAAAAGTAGCGTCTTTTCATCACAGCCAACCTGATATTGCTTATGAATTACCTCAACAACAATTAACTGATGTTGATGGCTATTTAAGTCATATTTTACTGATTGATAACTTAGCTAGAGATAATGAGCAGAAGCTGGTTATTAAAGTAGTAAAAAAGAATGATAACTGGTTAGTAACACCATTAAATTTCATTTTATTTAACATTGCATTAGCCGTGTTTTATCCTTCCCTAGCGCTACTTGTGATTGGTTTTATCGCTGGCTTTTTAATTTTGAATTATCAAAAAAGTAAATTAAAAGATATTTGTGCTATTACTGATGGCATAGCACATACCTTTGGTGAAAAGCATTCATACAAACCAGAATATTCTGTATTAGCTAATCTAAACTATGCGTTAAAAGATATAGCACGATATGCAAAGCAATATAAAACAGATACTGAGCAAGGTGCCTTTTGTGACGCATTAACAAAGTTAACTAATCGCCACACTTTCCTGCAACATATTGAAGAGCAGTTAACACAGAGTAAAGAAATAAAAAGTGGGCTATTATTTATTGACCTTGATGGCTTCAAACAAGTTAATGACTCGTTTGGCCATTCATTCGGTGATGAAGTACTGATCCAAGTTGCTGAGCGACTAAACTCACTTGTTCGCAGTAATAAACTAAATTTCAGCCAATCAAGTAACTGTATCGAAAAAAACTTAGCTAGACTTGGTGGTGATGAGTTTACTATTTTTCTTTTTGATATAGAAAATTCAGAGTGTGCTATTAATATTGCAAAATTTGTCTTATCAGAACTAGAACGTGAATTCACTTTAGGTAATAAAACGATTAAAATTAGTGCTAGCATAGGTATTGCTATGTACCCTGAAAGTGCCAGCAAACCTAATACATTAGTACAATTAGCTGATGTGGCAATGTATCGTGCTAAAAAAGATGGACGTGGCGTTTATAGAATTTACTCTCCTGAAATGGGTAGCCAATTAAGGCGCTATCATTATTTATTGGAAGAGATGAGACAAGCCTTATCTAACCACAGCTTCTTTTTAACCTTCCAACCTATTATTCATGTTGAAGGTTGTGTCATCAGTTATTTTGAAGCACTTGTTCGATGGCAGCACCCAGTGGAAGGTGTTATTTCACCGACAGAGTTTATACCGATCGCAGAAGAGTCTAATCAAATATTGCCACTAGGTGATTGGATATTAAATGAAGCCTGTCGTCAGATGTTTGCTTGGTATAACGCCGGCATGAAAAAAACCAAAATTTCTGTTAATGTTTCTGTTATTCAACTTAAGCATCGTCCAATTTATCAGTGGGTTATGGATACACTGGTAAAAACCGGACTACCACCTTCGTCATTAATGCTTGAAATTACCGAGTCTTGCTTCCTTGATATATCAGATGAAATTATCACAGAATTAGAGCAACTTCGCCAAGAAGGTGTTTTTATTGCTATTGATGATTTTGGTACAGGTTTTAGCTCATTAGCAATATTGGCAACATTACCTGTCGATATTTTAAAAATTGATAAAATGTTTATTAATGAAGCCACTAGTAGTATTAAGTATAAGAAAATACTAAAATCAATCATCGACATGGCCTATCAACTTGATTTAAAAGTAGTCGCTGAAGGGATAGAGAATAGTATACAGCTAGAATTATTAAAGTCTTTAGGGGTTAAATATATCCAAGGATTTTTAATTAGTCATCCTGAAAATTCAACTATTGTTGGCAATAAAGTATTAAATCAAGGCATGAATCATCTTGCGCACAACGGTGCCGGTGTATGGCAACCCAATCAATCAAAAATAATTAAACCGATGAACTAGTGTTTTCTTAATTACGTTATTGCACAAACACAGTTTATACCAGCAATACGTTATGATAGGGAATAGTTAGTTGCCTCAAGCTTTTAATCTCAGCGTTATATTTTTCTCAGTTACTTATTTAAGGCGCTTAAGTGACTGTCTACTAATTTCCCTGCTGCTGTTAAGCAATAATGTTCAAGCAAATGATTTATCGTCATGGAACATTTGGAAGCAAAATAGTGAATTAAGTGTTTTTTATCGTGCTAGTCAATATGACGATGTCATTGAAATTAAGGCACAGGCTAAGGTTAATTCAACTTTAACGGGCTTTATCTATTTTATTGAAGATTTTAAGCAGGTTCCACATTGGCTAGACAATGTAGAGTCCGCTAAATGCATTAGCCAAAGTTCAAAAAACGAAAGTGTATTTATTACTCGATTTAAAGGCTTATGGCCAATTTCAGCACGTGAAATAGTGGCCCACTCTCGTTATTGGCAAAACGAGGATTTATCGATTGAGATTGCGGTTAAAGACGCTAGTAATGCCATAGAAAAAAACCAAGATGTGATACGTATGCACGTACTTAGCGCCCATTGGACAATAGTGCCAATGTCCGCTGACCGCATAGCAATAACTTACCAGTTTATGGTTGACCCTAAAGGTAATATTCCACTCTGGCTAACCAAACCCATGACACTGAATGGCATTTGGACCACACTACACAATATTCAAAGCCAATTACCTCAAAGTAAGTGGCAACAACAAGTTAACGATGATATTAAAGAAATGCAGTAATCGTAAAGCGCTTGTGAACTCTGTACAACTCAAACGCTAGCATGAAATATAAGCCGAGGCTTTAGCTTTAACTTAATGCCTAACTAAAGGCTTAACTAACTCATCAAGCTAGGTTATTCACTTTGATGAGTTAAGCAATCGCAGTTAACATTTTATTGATAATGCTTCAGCATCGAAAGCGCCATGGCTTCAGCGACTTTAATACCATCGATACCCGCAGACAAAATACCACCCGCATAACCGGCACCTTCACCCGCCGGATATAGCCCTTTGGTATTTAAACTCTCATAGCTGTCTTTATCACGGGTTATACTAATCGGCGACGAAGTCCGTGTTTCAACAGCGGTTAATGTTGCATCAGCCATCGAGAAACCTTTAATTTTTCGTTCAAATGCCGGTAATGCTTCACGAATAGCCTCGATAGCGTAGTCAGGTAAAATTTCACTTAAATCGCAGAATTTAACACCAGGCTTATAAGATGGCGCTACCACACCATGCTCGCCACTTTTTCGTCCAGCAAGAAAATCACCCACTAGCTGTACAGGGGCATCATAGTTTTCGCCACCCAGTTTAAAGGCCGCTTCTTCTAAGCGACGCTGAAACTCAATGCCCGCAAGTACGTTGTCCTTGCTACCATTTTCGTCATAATCTTCTGGTGTAATACCGACGACAATAGCACTATTAGCATTACGTTCATGGCGTGAATATTGGCTCATGCCATTGGTAACTAAACGCCCTGGTTCTGACGCAGCGGCAACTACTGTGCCACCAGGGCACATACAAAAACTATAAACTGAACGGCCATTCTTACAATGATGAACAAGTTTGTAATCAGCCGCACCTAAAATAGGGTTGCCGGCATTTTCGCCAAAACGAGCATCGTCAATAACTGATTGTTCATGCTCAATTCTAAAGCCAACAGAAAAGGGTTTAGCTTTTATAAAGACACCTTTTTCATGCAACATAGTAAAAGTATCACGTGCGCTATGGCCAATAGCCAAAGCAATGTGTTTAGTGTTTATTACCTCGCCTGTCGATAAAGTTAAACCGGTCACTTGCCTATTGTCGTTGTCATCTTGCGTTTCGGCAAAATGAATATCGTCTACACGTTGTTCAAAACGTACTTCGCCGCCAAGACGGTGAATTTCTGCCCGCATTTGTTCTACCATGGTGACCAATTTAAAGGTACCTATATGTGGCTTACTAACGTATAGAATTTCACTTGGCGCGCCGGCATCAACAAACTCATGTAATACTTTGCGACTATAATGCTTTGGGTCTTTAACTTGGCTCCAGAGTTTGCCGTCAGAAAATGTACCCGCACCACCTTCACCAAATTGCACATTGGACTCAGTATTAAGAATTTTTTTCCGCCAAAAGCCAAAAGTGTCTTTAGTACGCTGGCGTACTTCTTTACCGCGCTCTAAAATAATGGGTTTAAAGCCCATCTGTGCTAAGAGTAAGCCCGCGAATAAACCACAAGGCCCCATACCAATAACCACTGGCCGCTCGGTTAAATGTTCGGGTGCTTGACCAACAAACTTATAACTTGTATCAGGGCTAACTTTAATGTTTTGATCATTGATATTCTCAGCGATAAGCTGTTCATTTTTTGTTGTTTCTACATCTAAGGTATACATCAAAATGATCTTACTCTTTTTACGTGCATCGTAACCACGTTTAAAGATTGAAAAACTGGTAAGCTGCTCAGCGGTGATTTTTAATGTTGCAAGAATAACTTGCTCTAATTCTTCCGGTTGATGATTTAGTGGTAATTTGACGTTAGTTAAACGCAACATATCGTGTATCCAAAGCGAGACTAGGGTAAAAATTGGCGCTATTTTACCTGATAGTACTAGCGATACCAAATACAAAGCTAAAACAATAATTGAATTTGTTTATAAGCTAGGTATGATCTGGCCTTTCATAGTAGTAATGCTAGTCGATTTGATAGCTCAATAAGATAAAATAAGCGGAATAAAATGGCGTTTGTAGTTACTGATAATTGTATTCAATGTAAATACACTGATTGTGTTGCAGTTTGTCCTGTTGATGCCTTTCATCAAGGACCCAATTTTTTAGTTATTAATCCTGACTCATGTATTGATTGCGACTTGTGCCCTGTTGAATGTCCTGTTGGCGCGATTTATCAAGAAAATGATGTGCCAGAAGATCAAAAAGACTTTATTGAGCTCAACGCTGAACTGGCAAAAATATGGCCAGTGATCACCGAAATTATTCCTGCACCTGTTGATGCAGAGCAATGGGATGGTGTACCCAATAAAATTAATCATCTAATCACTGAAGTTGATTAATTTCGCGCATAACATTGCCAACAGTTTACCACGCGCTTTACCTTCACTAACTAAGGGCTTTACCCAAACAGTGTTTCGCCCTGCGGTGGCAAGTATGTTGGGCGATATTTAGCCTGAATAACTCGCGCTTTAGCTAAAAATGTTCATACTAAAACGTACAATCCTTCAAGCTTCAAATCTAGGAGCCGTCATGCCCCATAAGATTAAAGAACAACGTATTGAATGCCCACATTGCGGCCACCCTATACATTTGGCCTTAGACACTAGTGCAGGTGATCAAGATTATTATGATGAATGCCCCGCTTGTTGCATGGAAATGCACTTGAATTTACATATTGACGAGTATCATCAAAAAATTCTATTAGGAGTGGGTAGTGATAATGAACAGTTTTTTTAAACCTTAGTTTTGTTAAACCTTAGTTTTGTTAGGATAATAGTGAGTTAAACTCACTATTATCCTGTTAAATAAATACCTAACAAGCAAGTGACATTACTAGGTACTGACCCGCCAACCGTTAACTGCACTTTAGGTGCGTACTAGCCAGAGGTGAGTACTAGCAAGTCACATGCGCGTATAACAAATGCTTGCGTTAAAACTAATTCCTACTTAGTTTCATACGTTCAATTGTTTCAACAATCGTCATAGTTTGTTGATCAAGTTCAATATTCACTTTATCGCCAATCACCGCATTCTGTAAATTGGTACGCGCTAAAGTTTCGGGTATCAGATAGACTGAAAATAACTCTCCTACTTCAGCGCCTAGCGTTAAACTAATACCATTAATACTGATAAAACCTTTGGAAAATATATACTTTTGATATTCAGGCGCTATGGTAAAACTTAACGTGCAGTTGTCCTGACTATCGATACGATTAGCTAAAACAGCTTGCGTATGAACATGGCCACTGAGCATATGACCACCGATTTCATCGCCAATTTTTAACGAACGCTCAACATTAACTTGTGTACCCAGTTTAATATCAGCAAGGTTAGACACTCGTAACGTTTCATCAATAACATCAAAACTTATAAAGCTACTAAAGCTACTATCATCACTTAAATGGCCAAACTCAACAGCGGTCAAACAAACACCATTTATCGCCACACTCGCACCAATTTCAAGATTAGCTATCAGCGGGGTCTCTAACGCAACTTTTAATCTTATCGCATTATTTTTACGCATTATCGCAATTACTTCAGCTTGTGATTGCACTATACCGGTAAACATATATCATCCAACAAATATTCTACTTTTTGCTATCTTAGCAAGAATAACCTAATGATATAATCGCTTTGATGAACATAAATCGTTTTTTTTCCAATAGTAAAAATTTAATGAAATTGGCCTATCCCATTTTAATCGCCCAATTGATCCAAAATTTAATGGGTTTTGCCGATACTGTTATGGCGGGTCGTGTTAGTGCCACTGATATGGCCGCCGTTGCCGTAGCTAGCAGTGTCTGGTTGCCCTTAATTTTAGCCATATCAGGTCTTGTGATGGCACTGGCCAGTATTGTTTCGCAATTATCGGGGGCCAAACAGTTTGACCAAGTGGCAAAAGCCAGTTATCAAACCGCTTGGATAGCGGTTTTTTTCTCGATAATCATCATTATTCTCTACTACATTGCCACTCCTATGTTAATCGACTCTATTTCGATGGAGCCTAAACTGAAACATTTAATGTTTGACTATTTAGGTTACATTGTTTGGGGCGGCCCAGGCTATTGTCTGTATTTGGTCTTACGTAATTATTCAGAAGGTTTATCTTTTACTCGCCCAACCATGATCATTAGCATATTAGGTTTGTTAATTAACATACCCGCCAACTATATTTTTATTTATGGTGAGTTTGGTATGCCTGCACTCGGTGGTGCGGGTTGTGGTATTGCCACAGCCATTGTTTACTGGGTGATGTTTATTGGCATGCTTGCCTATGCTTATTTTTCAAAACATCTAAAACACGCGCCATTGTTTAGCAAATTCTATTGGCCACAATGGTCAGAAATTAAAATCATATTAGCTTTAGGCACACCGATAGCATTTTCATTACTTTTTGAAGTAAGCTTATTTGCCGCGGTAGCCATAATACTTATACCCTTTGGCGCTAATGTTGTTGCCAGCCACCAAATTGCCATTAACTTTTCTGGTTTGGTTTTTATGGTGCCATTAAGTTTAGCGATGGCAGTGACGATAAAAGTGGGTTTTGAAGTGGGCAATAAAAACTTTGAAAAAGCCAAGGAACTCTGCCGGTATTCGGTTATTTTAGGACTGGTTATTGCGGTAGTAACCGCAGCCATTACCTTATTGTTCAGCACACAAATTGCCACCATCTACACCACAGATACCGAAGTACTTGAACTTGCCGCTGGCTTAATGTTTTTAGCGGCTTTATTTCAGTTTTCCGATGCCATACAAGTTATTTCAGCGGGTGCACTTCGTGGCTATAAAGACACACAGTCGATTTTGTATATCACCTTCTTTTCCTACTGGGTTGTCGGTTTGTCTTTTGGTTCAATACTGGGCTTAACCGATTGGGTAGCACCAGCATCAGGTCCTTATGGATTTTGGATAGGCTTTATTTCTGGCTTAACAGTAGCGGCCGTGTTGTTGGCTTGGCGCTTAAAAATAGTGCAAAAGCGCTTTGATCAACACGCAGCCTTGGAAAGTTAATCGAGTGTTTTTAGCTTGGTACTCTAACGCCTTGCTTTTAGACTATTTAAAATAGCGTGTAACTTTTATTGAGCTATTTGTTGCTTAAATAAGCAAGCACAATACCCAGTGCTGAATTAAACAGCAATCGCATCATATTTTAGATAAAACTGCTTGCACTTGCTAAAACAGATCGCTAACATAGCGCCTCGTTGAGTCACTCAACAATTTTACTTAGAAGTAACGCTCGCTTAGCTCAGTTGGTTAGAGTACTTGCATGACATGCAAGGTGTCACTGGTTCGAGTCCAGTAGCGAGCACCATATTAGGGTTTATTAAGAACCCAAAAAGACCCGAAATAGCATATAAATAGGCTGTTGCGGGTTTTTTTATACCTTAAGCTATATCATAACGTTCCGTGACATCCTCACTTTTTAGGAGTACTTTTGGGAGTACCAGATAAATCCAATAAGTAGCGGTACTCCAAATGGCCAAATTAACAAACCCGTTAACCAATACAGAAGTAAAACAAGCCAAACCAAAAGATAAGCTTTATAAGCTTAGTGATGGCGGCGGTTTATTATTAAGAGTTAAACCTAACGGCTTTAAAACTTGGATCTTCGATTACTACAAGCCCCATACAAAAGCACGTACAAGTATCGGTTTTGGCTCATACCCAGAAGTATCATTAGCCAATGCTAGAAAAAAGCGTGATCATGCTCGCGAACTTATTGCACAGAATATAGATCCTAAAGAATATAAAGATGATAAACATCGAGAACAATTACTTTCCGCCAGCAATACTTTCAAGACTGTAGCGACTGACTGGTTTGCCATCAAAAAAACGACCGTTGCTGAAGTTACCGCTAGAAGCCTATGGCGAAAGTTTGAAAACCACGTATTCCCTAAGCTTGGTCATAGACCCATTGATAAGATATTAGCGCCTGAAGCTATTGATGCATTAAAACCATTAGCGGCAAAAGGTAACTTAGAAACTACAGGTAAAATAATCGGTCATTTAAACAATGTGATGGATCATGCTGTTAATGTTGGAATACTTCACCATAACCCTTTAACCGGCATCCGTAGCGCCTTTCAAGCACCTAAAGTAACTAATATGGCAACTATTAGACCAAACGAACTTGGTAAGCTAATGAGTGACATAAGTTACGCCAGCATAAAATTAGTCACACGATGTTTACTAGAGTGGCAATTACATACAATGACTCGCCCTAGTGAAAGCGCGAAAGCACAATGGTCTGAAATTGATTTTGAAAATCAGCTTTGGACAATACCTGCCGAACGAATGAAAATGAGGCTAGAACATAAAGTCCCTTTAACACCAAAAACCATTGAAATATTAACACGATTAAAACCACTGAGCGGTGATAGAAAGTACCTATTCCCTTCTTACATTGATCACAATAAACACTGTAATGTTGAATCAGCAAATAAAGCATTAGGTCGTATGGGTTATAAAAACAAGTTAGTGGCCCATGGCTTACGCGCTTTAGCCAGTACAACACTAAATGAACAAGGTCATGATCCTGATGTTATAGAAGCCGCCCTTGCCCATGTCGATAAAAATGAAGTACGCCGTGCTTATAATCGAGCTGAATACCTTGAACGTAGGCGCATATTAATGTGCTGGTGGTCACAACACATTGAAACAGCAGCAAGTGGAAAAACTAGTTTTGAAGATAACCTTAAGCATTTAAAAGTAGTTTAATTTATGAATACTTAAAGTTTTGTAGTCTTTTGACATTGGGCGACATACATCATGCCGCCCACACCAATACAGGCCATTGATTTAAAATAAAATAAAATAAAATAAAATAAGGCTGATTTTAAATACCCTGCATTAAGCCCTTTGCTTGATCACATTCAGAAAAACTGGATTTTTTCCTACAAATTTAGTTTAGCTTTTAAAGTGCCAATAGCCATAACTAGCTTTATTTTATGAGGCATAGCTGGGAAAGTGGACATTAAAATTACCTAAGTTCCACATAAAGTAGAGTATTAAATATAAGGCTTTCGCCCCCAATATAACTTCAAATGTCTACATAACAGTCAATCGAACGGTGCTTTTACTTTGTGTAATTTGTTTAACAGCATAACTTGCAATCTCTACTACAGAGTAAGCACAAGTTACTGTCGAATGGCCGGTTTGAGCGACCGGGTAGATTGGGTTTAACAGCGGCTTTTGATTGAACACTTCAACAGATCTGGCATTGTCTTCAATACTGTATGCCTCGGATCGGTTCTTTCGCAAATAGAGGAAATAGTTTATGATCTAACGATTATTGATCACTTCTTATTATTATGACCCTCAATTTTTCAGGCCGACATTATCCAAAAGAAATTATTCTGCAGTCCCTTCGATACTACTTGGCCTACAAGCTAAGTTATCGTGAAATAGAAGAAATATTTGCTGAGCGAAATATTCATTTTGACCACTCCACCTTAAATCGTTGGGTGATCAAGTATAGCCCACCACTTGAAGCCAATTTTAGAACAAGAAAACGTAAAGTGACAGATTCGTGGCTAATGAATGAGACCTATATCAAAATTAAAGGGAAATGGATTTACTATTATCGAGCGGTTGATAAACATGGCGCTATTGTTGATTTTTATTTGAGTGAAACACGTGATGAGCCCGCTGCAAGAGCATTTATTGTCGAGCAGAGTCATCGAAAAGTGAAAGGTAAAATGCACCAATGTTTAGGATGGAAGTCTTGGGCTAGAGCAGAAGCGACATTAGCGGGTGTTGAGCTTTGCTCGATGCTTAAGCAAGGACAGATGATTGACTCAGAATATAAAGCAGTATGGGAGCAATTTTATTCGCTTGCAGCATAGTTGTCTCTGAGTAGAGCGACACCTTCAATTTAGGCTGCGGAATTTGAGTTTGCGACAGAACCCCAAAAATATGTATCATTAATACAAATAATTTGTAGTAGTTAACCAAGAATTTGTATCATCACCTATGAGTCAATTTAAGCGCCTCAACAGTAAAACATAGACAACTCACGACAAAAGGGCCAGTTATCGCTTTTACGCACCAAACAGTTCGCTTTAAAGCTAGTTCTATCATGAAAATATCCTTTACTTGGTGTTACGTGCCAATAACCCCATAAAAACCAATTAATCAGCAATAATCCCGATCATCAACAGCCTTATCAATAGCTTTTGTGAATAAACTGTGGGCAAGCTGTTATTAACCGTGTATAAGCTGTGTTTTAAGGATTTTTTAGGGCTTTTAATGCGTACGTTCGCATAGCAAAAAGCGTACGTTCACATAGTCCAATGCGTACGTTCGCATAGTTAAAAGCGTACGTTCGCATAGTAAAAGGCGTACGTTCGCATAGTCACAAGAAAGGCCGAATCAACCTGTAGGCCATATAAACAAAGGGTTTGTTGCTGTTCAAATAATGTACGCTATCTGTATTATCTATTTATCTAAACACTATCTTATTATCTATAAAGTGTCGCTCGCGCTCCAAAAATAAATCATAAATATTTTTAATTTCAATTTTAAAATATCAATAGTGCCTATAGTTGGTTCTAAGCAGTCCAATTTAGAAAAGCAAGCAAGGGTAGGGGAAATAGCTTACAACTCAAAAAAGAGCCAATCAGCTAGCTTTAATCGTGTATTTCAAGAGGAACATATCAACACCATAACCACCAATAGCGACCAAATATGATTAACGATTACTTTGTGTACTAATTTCAATAACCGGACGCACAAATAATGATTCTTACTTGTTAAATGTTTGATCGTACAAGTTAGTTGACGTTTAATAATGCATCTTCTGGCAGGGAATAAAATATATATGTCGGGTCAAGTTCATTAAGGTTGGCGTCTATTTTAACATCTAATTTTCCATCCCACTTACCGCTTTTATAGTCTATGCATAATGGATACAAAGCTATCCCAATAGTTAGTAGGGCTGCAAGAGCCAAATAAGGTCTAGATTTTTTATCCTTGAAATTACGTTATTATCTTCTTGAGTTGGATTGCTTTGACTATTGTGAGTACTTTCTGTATTCATTCTTTATTTCCCTATTTATAACCTGTACCACACCAATAATGACGAACTATTTTTTCAATGAGTTAGCTTGGCTTTACAATATAAAACCCACAAGACATGCCCTTAGAATGGCTGTTCGTAAAGCCAAATCATATCTTTTATAATGCAAAAAGAGAGCATAAATGCTCTCTTTTATTAAATGAGTTGTTGGTAATTCTATATCCTAGCGTGTGAGCTGCGCCTGGCAGCAGTGAAAGAAGCTTTAAAAAAACAACTTACAATACAGAACGTCCCAACACTCTAAGTGTAAATACTTAATAAGGGCTACGCAATTCTTTTTTCATTAACACTTGGGCTAAGTTATTATCTTTCCAGGTAAAAAACCACTCTCTTGTGCTTAAAAAGATAAGAACACTCTCAACTTCAAGCTCTTCAGGAATAATTGATGAAAATATTGATATAAGTTTAATTTTAAATTCCTGAGAGAAATAAGGGCAACTAATTGAATCAAAGAACATACAAGTTAACTCAGTATTATGCTGAACATCTTCTGCGGAATTCAGGATATTAAAAATATAGTCTTCTAAAAACTTCGTAACAATAGGCTGAGATTTTCTTATAAAACCAGACAAAACCATTGCCTGAAAGTAACCAATTTCATTGTGACTTTTGATAAACTTAATTGCATCATCACTAGTTTTCTCTAGATTAAATAAATCTAAAAGTTTGGCATTATTAATAGGGTAATCGTCAATATTCGTTCTTATACCAATAAGTAAGTTAAGTGTTTCAATACTATTTGCTTTATCTTTCATTAACATCTTTGAAAGTAACAGGTTCGATTCATCATAAATTTTCTTTCTTATTTCATCTTTAAACTCTGCCGTTTTATTTTTTGTAATATCGTTTAAGCGAACTATTAACTGAGTAATTATATAAGTAGTTCGAACTCTAATATCCATACTGTAAACAAAGAAAGATATTTCAATCACCAAAAGCATTACTTTTTGAATTGTTGTAGAGTCCCCCTCAAAAATTGATTTTACTACTCGTTCATCCTCTAAAAGCTTGAATAATCGACGACGAATCTCAGCTAATGTATACCCCGAAAGGCTCTCATAACTAACATCATTATCCTTAACCACTCTCTTTAAGTTTTTAATAAACCGGTTTGACTCTCTACCTGGGTTATTCAGTTTAATATGCAATTCTTCTGAGCCAAGCTCATCGGACTCTTTATTAAAACCCTTGAATAACTCCCTAACTAACAAGCTACAATCCATTTTTGCAATGGTTAGCCCAGTAATAAAGGGCACACTTAAGAACTCTGTTTTTGATTCATTAATGTACAGTTTGTATTTTTCAAGCTCATCTTTAACCAGCACTAATACCTTGTTGGGTATAGTTGTGTTAGGTGTATATAAAAAATAATCATCAACATATCTACGAATTGTATAATCACTACCGAAGTGTAAATCCAGCTCATTTTTTATTCTGTTAATTATATTTAAATCGATGTCTTGTAAAATTATTTCTGCAAATATTCTAGAAAACTCAGGCCCGACGATGATTCCACTTGACTCCAAATCATTTGCATTTTGCATGATCTTCTGAAATTTACCTTCAAACGAATATGCACCTTTATGCTTTTTTGAAAATGCTTTTGTTTTTACTGCCCAAGATAATGTGGGGATATATATATTATGAAAACACTTTGAAATATCGAATCGGGTTAAGTGTTCAAATTTCTTCTCTATTCTATGCGATTCGTATGAATCATAATATTTGTATAAAAAATTGTATTTTCGATATGTAAAATAAGAGCTAGCATAAACAGATGTTTTTTCGAAAGCATCCGTCTCCGTTTCTATTTCCTCAACACGACCGACGTTGCCCTTATCATCGTAATTAACCAATTCTTTTTCATAAAAACGACCAGCAACCCTGAAAGGTGCCCTTAAGGATATTGGACTCTTACTGCACAACTCCGTTATCAATGAATCATATTCTTTATAAAAATCAGTCATCTTGCGCTGGATTGTAGGGTGTGGCACCGACAACAATCGTTTACTAGTGGAATTCTTGTTTATTCGATAATTATAAGGTTTTGTATAATCGTCGTAGTTAAAGAAAGACGATACAAATTGGTTTATCGGTTGAACTGATTTACAGCCACTCCTCTTATTTTTATCAAGCTCCTTCAAATAAAAGTAAAAGCCCTCGTTAAGGAACGTGATAGGAACCTCGTAAGGTAAGGTTTCTGTAAGCATCACCCTTAAATAATCATGTTTATCTATTTTTATTTTAGCCATTTACCAACATCCCTTTATTTTTCGACTAATTTTTCTATCAAAAGAGTTCATTATCTTTTGCTCAAATCCGAACGAAAAAGACATTCTTTGAATTTGCTGAAGCCTTGAGTTCTTTTTAACACCGCCAGTGGAATTGTGTTTTTTAATCATCGACATTGATTTTTCTATATGAGGTGCCTTACTGATAATTAATTTTTGATAGAATGTATCTAACTGCTTAAGCTGAAAGTTTGTTGTCAACAAAGGGTAGTTGTAATAAATACCAGACTTTAACTTGGTCCTATCTATATCTCCGATAATATATTGATTTCCAGTTAAAAACTTCAGTCTAGCTAACAATAAATCAAATGTTCTAGTCCTAAGGTAAGAGCGAAATGACTTATGAAGCCTATCCTTGATTTTATGAATTTTTTTATCACTAATCTGAACGGTGAGTTCTCTTGGTTTAGTTTGCTCGGGTGATGTCTCAAATTTAATTTTATACCCTAAGTAATCAATAAACTCCGTCTTTTTATTATCGGCTTCAGCGTTGAAAATAAAAGTCTTGTCATTGAACTCAAGGTTTAAATCGAGATCTGTTAATAAGTCCGATATTTCATCGATAATTTCACCTGGGTTTTTAGTGCAAAATATAACCATATCATCTACAAATCGACCATAAAAATAAACGTCTTTTATTTTCCTGACCTTAGAATCAAACTTCCTCAAACCTAGTTCCGAAAGAGTTGAGCTTATAGATAAACCACGAGGTAAGCCTGGTGTTGAAGTGATTTGACTTGATTCATTAAACGATTTAAGAATCATTCTATTTTGATGGGAAAGAAGCCACTCATTATTTACGAAAGATATTATTTTATTCCGATCAATATTTTCATAAAAATGTTTAATATCCAGTCTAATTATTGAAATTGGTTGTGAGTCTTGAAGCAAGGAGATTGTTTGCTTAACTATTGCATGCCGATCTGAAGTTTTAACTTTAAATAACCGCTTAATATTATCATTCAGTTTTTTTAGAACTAGTTCATCCTCTGGATTTGCGCAATCATATCCAGGCTTGCCGTTAACCATTTTAGGGACAAAATCATCAAAAGCATAAGCACTATCGGAAAGCTTATTATTCAAATCATCTAATACTTTAGTAAAAGCAGATTCACTATCATTACCCTTTAGAAATTTTTGAAAAGTCCTACCTTTTAATAATTTTAAATTTTTTTCATTAATACTCTGGTTTAGCACTACAACTTCTCCTTGTTAGATATGATTAACTTTTAGAGCTTTCACCCTTAAAAATTAAATTTTCTCTATAGGCAATAAAATTAAAGAAAACTTCATACTCCATGTGACCTTTAAATGATTGAGCCCTTTTAATAAATATAAGGCTCAATAATAGATAAATTGATGATGTTAAAGCTGAACAAAGCGTAATATCTATCAGAGTGAGCGTAATAGGGAAAAGAACCAACATTAGGACTCCTAAGCTACGATAAAATCCAAACCTAGCTAAAAACACAGACACATTAGAATTAGGAAAGTTTTGCTCTACTACAGCTTTACAGTATCTAAACCTTTGTATATTTAATAATTTGTCAGAAATATACTTAGTAAGGAAAGGCTCAAGAGCTGTGATACCTCTAGATTCTCTTCGCTTTAAAAAAGGTATTTTTTCAATTAAAGTAAGGGAATAATTACTAAAAGGCTCAAATATAAGCCCTAACACCAAAAACAATATAGGAAGAAAAACAACACCTACAGCACCACTGTCTTTAATCAACTTTACCAACTTAGCCCATGAAACATAATCAAATTGAATCGCATACACTGTAACGAATACAGAAATCAATAAACCAATCAAAAAATAAGTAAATAATTCCCAAAAACCCAACTTAGCCTTGTCAATCAAGTAAAAACCCCTTTTAAAACATCAATTAATTTAAAACCTTAAACTACAACCAGTACCTTTAGCAATGGTATTTTCAAGTAAGGTTGAGTTATAGGAAAATAAAATAAGCATCACACATAAATTTAATCATCATTTAATAAATGCGATATTTTGCTCACAATCACAACAATGAAGCGTATATACATCTTTCTTTTTAGCAACTTTAGTGTTTTTACTTCCGCAACTAACGCAAGGTATTTTCATTGCTGTAATTTACAATGCCACCCATGATAACTTCAAACAAGAAGTATACGATGATTGTTGGCTTTGTGATTTGATAAAGCGCCATATATAACAATCACCAAACGTTTTAAAGATAAATTAAGTCTAATTTATTGATGTAAATATGCACAAGTAATTATCGGTGGCAGAATAAGTAATAATCGGAAGTTGGGTTTTATTTATGTAGGGTATGGAAGTAAATCTAAGGTTAAATAAAGGCCATTTAAAAGAGCCAGAATTTTCGGCTCCTTATCCTAACCCAATGGAATATACTACAAAATCCTTACATTTATATAATATTTGCTTTCATCTTTGTTTTTCCACTCCACAGAGTATTGGAGCTTATTTTCACCTGCGGTAGTGATTAGCGTAGCAGAACAAGATCTAATTTCAGATTTATCATTAAAGCCCAATTCATCAATCGCCTTAAGGTCAACAAATTTCGCACCAGCCCTTTGTACTATTGGCAAGCCGTTAACTATTTCCTCAACTAAATTAGAGCTTTCTTCCGACCCACAAGACGGCAAACCAGACGGAAGCCAAGTTGAAGCCATCCACAGCATAAAACCTGAAAGAATTACCCCTCGACTTACCGCGATCGCTTTCTTTTCTTTTTCACCCGCTGGCGGTGTACCTTCTGGCCTTGGTTTAATCAAAAGTGGAAAGATTTCTCCCCATGACCAAGAATCTGTTGTTTCAATATTTTTTTTGTTTGTATTTTCCACTTCCACTTAAACTTCCTTATAAATTAACTAATTGAATAGTATACATTTATATCGATAGTTTTTCTATGAAAAGAGTTGATTTAATTTTTATTAAAAGATGGCAAGAGACTAATAATAGCGAAGCTGAATATAAAAAAGGCAAGGTTTTTAAAATTATTGCAGTGTATTTGTTCTTACAAATATTTTTAATAAATTAAGTTTCCGCTATGTGACAACCTTCATAGCTTTTATTATTTCAACAATAAACGGAGGTTTGAGTGTGGCTTCCGAACAGCTCATTTCCTAGCCTTTAGACTATTACGTACTAGTTAGAAATAGCCTTATAAACTGTTGTGCGAGAACAGTTGAGCTGTTTAGCTATTTGAGATTTATTAGTGCCTAATTTTGCAAGTGCGCAGATATTTTCATTTAATTCAATATTGACAGGTTTACCTTTATATTTCCCTTTCAGCTTGGCTATCGCTATACCTTCACGTTGACGTTCAAGCATCATAGAACGCTCAAACTGATAGATACCACCTAACATTGTCAGCATTAGTTGCTGCATTGGGTTATCTTCACCAGTGAACGTTAGTGATTCTTTGTGAAATATAAGCTTTACGCCTTTATCAGTTAACTCTTTAACAAGTGTAAGAAGATTTTCGGTATTACGAGCCATTCGACTTATGTCATGCACATGGACAGTATCGTCCTTTCTTACAAATTTTATAAGTTCCTTCAGAGCAGGTCGGTTTGTATCTTTACCGCTACACTTATCGGTGAACGTTTCATCTAGTGGGATTTCATTTAATTGTCGTTCGGTGTTTTGTTCAATTGTCGAAACACGAATATACCCGATTTGTTTACCACTCATATGTATTCCTTAAAAAGTGTTCACTTTAAGTCTTAGATGTCACAACAATATACGTACACTTAATATAAATCAACTTAAAATGAACACAATAGCAATTAAGTATGAACGTACATTTTGACTATGCTTAAAATGTACGTTCGATAATGATTATTCTAGAACAGTATTATTTACCCATCATTTTCATAATTTTAGCTTCAATAAGCGCTTCAATATCTGTCCCCTGATCTTTGCGAGGTTGATTAAGTTTTTTAATCAACTCAGCTTGACGATAATCAGGCACATCACCATAGCTATACAGGGTTGTTAATACGCCAGCATGCCCTAGGTTTTGACTCCAAGCTTTAAACTCTTCAGGGCTTTGGCATAATTGCTCACCTATCCTAACTAAGGTATCTCTAAAACTATGGGGGTTAAAGTATTGTATACCTGCTTTTTCAAACGCACGCTTAAATACTTCACGTATTGGATTCGCTGTAGCCCAGTGCTCTTTTAATACGCCACAGGCACTAAACTTTTTATCTTTAGTGTTAGCTACTTTCGTTTTGGGAAATAGCGGATCGTCATGGCTAAATAGTAATTCTGTTTTTAAATGCTCCATCCACTCAGTTAATATTTGTATTGGCAATTCACCAACAGGAAAAAAGTAAGTGGTAAAGGTTTTGCTAAACTTGGTTTTTACCTCCCTAGCATCTTGAAATACTGAGCCAGTAGTTAAGTCGACATGCTTAATTCTCAATGATGCTATAGCGCTATCTCTTGCCCCTGTTAATAAAGTAAATGCCATTAATGCCCTATTCCGTTTCTCAATATCGGTATTGCTAGCCATGCCATTTAGCACATGAGTTATTTGTTCTAAAGTTGCTACTGGTTTTTTACGTTTCGCACCTGCAATGCGAGTGTCTTTTTCTGACAAATTAAAATAGTCAGCATCGGTATAATTAAACCGAGATTTGTATCCTGATTGTTGCGCCAGCCATTGAAAGAAAACTTTTAAGTGGTTACATGTTCCATTAATTGTCGACTTACTCAAATTCTCACCTGTTTTAAGACTCTTTTGAGTAAGTAATTTATTTTTAAAACCGACCGCTTGATTAAAGTGAAAATCGTTAAAAGGTTTAAATTTATTGTATGTTTCAAAGCGACTTATAGCTTTAGCAATACAGTCTATTGATGCCTCACTATGCCGCTTTGCCTCTTTCATAAAAGTAAAATATTTACGCTTAATTCTTTCATTATTTATATTGTGATTTGTCATGCTGATACCTTAACTATTTAAAGAACTGTTTACGGGGCTATTAAACAACTAACCTATTCGTTTTTGTTGCAACGGTAAGATCACCGCAAAATGTCGCTGTAATACTTCTAAATCAGATAATCTAAAGTATCTATTCATTGCTGAATTACACACATTACAACTTGCTTTTATGCGTCCATACCTTGTTGTTTCGGTATCAAAAGTTGTTGTTCCTTGCTCTGGTTTTCTTGGTGTTCTGCACCTCATACAATAAATTTCACCTAACTCACAAGGGCGCTTATTAATGCCTCTAAGATCTTTAATGAACTGTTTTAAGTCGCGACCTAAAATTATGTATGGTCGTTGATTATCAATTCGTTTAAGCCCTCTTCTTAGCCAAGTTTTAACCGTATTTTTATGCACGTCATACAATAAAGCTATTTCGCTAATAGAGTAATTTCGGTTGATTTTGCACTTATTGGGGTTATATCGCTTAGCCATAAATCCCCCAAAGGATAAGAAATGAAATATAAAGTGATAACTGCACGCATCGTATATATAATAAAATTTCAAGTAAAAACAACTTATCTTTATTCATGGTTGCCCCCTGCCTTTCTACTTGCCGCTATTTTATCTTCCAGCCATTTCTCTATATCGGCTTCAAGCCAACCAACTGCTCTATCACCTAAAGATATGCTTTGGGGAAATTCCCCTTTACTCATGCGTAAATAAATACTACTTCTTGATAAACCTGTTTTATCTTTAACCGCTGGTAGGCGATTTACTTTATAAGCCATGTTAAATTCTCTTAATCGTTTATGGGAAAGAGACAAGGTTAGATGGGCGATTTGGGCGATAAAAACCTAAAAAACAACACCAACAATTCTGTAAATAACTGATTATTAAGAGTTTTTGTATTTGATGTGTTAGTGTGTTTTTATGCGAGGGATTAAAATGTGTTATAGATCAAGTAGCTACATTGATATGTTGGGCGGAAAGGTTCCGCCCAACATTATTTAAATATTAATGTTTTTTCTAATTGTTTCTGAACTTTTCCCTTGTGCTACTGGCATCTTAGCTATGCTTTGTGCAATCCATGATTTGGATTTACTCGGGTGTTGTTTTTTAAGGTTAATAGCGGCTTTCTGAATGGCTCTATATGTTTTTAATGTGTTCTCTTTTCGCTGTTCAACCTTACACGTATTAGGAACAGAGCTTTTCCCTTCAGATTTACTTTTTATCAGGTCTAAATCGAAATACATCAACTCATCACCAGGTAATTGAGTTAATTTAATAATAATAGTTAATGGCTCATCCTTTGGGGATGTGGATGATTGAATACTACTTGCTTCAAATAATATGGATGCATCTTGCCAATATTCACGATTATTTATAAAAGCCCACATTGCTTGGTTATGTATTCCATTGATTGATCGTATTTTTTCATTAAAATCAATATTGTCATGCTTTTTCGCCACAGCGGTTAAAGCTTTAATTCCCGCTCTCGTGGCTAAAGAATGAATTTGCTGAAAGTCTGATTCAATATTGCTACGAGCTATATCTTTTAACAATAGAATAGCGTTAATTAAAAGGTCGGTGTCATGCTCGCGAAGAGGATCAGAGTCTACATCTAAATCAATATTTTCGTGTTCAAAATATTTATTTAAAAATACATTTGAAACTACTTTCATAAATTGTTTTGATGAATATTTTCCGCTCATAAGTAAACCTTAATATGATAGATTTTCATAAATAAAAACCTATCATAAGGGTTAAGTAAAATATTCCGAAACAATACTAAGAAGTTTTATAAAGTATTTTAATGTCTAATATATTCAAGGCTAGTTAGACGAGTTTTAATTTCTAACTGGAATTTTTCCATTCCGCTATCGGCAGATACAGTAACGGTAAAAAGAAAAGTAAAACAAATACAAAAAATGGCAATAAATATTTAGCTTGGGCTTTTATAGAGGCTGCTCATTTTGCGATCCGTTTTAACGATACTGTTAAGCGATACTATCAACGTAAACTGGCTAAAAAATCTATCGTCATTGCAAGAAAGACAGTTGCTCATAAATTAGCGAGAGCCTGCTATTACGTAATGAGAGATCAAGTTGAGTTTGATGTTAATAAAGCATTTGGATATTCAAAATGATGACATAATCTTTAGCTTCAAATCAAGAGGTTGAGTTTTTATCCTGTGTTGGTACAACCATAATTCTGATTAAACATCCTCTTGACCCTTTTAAAACTTTTTGTTCGAGGTTGATATGCCTGTGCTTTGAGCCCTTAATGTCTGGATACGCCGAAGGTGTAAACCAGTATTCTGTCAAAGTGATTAGCTAACAAGCTAACATCATTAACGGCATGGACAAAGTACGGCACTAAATGATTTCTGAGGCAAAAACTGCCAAGGGCTGTCGTTATCTATTTAATAACTAACGACAAAGGCCTTAATTCATATGGGTGACTGGTGCATATTAATTGACACTACACTAAGAGATTTTTAGGTGCATAACAGCAAACAAATTGATAAAGCCTACGGGCTAAAATAATTGATTAAAAGATCAAGGAATATTGCTTTGCCCTTGACAAGAGTTTTCTAATGGGTGACACAGGGGGCTATCGAACATGTAAAACATGCCTATCACATCTTTTTGACGTGTCCCTTAAACCACTGAATTAAAAGTTTATACCGTTCGTATTTGTGGTTTTATTTTTCTATAGCTACCAATAATATTTCTGCTTTTTCAAGGCGTTCCATCGCTAGCTTTCATCTAATTCAATTGATGTGAAATATCTATAATCAGTGCCTCCCAATTACGCTTCAGTTTGCTACTTTAAAACTATAATTGTTGACGAAAACGGGTGTTGGGTATCTAGAAGTATAAATAGTATTTTAAAGTAATATAGTGTGATTGATTCGTAGCACGAATCCAAAAAATAGTATTAATTTTATTTTGTTCATTATTGACTATCCTCTCATAAAACCCTCTAATATGTCGCAGTGTAATAACAATAAAAAGGTGTTGTATGGCTATTCAAAATATTACTGATAGCGCATTACTAGTAAATAAGTCACGAAGAACAATTCAGCGATACATAGCTGACGGCAAGCTAACAATGGCAAGAGATACATTAGGTAAACCACAAATTGACACTACTGAATTAATACGTGTTTTCGGTCCGTTATCTAAGGTGTCGCAGAAAATAATAGCTAAAAAGTCACAAGGTGTCGCAGCGAAATCATCAAAAAAAAACTCTATTAATTTAACACCTGATGAACTCGAAGGTATAATTACTCGTGCTGTAGAAAAAGCACTGAGTAAAGCGATACCGCTATTGATTGAACATAAGAAAACAGCACCAATAGTCGAAGAAATTATACCAACGACTCCAGTAGACCATAAGAAAAGAAAAGCAATACTACCAATAAATAAACCTTTCATCGCTAAAAAGAAAGAACGTAAAAATGGTTATGCCGCTGCTTTTGGCCTTCCTAATGTTATTACCGAGGTTATTCATTTACAGATAATGAAGTTACATGGTGAGGGCTTAACATCTCGAGAGATTGAAAAAGATGTCAGTGTTAGTCTAGCATCAATACAACGGACGATTAACGTTAGTGCCTAAAGCAATTAGTGAATCCGATAGAATAAGTTGCTAGGGAATAGATGGTCGACATTGGGAAGGTATAATCACCTAACGCTCACTTTTGCCACAAAGCCAACCTTAGCATTTTAGAATTTATACTGAAAAGTTTTGTATGTTTTGATCTAGAGCTGATAGCAGACGTTTGATACAGATAAGAACATCTGTACCTTGCTGATAATTTTTTGCCAATCCTTCGTTAAGTCTGAGTGATAACTAAGCCACCACAGCGGTCGTTCATAATAAAATTATTAATGCTAACTTTGTGCGCAGTGTTGACGTTAACTAATAGCTATTCATAGGTTGGATCTTAAGGAATAAAACAATTGAATTCATGCTCTGAATTTGATCTGATAGTAATCGCCAAACCACTATCTATCCCAAAAGCAGAGCATGAATAAACATAATACTGAGTTAAACAAAATAACGAAAGTGCTTAACGATTTTAATATTAACGAAATAGGTAAAACAAGCCGTTTTTGTAGCCGTAAACGCATAATAAAACCCTTCGAATTAGTCATGTCGTTAATAACGGCACTAGGTGATAAATCGGTAAGCACCGTGACAGATTTACACCGATATTTTGTGACGTTGACGGAAACTGATGTTCAATATAAACCGTTTCACAATCAGCTGAGTAAACCTGAATTTAGCCTGTTGATGAAATCATTGGTCGATGTGGCGTTAAGCAAATGGTAGCAACAAATACGCGGCACAGAAGTCACATCAATCTAGCAATCAGCCCAAGCGCACGATACAACCGTTCAACACGTTTCTTACCGATGTTGTATCCTTGCTTTTGTAAGGTCTTAAATATGTGAGGACTACCATAGCGTCTTTTATTTCTGTGAATATGTGTTAGATTTTTGATTTAAGCTCCATATCTCCTATCGCACAGGAACACAGTTGACGTTCACACCAATCGTAATCGCCACTTTTAAATACATCAAAAAAAGCCAGTAACTTTACAACTTTTATGTCGTTCTGATTTTTTCGATGAATCTATATCGGCTTGATGTTCCTCTGCAAGAAACTGTTGCCACTTTTTTGGTTTTTTTTGACCCACTACTTTTTATATTTATCCACCACAATGATCTCTTCACGATACTCTTTTCTCCATTGTGACAACATAAATGGGTGTATGTCGAGTTTTTCAGCAACGGATTTTATGGTAACGCCAACAGTAAAACTGAGTTGAGCCGCGTTAATTTTGAACTCATTTGAATACTGCCAAGTTCATCTTAGATTATTGTACTGGGGCATAGAACACCTCATCTTTAGTTAGATTTTGGTGTCCGTTAAAGCGGGGGAAGATCACAATCCGTTTGAAAGCGTGTTATTAGCTAGCATTTTGAACCACAAGCATTTTTTTTGCAATGTGCGATAAATTCCAACTCAATAATTCGCTAAACGCACTCAGAAAACCAGTTCACTAAACTAGCTCAGTAAACAAGCGCGTAAAGTCATTTAATCCTTCTGTTGCCAATTCATCACTGATGGTTAAGGCAGGTAAAAAACGAATAACATTGCCGTAAAATCCACAGGCTAATAACACTAAACCGTATTTGGCCGCGTTAGCAATTATTGCTTGCGTTAATTGTGTATTAGGTTGCTCAGCATCACCATCAATCATAAGTTCCATAGCAATCATTGCCCCTTGATTCCTCACCTCTAAAATAAGCAGTGGATACTGCTTTTTTAACAGGCTTAAGCGTTCGTTAAATATTGATCCTATTTGATTTGAACGCTCGATCAGATTTTCCTCTTCAATCACCTCAAGCACTGCTAACGCCGCAGCACATGCAACAGGAGAACCCCCATAGGTGCCACCTAAACCACCAGGTAATGGCGCATCCATAATATGACTTTTACCCACTACTGCTGCAATAGGAAAGCCACCGGCAATGCCTTTAGCCATGGTCATTAAGTCAGCTTCAACCTCTGAATATTCAAAGTTGAACATTTTACCGGTACGACCAAAACCTGTTTGAATTTCATCGGCAATTAAAACAATTCCATGCTCATCGCACATTTTACGTAACGCTTGTAAAAATTCTGCAGGCGCCTGATAGAAGCCTCCTTCTCCCTGAATAGGTTCAACAATTATCGCGGCTACATCTGTAGGGGCAATATCTACTTTAAATAAATTTTTCAATGTCTTGAGGGATTCTTCTACACTAATGCCATGACAATTAATGGGGAACGGCGCATGAAAAATATCGCCAGGGAAAGGGCCAAATAAGTTTTTATAGGGGGTGATTTTCCCTGTTAAGGCCATGGTTAAGTTTGTTCTGCCATGAAAGCCACCATTAAAGGCAATAACACCACGACGCCCGGTATGAGCACGCGCTATTTTCACACAATTCTCAACGGCTTCAGCGCCTGTTGAAACAAAAATTGCTTTTTTTTCTGAATTCCCCGGCGCAATCGCTATTAATTTTTCTGCCAGCTCAACCGCCACTTCATAAGGGTTGACCATGACACAAGTATGGCTAAATTTATCAAGCTGCGCTTTCACTGCCGCTACTACCTTAGGATGACTATGGCCGGTATTACACACAGCAATACCTGTACCAAAATCAATGTATCTTTTACCTTCCACATCCCATATTTCTGAGTTTAGCGCATGCTCTACATAAACTGGATACGTGTTACCTTGACCACGGGCGATGGCTTTTACTTTTCTTGCTTGTAATTCTGCATTGTTCATAATGTTACGCCTAATTTATTTTTCTTTTGCATTAATAAATAATGATTTTTTTACTGCACTCCTGACAATTAAGTCGATTTAAAGCGCAAATAACGTGGTTAGCTATTACTTATCTAATCCCCCCATGCAGAGATATTTAATTTCTAAGTAGTCATCTAAACCGTATTTCGACCCTTCACGACCATTTCCTGACTGTTTCATTCCGCCAAAAGGCGCCGCGGCATTTGAAATAATGCCTTCATTAATTCCTACCATGCCATATTCAAGCCCTTCTGCGACTCGCCAAATACGGCCAATATCACGAGCATAAAAGTAAGATGCCAAGCCATAAGGACTATCATTTGCCATCGCGATTACCTCGGCTTCATAGGTAAAGCAAATAATGGGAGATACTGGACCAAATATTTCATTTGCTGCGATTGGCATATCATTGGTCACATTGGTCATTATGGTTGGCTGGTAAAAGTTCTCACCTGCTTGATCAATATTGCCACCTAAGATTATTTTCGCTCCTGCAGCAACCGACTCTGTCACCAGTTTATTGACACCATCTGCGGCAGACTTTGAGATCATAGGCCCAATATTTATGCCATCAGTTAAGCCATTACCAATATTGAGCGCAGCAACACTAGCCGTCAATTTTTCAGTAAATTCTTTAATTACCCCTTGCTGAACAAAAATGCGATTGGTACAAACACACGTTTGCCCTGCATTACGATATTTAGAGGCGACAGCGCCTTGTACGGCGGCATCGATATCAGCATCATCAAAAACAATAAAAGGCGCATTGCCCCCTAACTCCATCGACACTTTTTTCACTGTACTGGCACACTGCGCTATTAATAATTTCCCCACAGCCGTAGAGCCTGTAAACGTGAACTTAGCGACATCTGGATGTTGGGTTAATACCTCACCCATACCGTGTGCATCATCACCGGTAACCACATTAAATACTCCCGCTGGAATACCAGCACGCTCAGCGAGCTCAGCCATAGCTAAGGCTGACAATGGTGTTTGGGCGGCCGGACGCACAACAAAAGTACAACCTGCAGCAAGTGCTGCCGCTGCCTTTCGAGCAATCATCGCATTCGGAAAGTTCCAAGGGGTAATAGAAGCAACAACGCCAACGGGCTGCTTAATAACAATAATGCGCTTATCTGCTGATGGCCCAGGAATGGTGTCTCCGTAAACTCGCTTACCTTCTTCAGCAAACCATTCAATAAATGCCGCGCCATATGCAATTTCGCCTTTCGCTTCAGCAAGGGGTTTTCCTTGCTCAAGGGTTAAAATTCGCCCTAAATCATCTTGGTGTTGCATCATTAAATTAAACCAGTTTCGCAATAAGTGAGCACGTTCATTCGCTGATTTTTCTGACCACATAGCTAATGCTGCTTTTGCTGATTTGACCGCGAGTTCGGTTTCAGCAATGCCCGCATTACTGACCTTGGCAATAACATCACCCGTAGCAGGATTAGTGACGTCAAACTCAGTTTCGCTGCTGTGCCAACTACCATTGATATAGGAAAAGTGCTTAATTAATTTAGGGTCTTGGATGCCTTGCATGATTTTCTCCAATGCAAAAAATGAATAATGCTATTGAATAGTAAAGTTAACTCGGGTTAAATACTAAACATTAAACCTTTAGTTTTATGGTGGTAAAACATTGAGTGGATTTTCAATTATTCCCAAACCTATTACTGAATATGATTTACGCTTATTACGTATTTTTATTTCAGTGGTCGAGCATGGCGGCTTTTCAGCGGCAGAAAAAGCCTTAGGGGTAACCCGATCGACTATTAGCGTGCATATGTCAAATCTTGAAACACGCATGAAACTTAAGTTATGTTTACGGGGGCGAGGCGGTTTTTCATTAACTGAAGATGGACAAGCGGTGTATCGAGGCGTGATCGATTTATTTGATTCACTCAATGATTTTTCTTTGTTGGTTGGTACGTTAGGGAAAGAGCTTAGTGGCGAGCTGGTTATTCTGTGCGCCGATAAGTTAGATAATACCACCGAACGAAAGCTTGCTCAGGTGATCGCGTTAATACACGACAGTGCCCCGGATTTACACCTTGTACTTGATGGTGACTCGATATCTAATATTGAAAAACAGCTCTTAAATGATAAAGCCCATGTGGGTCTTTTCCCACAATATCAAGAAATTGATGTCCTGGGTTATTCATCACTGTTTCAAGAGCCAGTGTATTTGTGTTGTGGCAAAACGCATCAATTCTATAATATAGTTGATAGTGAAATAACCGCAGCAATGTTAGCAGAAGTCCCGGCCGTTCATCCAGGGATTGATATTGACTCTTTCGGTCGAGAACAACTAAAAAAGCTTAATTTAGCAGCAAAAGCTTATCAATTTGATACGCGAAAATCGATGATTTTATCCGGTCGTTATTTAGGTTATATGCCAAGAAGTTATATTCAGAAGGAGCTTAATCAAGGTGAAATCAGAATTATTCAACCAAGTACGTTAACTTACCAATTTAACTTGTCTTTAGTGACAAAAAAATCGCCAAGAGAAGTAAAGAAAGTGGCGTTAGCTAAAGAAAAATTTAATCAGATATTTATTTAAATCACCTTGCGCTTTAGACCTTATGAGCTGAGTTTGATTAAGGAACATAAGATAGGGTTAAGCGACGACTAATCCTGTACTTTGTATCAGCTTAACCTCCCGCGCTATCATATTTAATGTGGGTTTGTTTTTCTGCAAACAATACGCAATTAATTCTGACAGCATATTTATCATACAACCATTGATACTGCGGTGTCTAGAATGTTTAATATACGCAATATTTTTAGATGGTCATTGATGGTTTCAATCATAAATCGCTTGTGGAACATCGCTTTATCCCAAAGAGAAAGTCTACTTTTTTCATGTTGTTTCGAACATTGATAATTAGCCCTATGCCTTTTTCCCGCGCCAGTTAATATTATTAAGGGCGTTAATACATACACTGAGGTTATATACTTTCGAACAAATTGAATGAGAATGTTAAGCTGATCCCTATATACTAATATTAAATTTATTCCCTATTTGGAAAGTATATGTCTCGTATCGTGTTAGTAGCTCTCTGGTTTCTTCATTGCTGCTTCGTTGTAAATGTTAATGCTAGTGAAATATTTACAATAAAGGGTCGAATTTTAGCTGAAAATAATAATCCGATAGCAAGGGTTCACGTTAAAGTTGGTGAGCAGCAGGTGCTCTCTGATAAAACGGGGCGATTTAATATTGAGGTACAGGTTAATGATTTATATCAAATTAATCTTACTAAAAAAAACTATTTCAACAGCGTTCAAACGTTTAGTCATTTCGAACTAAACACAAATAATCAAGACTATGGAGAAATAACTGATATAACGCTCGTTGCGAAAAAAGACTCTCGGGTAATGCTCGCTTTTGGTGGTGATAGCATGATGGGACGTCGTTTTTATAAACCCTATTTTGGCGACGAGGTGCTACTAAATCTAGAAAGTAAACTGCCGGATAGTAAAGCTATTGTTAAATATATAAAGCCCTATATGAGCATAGCTGACTACGCTGCGGTCAATTTAGAAACTCAAATAGCTAGTTCATTACCTGGCGAGCGTGCACCTAAATCGGTTACTTTTTATTCTCAACCCGAAATACTCGATGCATTATCATGGGCAGGTATTGATTATGTTTCATTGGGAAATAATCATACTTACGATTATATGGATTCAGGACTTAAATCGACTATTGCTTTTTTAGAAAATAGCACTCTTGATTTTTCAGGTGCTGGTTTTAGTGAAAAAGACGCCCTAAAAGCACACCAAGAAACAATAAATAATACTGACTTTTCAATGCTAGCCTATGTAGGTTGGGAAGGCAGTAAAGAACCATCACAAACGGCAAATCATCAACATGGCGGTGCAGCGTTTGGCTCTATGGATAATATTGCTCATTCGGTTAAACAAGAAGTAAATCAAAATAGAACAACCATAGTGCAATATCATGGCAGTCAAGAATATGCCAATAACCCTACAGGTGTTACTGAGCAAAGGTTAAAGACTGCTTTAGATAACGGCGCAGCGCTTGCTATTGCTCACCATCCTCATGTTACCCAAGGACTAGAACTATATGACGGTAAATTAATCGCTTATTCTATGGGTAATTTTATTTTTGACCAAAACTTCAGTGCAACTCAACACAGCTTTATACTTTATGTGTGGTTAGATCAGGGTAAGTTCCATCGTGCTGAAATTGTACCTTTATATGTGAAAGGTTATAAGCCAACGCCTGCAACAGGTATGAACCGATATACCGTGATGAAGCGATTAACTGAACTATCTAAAACTCGAAATACTTATATTAGCCAATCAGGTGGTCATGGGATTATTACCGTTGAAAATAAAGCACCAAGGAATAAAACTGAGCAAGTTGCGTTATCAATAAACAAGGATGAAAAAATAATCAGCTTGTATAACACACCATGGCAGGCACAATTACGCCAAATATTATTGCCTGAAACTCAATTAAAATATCGTTTAGGAACAAATTTAATTAATGGCAGTGATTTTGAAAGTTTTGATTATTTTGACGGTCCTGAACGTGGTTGGTTATATGACCGTCAATTGACATCATTGAATCTATATGGAGCAAGTGGTCATAAAAGCCTTGCTTTGTCATTACAGAATGAACAAACCGCTACGTTTGGTATGCAAAGCTTCAAACGTGTATACACGCCAAGTAGCCAAATGACCATTAAAGCTAAATTTAAAACCACTAATACCGTCAAAGTTAATTATTATTGGCAAGGAAGAAAAAAACGACAAAAACTATTTGATGCGTTCAAAAACAGTAAAAAGCATTTAATTAATTCTGTTGAAATTACAGGTAACGGTGAATGGCAAAATATGGAAGTAGATTTTAATTCACCAAGAATTGGCTATAAAAGCTATCGGGTACTGGTTGAATTTGAATTACTCAACGGTAACAAAGGACAAGTCGATATTGATGATTTTGCATTAATAGAGTGGCAAAGTGCTTTTAGCTCAAACCCTAAAATTAATTTCTTTAGTATTAAAAGCCGGCAACCTGCTTATATTGGTTTAAATAATCACACCAACAAAACTATAGTTTTGAAATATTAACCATTACATTTAAAAACTCATTAAAGATCCGCTACTCTTTAATGAGTTTTTTATTTTTCGATATTTCATTATGCAAAAACGGAATAAATTCTTCAGTAACTTTAGATAAATTTCGGTTTTCTAAATGCAAGGCATTAACACTGAAATTTAAAGGTGGATCAAAAGACGCCATTGCAATATTGTCAGACAAATTTCCCTGTGCAGTAAATTTATCCACGATGCAAATGCCTGCGCCTTGAGCCACTAACCTTGCAGCAACAAAGTAGGTTTGAACCTTTATTAGCGATTCAAGTTTTACATTATCTTTCATCATACGTGTCCATAGCAAATCACCTAACGGGCCACTTTCACTAATATCTATATACTCAAAATCTTGTAGTTGACTTAATGTGAGTTTATCTGGGCAATGAGGAAAAATTTCCTTTGGGTAGACAATGACTAGCTCAGATTGGGCAAACTCAATAGATGTCACACCAGACATTGCGTTGGGTGAAAACAAGATAGCTAAATCACATTTGTGCTCTAATAACGCTTGCATTACCCCATCGTTATGCATCGTTTGTACATTGAAATTAACTTTTTGATATTTTTGATGGTATTTTGCAATAGCATTTGGAATGGCATCAAAACCTAATGCTGGCGTAAGCCCTATGTTTATATGACCATATTCAGACTTTTTAATATTTTCAGCGGTATTTTTAATTGAGCGCATTTGCTGATAAATTTTATCTACTTCACCAAATAACATTTTAGCTTCATCTGTTGGTATTAAACGCCCCTTCACCCGTTCAAATAAATTAAAGCCTAATTGCATTTCAGCATGTGATAAGACCTTGCTCACTGAGGGTTGTGAAACATGCAATATTTTAGCTGCATTAGTAATTGAGCCAGTAGTATAAATAGCATGAAAAATTTCAATATGTCTTAAGCGCATATGGTTATCCCTATAAAAGCCTTATGATTAACATAGCAGTAAGTTATGTGGTTAACTCTTTTGTATTTGAGCTTTACCTATAACTTTAGGTTATAGCTTAGTGTAACGAAAGAAATTTATTCGCTCTTTTAATTATTATGGTTACAAAGTTAATGGTGTCAGTCAAAAATGGTTAACTTTATCAGTTAACCATTTTTTGATTTATGGGCATCGCTTGGTAATTAATTCCCAATAAAGGGTAAACTCAAATAGAGTTGTATTACCAAGGCATTAGTAATATCGATGAAAAACGCGCCCACTAAGGGAACAACTAAAAACGCTTGTGGAGAAGGACCATGACGTGCTACTAGTGATTCCATATTAGCAACCGCTGTCGGCGTTGCTCCTAAACCGAAACCACAATGGCCACCAGCGATAATTGCAGCATTATAATTTTTACCCATGACCCTAAAGGTAATAAAGTAAGCAAATATCATTAACATAGCTGTTTGAATAAATATAATAATAACCATTGGCCCCGCTAAATTTGCCAACTCCCACACCTTTAACGACATTAGTGCCATAGCAAGAAAAATAGAAAGCGACATAGTGCCCCATAAATCTATACAAGCTCTGCTAATAGAATATCGCTTAGACCAGTCACATAAGTTAGTGGCTAAAACGCCGAACAATAAAGGCATTAAAAAAGCAGGTAATACGACATCTAGTGACTTTAAATGCAGATAGAAAAAGTGGCCTATTACAATGCATAATAAAATAACAAACAGAGTTTCCAACATTTTTTTGGGCGTTACTAAGTCATGATCTTCTGGGTTAAAGGTAATAGTATCGTCAAGTTCTTCATGGTATTCGTCAGCCTTTAAGTCATAACGCTTAATTAATCGTTTGCTTACTGGTCCACCGACTAAGCCACCTAGCACTAACCCTAAGGTCGCGGCAGCCATGGCTAATTCAAAGACACTTGACGGCATATTATATTCGGCAATAAATAAATCAGCATACGTTGCGCCGTTACCATGCCCACCTGATAATGCGACTGAGCCACCAATAAGCCCCATTAATGGATCCATGCCAGTGGCCATCGCCAAAGAAATCCCTAAAGCATTTTGTACTAGTAAGTACATGGTAGCTACACCTAAAAAAAGCACAACTTTAGGGCCACCTTTAAGTAATAAAGAATAGCTAGCACCTAAACCTACGGTGGTAAAAAACATCGTCATCAATGGATTTTTAAAACTCATATCAAACTGAAAATTAATATCGAACATACTGTGAACTAAAGCGGCAAACAGTGAAAAAGCTATACCACCAACCACAGGTTCAGGGATATTATTATTTTTTAAGAAGGCTATTTTACTATTGAAAAAGTATCCTGTAAAAAGGATCAATAGTGCTATCACTAATGTTTCAATTAAATCTATTTCGATATTCATGACTTAATACTCAATGCTTATTTTTACATTTTGTTTAATACATCTTCTATAGTGTCAGCTTGGCGAATACATTCTATTTGTAACGCATCGTCCTTCCCATAAACACTATAAACGCCAATTCTTGGTAAGCTATTGTAATCAAAGTGATTACTAAAATAATACCCGCCAGTGTCGTGAACCATCACATAATCATTTGCAACTAATTTAGGTAATGCTTGATTGACGCAGATCAAATCACCAGCAAAGCAGCAAGGTCCCGCAACATCGGTAGCAACTAACTCAGTATTATTAGCTGTTCGCTCCTCGCCAGTTGGCAAATAACCTGTGACTCGAAGAGGCCATGACTTAGGCAAAAAAACCGTTCTGGTGAGTATTTGAGCGCCCGCATGGGTGATTGCTATATGACGATCACCCGAATTTTTGGTGTATTCAACCCGAGTAATAATCACCCCGTTTTTGGCTACGATAGCGCGACCAAATTCTGTTTTTACTTGGTATTTATCCGTAAAAATTAATGGCACTGTCGCTTTTAAAATATCAGCGTACTCTTGAAAGCTTGGCGTTACTTCATCTGAAGCAAAGTTTACCGGTAAACCCCCGCCTATATCTAAGCGAACGACTTGTTGATGGCCAACCAATGCATTAATTTCTTCTGCTAAATCAGTAATAACCTTAACACCACCTGCCATAAGTTCTAATTCACAACCTTGTGATCCAGTGTGAGTATGAATACTATTTAACCACGGACGTTCTTTATAGATATTAATGAGTTGTTGACGATTATTACCGTCAGTCAAAGCAAAACCGAATTTAGAGGTTGCCGTTGCTGTACTGGTGGAGGCTATTTGACCACTACCAATTTGAGGGTTAACACGAAAACCAATCACTGATTGAGTTTTTGGAAATTCTTTTATTAGGTGATCAATGCGTTCTAGCTCTTGCAAGTTATCAATATTAAGTGAAATGTTATGCTTAATACAGGTATGCAGATCAACCATGGTTTTAGCAGGAGAATCAAAGATTATATCTTTAGTACTAAAACCTGCTGCACGGGCAATCATTAATTCACCAGGGCTCGCAACTTCAGCTCCCATGCCATATTCACGCAGCGGCTTTAATACGTTAACTAAAGCGTTGGCTTTTACTGCGAAGGTATGGAAAAAATTTTGAGGAAATGCAGCATAAGCATCATTAACGGTTTTTTCTAGCCCATTTAAATCCATGACCCCTATAGCTATTAGATTTTCATCAATTATGTTTGCTCTGATAGCACTGTTAATTATTTCTTGTTTTCTGCTCATTATAGGTATCTTATTTTATTTGATTACAGGAAAAATGTCGTTATGACATTAAGGTCTATATTCATTGAATACCTTTAAGATAAAGTAGCCTTGCAAATAACGATATTAGTTAATCTTGTGTGTTATATAACCTAGGGTTATGTGGTGTTTGAATTGTGTAATGTTCCTACAGCGTATATATATGTGTGTCGCTGAAAGTACAACGTAAGGTTATACCTTATAAAAACAAATGAATTTGCTAGAAAAAGCGCGGCTAGCTAGAGTTTAATTATATTTGCAATAGCAATGAAAACAGCACAATAAGGCCCTATTCCTGTAAGCCTTATTTAATTAAACTAAGGTAATTTATCGTGATTTCGACTACCGATTCAAAACTAACTCAATACATTAATGCAAATTACAATGAAGCAGACAGCCAAGATTTCGTCCTGTTTTCTCAACAATTATTTGACTGTTCGTTAAATAACGATATTCAGGCTTTAACATTGCCACAGCGTTACCAAATAGCATTACCTATGTGGAAAAATTTTTCTAATCATGAAGGCAATACCGACAAAGTTATCATTGATAGTTTATCACAACAGGGAATTTCAGGGCATGGTACTGTCTTACACATTATCACCAAGGATAAAGCATTTCTTGTTGACTCTATCTTTGAATTGATTGATTCGCTTGGCTATAAAACAAGTGTCTTTCTTCACCCCGTAATAGAAAATATAGTAAGTAGCCAAGCCTTATCTTCCACAACTCATATCCAGAGTAATGTACAAGCCTATAATGAATCAATTCTGTATATTGAATTAATGGATCAGCTTAATAATAGCGCTAAAGCATCACTTGTCGATAAAATTCAACAACTGTTATCTGATATTTCTGCGGTGACTAGTGATTGGTTAGGCATGCTAAGTCAAATTGAGTTAGTGATGTGTGCCAATAACCAAATAAATAAAAACGATGTTCTTAATAGTTTTATGCAATGGCTTGGCCAAGATAACTTTGTTTTTTTAGGGCATTACATTTTTCCAATCGATGAGACAAGTGGAAATAGACCAGATAAAAGAAGCTTAGGTATATTAAATAAAAGTGACCGTCAGCTCACATTGGGCTATAGCGAATTAAAAATTATTAATCAAGAGCTAACCACATTTATTACTGATGATTCACCCTTATTAGTTTCAAAATCTAATTTAAAATCTACAATTCATCGACATGACTATTATGATCAAATCAACGTCAAAGAATTTTCTGCCCAAGGAAACGTTATTGCTGTTCATCGATTTATTGGTTTATTTACACAAGTTGCAAATAAATTAAGTCCGAATAAAATCCCCTATTTAAAATTTAAACTAGACGAAGTTTTACAGCGATTATCATTGAAAGTTGATAGCCATAATTACCGTAAATTCACTAATATTCTAGCATCTTTACCTAAAAGAGAATTATACGAAAGTAGTGTTGATCAACTTTTAGTGTTAGCAAAAGGAATTTACAACCTCAATGCGAAGAGCAAGTCAGGCATATTTATTAGAGAAAACGAATTTAATCAACAAGTTTCTGTATTGGTGTTTGTATCGAAAGAAGCTTTTTGCACAGACTTACGTGATGACATTGAAAATGAATTAGTTTCTACTTTTAACGGTAAAATATTATCTCGTCATTCAATGCTAAATGATGATTATCTAGCACAGTGGCATTTTATTGTTGAAAAAGATAAATGCTCAACTAGCTCAATAGCAATATTAGAGCTTATTTCTAAAATAGAAGTAAAAACTCAAAGTTGGAATGAAAATTTAACGACGTTGATTAACCAATATTGGCCTTTAGAGAAAAGTACAGATATTGATAAAAAATATAACAATGCTTTTTCAAAAAGTTATCAAGAGCAATTTTCAGTAAATGAAGCAATAGAAGCTATAGATTGCTTAGAAAAACTTAACCAAGGCAACCAATACCAGTTTCAAATTTATCGACTAAATAAAAATGATGAAAATAGGTTAAAGCTTAATGTTTTTACTTTTGATCAAAGTATTACCTTGAGTGATTCAATCCCAATTTTAGAACATTTTGATTTTAAACCTTTAGATGAATTTAGTTTTAAAGTTCAAGCTAACAATCTAAATAGCTCGGTCAATAATATTTATAGCTATACGCTTGAATACTCTGCCAATAGTCATGTTGACATTGTCGATTTTAAAACAAATATTGAAGAAGCATTGTCACAAGTTTGGGCGGGAGATATTGAAAATGATGGCTATAACAAGTTACTTTTATCCGCAAATATAAATATTAGACAAATTGTTATTATTCGCTCATATGGTAAATATTTACGACAACTTGGCTTAGGTTATAGTGAAGAGTACTTTCAACAAGCGTTAATTAACCATCCTGACATTGTTAATTATTTAATCCGTCTTTTTGAAGCGCGTTTCGCTTTAAATAGCAATTCAATAGAGCAGCGAAATACGCTTGCTAATGACATAAAAGATCGCCTATCACAAAGTCTAAACAAGGTTGAAAAAATTGACCATGACCGTATTCTTCGTAATTTTATTGCCGCAATTTCAGCGACGGTCAGAACAAACTTTTACCAGTTTTCACCAACAAATAAAATAAAGGGTTACTGTTCATTTAAAATTCGCAGTGGTGAAATTAAAGATGCACCTCAACCAAGACCTTACGTAGAAACGTTTGTTTATGCACCCAAAGTAGAAGGTGTTCATTTGCGCTTTGGCTTAGTCTCTCGTGGCGGCTTACGTTGGTCTGATCGTAGTGAAGATTTTAGAACTGAAATCCTTGGTTTGGTGAAAACGCAACAAGTTAAAAATGTAGTGATAGTACCACAAGGCGCGAAAGGTGGTTTTGTACCTAAGTGCCTACCCGTTAATGGTACCCGAGAGGATATTACCAATGAAGCCATTGCCTGTTATAAAATATTTATCTCCGGATTATTAGACTTAACCGATAATAATACCGCTGAAGGTATTGTAAAACCGATAGATGTAGTGTGTTTTGATGGCGATGATAGTTATCTTGTTGTCGCAGCAGATAAGGGTACTGCTACATTTTCAGATATCGCCAACGACTTATCTAAAGCGTATGGCTTTTGGTTAGGTGATGCTTTTGCCTCAGGTGGCAGTGTTGGATATGACCATAAGAAGATGGGGATTACTGCAAAAGGAGCTTGGGTTTCTGTACAAAGACATTTTAGAGAAATGAATGTTGATGTCCAAAATGATGAATTCAATGTCATTGGTATTGGTGATATGTCAGGCGATGTCTTTGGTAATGGTATGTTATCTTCAAAATTAATCAAACTTGTTGCAGCCTTTGATCACCGCGATATTTTTATTGACCCTACCCCCAACGCCTCCTTAAGTTATGAGGAACGAGAAAGATTGTACAATCTCCCTCGTTCATCTTGGTTAGATTATAAAGATGATTTAATTTCTTCTGGCGGCGGCGTATATAGCCGAACCTTGAAATATATCCCTCTATCAAATGAAGTAAAAGCATTATTAAATATCAATGTGAGCATTGATAACTTATCACCAGATGAATTGATCCGCTACATTTTAAAATCTCAAGCTGATTTGTTATGGTTTGGTGGTATAGGAACTTATGTAAAAGCAAGTAATGAAATAAATACAGAAGTGGGTGATAAAGCCAATGATGTATTACGAATTAATGGCAATGAATTGCAATGTAAAGTGATTGGCGAGGGAGGCAACCTGGGTTGTACTCAATTAGCCCGTATTGAATTTTCAAAAGCCGGCGGGAAAATTAATACCGATGCCATTGATAACTCTGCTGGGGTTAATTGTTCTGATAATGAAGTTAACATTAAAATATTATTAAACAGTTTAGTTACTCAAAAATCACTTACTCAGGATAAGCGTGATACCTTACTAGAAAACATGACATCTGCAGTAGGTACTATGGTATTGCGTAATAATTATTACCAAGCGCAAGCCTTAAGTATTGATGAAGCCAATAGTCAGTTTTATTTTGATAGCTTTACTCGTTTAACCCATTATTTAGTCAAAAGTGTACAGCTAAATAGAACTTTAGAGTATCTGCCTGATGATGATGAACTACAAGCACGTAATATAGCTAAACGTGGCCTTACACGACCTGAACTTGCGGTACTAATGGCCTATTCTAAAATGGATGTTCATAACGCATTATTGAAACAAAAAACGCTAATAGCAGATCCCTATTTTGAAAAATATTTATTATTGGCATTTCCAGAAATTTTAGCACAGCAATACCCTGAATATATTGTACAACATCCGTTAGCGCAGCAAATAATTGCCACCAGTGTTGCTAATGAAATTTTCAATCGCGGTGGTATTCATGCTGTTCGAGAACAAACAGGAGCAACCATTGCGGAAATAGTAAAAGCATTTATTATCGCCAAAGAAGTCTTTTTGCTCGATGATATTTGGAATGAAATAGAGTCGCTGGCAAATAGGGTAAGTGCTCAAGTACAAATAAACATGATGATTGAAGTCCAACGTTTTTATCGACTTATGGCCATTTGGTTTATCAATAATGCCAACCATCTTGACAGCATTGCAACCATAGTAGAGCAATATTCCCCTGAAGTTGCTACTTTACAACAACTTGATGATGACAAGATAATGTTACCTTTTTCTCCTGTAGAACAGTCTTTATACCAATTAAAAAAAGAAACATGTGGCATGGGTGTAGTGGATAAAATTCACCAATTAAAAGTCGCTAGTGTGGTTTTTTGTGACATTGTTAAAACAGCATTTGAGCTTAAATTATCAGTAGAAAGTATATTACCCTGTTATTGTAAAGTTAGTGAATTGCTCGGTCTTACTTGGTTAATTGAGCAAACCGAAAAGGTTGAAACGAGTGATCATTGGTCAAGGTTAGCTCGCTTTTCTTTATTACTCGATTTGCTGGAATTTCGTGAAAAACTGGTTGTTAAAATAGTCAAAAGTTATCAAAATGAAGAGCCTGACGTTGCAATTGAGCTGTGGACCAACAGCAAAAGTTCAGATCTAAATAGACTCAAGCGTGTCATTGATGATTTAAAAGTAGAAGGCGTTGTTTATATTGACAAGCTTTACTTTGCCAACAGACAAGTAAGGGCTTTACTCTCCTAGATAGTTTGTTTTTCTATTAGAGAAAAACAAACTATAACCTAAGGTTATAGTTTTGCTATAAAGCGTTAATTGTTTAAATGATGGTTTCCGTTCATGGTTATTACGAGAGAAGTGCAAAGGTAAAAATATACCTAATTAATTATAGATAACTATAAACTACAACGGTGAATATCATGAAAAATAAATCTATTACCAAACATAAATTAACACATATTAGTTTATGTTTGTTAGCGGCCTTATCGCCACAATTGCTCCACGCAGAAGAAGCTCAAGAAGTTCAAGCCGAAGCAAAAATTGAACGAATTTCTATTCTGGGTAGTAACATTAAGCGTGCTACTGATATTAATGCATTACCGGTTACAACAATGACTGCAGCTGATATAGAAAATTCTGCCGCAATGACCGGCGATGAATTACTTCGCTCTATCCCACAAATGGGCTCTGTTAACTTTGGTGAAACGACAGGTTCTTCGAACGTTAACGATGCTCGTGGTGATGTTGGCTCATTCAATCTTCGTGGTTTAGGCGCGGGTAATACCTTGGTATTACTTAATGGCCGACGCATGGTAAATCACCCTGGTACACAATCTAAGTCAGGCGCTAATAAAGTACCTGTTAATACTGTTAACTCAAACACTTTACCTGTTTCAGGTCTACGTTCATTAGAAGTGTTGCGTGATGGTGCTGCTGCTGTTTATGGTTCAGATGCTATTGCTGGCGTTGTTAACTATGCCCTTGATAGTGAGTATGTGGGTAACAAAATCAGTCTTAGGCATGGTGGATCTCAAGGTACACCATTAAATGAAACAACCTTTACTTACTTAGGTGGTGTAGAGCTTAATAACGGCCTTTCTAACCTTGTCGGGTCTTTAAGTATTTATAATCGTAATGGTATGATGGCAACTGAACGGCCTTATGCAGCAAGTCACGATAGACGTGAATACCCAGGATTACCTGAAGCGTTTATTGGTGATACACAATTAGATAACCGAAGTTCAGATACGCCTTGGGGTGAGTTTAACAGTGATAGCCTAGGAAGATTTCACCTACAACCTGATTCTCTGTCAGGTTGTGTAGATTCCGCACTTACTGTTGAAGGTGTTTGTGTTGATAAGGGCAGTTCAGGTCGAGATATTCGTTTTGATCGAGGCACTACACGGCCTTTATCTTCAGATGCAGAAAGAATAAACTTTTACACTCATTTTACTCATGAAGTGAATGATGATGTAAAATTTTTTGCGGAAGGTATTTATTACCAAGCACAATTGACTAATCAATCAGAGCAAAACCATAATGGTAGTAAACATCGCTTTAATATAGCGGCAGATGCCTTTTATAACCCATTTGGCGAAGAAGTAACTTTACGTAGATTTCGTCCTACTGATATTGGGCCAAGAACGGTTACTGTAGATGATAGTAGCTTTCGTGTACTAGCCGGTTTTAAAGGTTACTCAGGTAACTGGGACTGGGAAAGTGCTGCATTTTATAGTGAAGCCGAAACTAACGATCGCAGCACGCGTATTAATGTAAATGCATTTGAAGCAGCGGTAAACAGTACAGATGAAAGCACAGCTTACAACGTGTTTGGTGGTGGCGACATTAACAATCCAAATACTATTGGCAATAGACCATTAGTTCCGACATCAATTAGCGAACAATTCTTAATTCAAGCGCATACTGATTCAAAAACTAGCTTGGCGTCGATTGATTTTAAAGCCAGTAATAGCAACATTTTCTCTGTGCCTGCGGGTGATGCTGGTCTTGCTTTAGGTGTTGAGTTTCGCCGTGAAACTTACGACAGTGACCGTTCTAAATATGTAGATGGCAGCTTACCTTTTACTGATGCTTCCGGTGTTGTTAATGAAAGCTCATTATATGGTAGTAGCGCAACAACAGATTCTAGTGCTAGCCGTAATGTGGGTTCTGCTTATGCCGAGCTTATAGTGCCATTACTTGACAATGGTGATCAGTATGCTGAAGTTCAACTGGCAGCACGCTATGAAAATTTTTCTGATGGGGGTGACGCACTCAAACCTAAAGTTGCTTTATTTTACAAGCCTACTGATTGGTTAAGCTTAAGAGCATCGTATGCGGGTGGTTTTAAAGTACCTGGCCTACAGCAAAGCTCTGAAGCTGCTAGCATGCCGCGTCGTTCTTCTAAATATGACCCTGTGCTTGATGAGAGTTATGCGGTTATCGATAACCGCCAAGGTAATTCAGAACTTGAGCCAGAAGACAGTGTTAATACATCTTTTGGACTTGTTATTGAACCGACTGATCATTTAACGCTTACTATTGATTACTGGAATATTGACCAAGAAAATCTTGTTTTTCTTGCTCCTTATGAGACTGTTCTTGCACACGACTATGTGATACGCCAAGACGGAGGTGCTGGTAACTCTAATGTTATTCGTGATGGTGAATTAGTGGCTAGCCAAGTCAATAACCGATATATAAATGCGGCAAGCCAAGAGTTGTCAGGTATTGATTTTGGCATAGTCTATGATTTTGAAACATCTTTTGGTAATTTTGAATTTAACGTTAATGCAGCATATTTAACTAAATATGAAACATCCGTTGATAGCCTCTCTGCAGTGGTACTTGAAGCACAGAAAAACTTAGATAAATATCCAAACCTTGCCGATGTAGAAGTTGCGGGTGTAGGTGATTTAATCTTACAAGATGGCAACCCTGAATGGCGAGCTAAATCATCAGTTAACTGGAAGCTTAATCAATGGGGGGCTGGTATAAGTGTTAATTATGTCAGTGAATTTATTGATACTAGTACAAACGCAACAGTTGATGACGAAAAGATATTTTTACCGATTGCTAGTATGACAACCGTGAATGTATATGCGTCATATAAATTTGGTGAAGGTAGTCCTCTTGATGGAACATATGCACGATTAGGTGTGCGAAATCTTGCTGATAAAGAACCGCCAATGGCAGATAACTACTGGCATGGTTATTCTGGTGATTACCACTCAAACCGTGGTCGTTACTTATATTTAAATCTAAGTAAAAGCTTTTAATAAGTATTAATTATTCCTAAGCTACAATATGGCTCAGCTAATTAACAATAATTGAGCCATATTTTATTTCTACTCAAGTATATAAAGATAAAATTATGAAAAAAAAATTAATTACTTACTCATTATTATTTTCAAGTATTTTTCTGATGTCTTGTGCATTTACCCAACTAGAACAAAGTGACAACGCGCAAGCATGTAATACTGGTCATGTTCGCTTAACCACAGATTTTTCTACTGGACGTATGGATGAATGCGCATTAGTAGCGACAAATGATTATTTGATTACTCTAGTACCAGAGAACACTCCGATAAATTCAAGCCCATGGTATGCCTTTAAAATACAAGCAGACCAAAGTACAGATATTACTATTACCATGAAAGTTCGAGGTGATGAACATAGGTATCCACCTAAAATTAGTCACGATGGTAAAAAATGGGAACTGCAAAAATATAAATTAAAAGGCGACCGTCTAGTGATGAAGCTAACAGCTTCAACACAACCCATAATTATTGCCGCACAAGAAGTTATTAATAATCAGTATTATGTTGATTGGGCAAATAAACTGAAGCAATCAACAAATATAAATCACAGTGTTTTAGGTAAATCTACTCAAGGTCGACCTATTTATAAAATTGAAAGTAGAAATGAGCAAAGTAAAGAGTGGTTGGTTATTTTGGGTAGACAACATCCACCAGAAATAACAGGCGCCTTGGCGTTATTTCCTTTTGTTGACACTTTATTATCTAGTGGTGAATTAGGTCGACACTTCCGAGAAAAATACAATATTTTAGTTATTCCAAATATCAACCCTGATGGTGTATATGCAGGGAATTGGCGAAGCAATGCCAATGGCATAGACTTAAATCGTGATTGGAATACATTTAGCCAGATCGAAACGAAGCAAATAAATGACTATTTACAGCAAATAGTCGCTCAAGGACACAAAATAAAGTTTGCCATTGATTTTCACTCAACCAAGCACGATATTTTTTATACTATGCCCGTAGATTATGGTGTAGAAGATCCTTACTTTGTTAAACATTGGTTAGGAGATCTTGATCGCCAAATGCCAAAATTTATTGTGGAAATAAAGCCAGGGAACAACCCAGATTTAGGTGTATCAAAACAATATTTTTCTGATACATTTGGTGTTCATGCCATCACGTATGAAATGGGTGATAACACCGACCGCCGCGAGATAAAACGTATTGCTTATAACTCAGCTAACTTATTAATGACTAATATGCTATCCGATATAGATCATAATAAAGAATAGGATTATTAATGAAATTATTTAAAAGCCATTTTATCACTGCCGCTATTGGACTGCTTGTAATTGCATCATGCTCAGATCAAAAAATTGAGCAAAAAAAAACAACTAAACCAGCTATTATTGCTGATCTATTAATTACCAATGGCACTGTATACACAGGTGAAAGCTCTCAAGGTCAAGCATTGGATATTGCTATTTGTGGACAAGTTATTTGTGGGCTTTATCCAAGTGGTGAAAAATCGACTCAAGCTATAAAAGTTATAGATGCAAAGGGTAAAATAGTCAGTCCAGGTTTTATTGACCCTCACACTCATAGTCTTGCTGAACTAAAAAGCAAAGACAAAAATCATAACTTAAACTACCTTACTCAAGGTGTTACAACTGTTGTTAATGGTAACGATGGTGGCGGTCCTGTAGATATAAAAGCAGTTGCCACCAAGCTTGAAGCGAACGGTATTGGCACTAATGTCGCTTTATTTGTTGGTCATGGCAGTTTAAGAGAACAAGTAATGGGTCGAGCAGAGCGTTTCTCAACCCCACAAGAACTTAATGAAATGTCAACGCTGTTAACTAGCGCAATGGAAGCAGGAGCAATTGGTTTATCTACCGGTCTTTACTATGTACCTGGCAGTTATGCTAATACAGAAGAAGTTATTACCCTTGCTAAAGTTGCAAGCAAGTACAATGGCATTTACGATACTCACCTGCGCGATGAAAGTACCTTTAATATAGGTTTTATTAACGCCTTAGATGAAGCTATTAATATCGCAAAAGAGGCTAGTATACATTTGCATTTAGCGCATATTAAAGCATTAGGTGTTGATGTTTGGGGACAAAGTGAAGCGGCTATTGCTAAAATTGAGCAAGCGCAAAAAGCTGGTATTTCAATTTCAGCAGATCAATACCCATGGTTAGCATCCGGCACTAAACTACGCAGCGCAGTCATGCCTAAGTGGGTAATGGCTGATTCTCAGCAAGCCTTTCATCAAAGGTTGAATCAAGCAGATTTAGCAGAGCAACTTACCCGTGAAATAACTGAAAACATTCGTCGTCGTGGTGGCCCTGAATCTTTATATATTACCGAATTTAAAGATAAAAGCTTAGTGGGTTTAAATCTAAAACAAGTGTCAGAAGTTGAAAATTCATCTGTGGTTGATACTGCAATAAAAATGATTCAAGAAGGAGAAGTGCGTGTTGCATCATTTAACATGTCGCCTAAAGATGTGGAAAAATTCATGGTGCAGCCTTGGGTAGTTACTTCTTCAGATGGCACAAATGGCCACCCACGAAAATATGCAAGCTTTCCAAAAAAATATCAAACTTATGTTGTTAATAAAAAATTACTTTCTCTTGCTGAGTTTATCAATCGAAGTTCATCACAAACAGCCAAGTTATTAGGGCTTTCAAAGCGCGGTACTTTAAAAGAGAACTATCACGCTGATATTATAGTTTTTGATCCAGATAACTATTCAGCTAAAGCTGACTTTAGCCACTGGAATAAATATTCTGTTGGCGTTGAACAGGTGATTGTTAACGGACAATTAGTGATTGCACATGAGCAATATCAAGATGTTTTAGCGGGCCAGTTTGTTCAATGAGTTTAGCCTTTTCGTTTTTTTAATAGGCAATAAATGAAGGAGAAATAAAAGCGGCTGTAGCCGAGGGTTTTATCGATGGTTTACACAGTAAGTATTTAAAATATATTGCTGATAAGCTATCGATGCCTATTTCAATTGCTAGCATTCCCTTTGCTCGACGGCTGAAGGAAATTGAGATAGACAGGTTAGATATTATTGTTGGCTTACAGCGTTCCGACGAAAGAGAAAAAGAATTGGTTTATATTAGCCCTAGTTATGAGTCATTATCTTATCGCTTTTTTCTTTAACTAAAAATAGAGATAAATATCAAAATGATAAAGATCTGTATGAAATATTGATTGTCATTCAATAATTTGATGAAGATAACCAAATTATAAAATTAAAAACAAAAAGTTTACTGCAAAACATTAAGCTAGTCTTGCATCGCCGAACAGATTTTTTTATTCACTATGAAGAAAGCACTCTATCAAAATTAGTAGAGCTTAGTTTAGCGGGGTAAGTACATAACACCTTACCAACCAAATATTGTAAGTAAGAACTATATTGCTATATCAAAGCACTCCCACCTAATGCAAAGAAAAGCAGAGCTTGAAAAAAGCATTGTCATTTGTTTAAAAATAATGACTTTATACGTATTAGACAATAGCATTACAATCAATTAATCAAGGCAAAAACCAAGACAATTTCACTGGCTAGATAACTGTTTTATGTAAACTGAATCGATAATATGCCAATTTAATTCAATATTTAAAATGTATATAAAAATACCCGATCACAATAGAATATAATTAAGACTTAAATGGGGAATGTATGAATATTTTCGCTAGTCTAATAAGTCAAATTAGTTAGTTATAACCTAAGACATAGCTAGTTGATGAATCATCAGCTAAATCGAAATACCGCATTAAAGGTGCTTCACCTTTTATAGATTTTTCTTTAATTACCTCTTTTATTGATTCACTTTCAATAACAGATAAATCAGATGTTAAAACTATATCTGCATTTTGTTGCGATAACCTATTCATGGCGATAACCTTTTATTGGACTGTTGCAAAAATTCATTAAACTCATCTTCTAACGTTTTTAGTAAAAAAAATATGTCTAATACTTTGCCGTGCTATAAAGCTAGGTTATACGATGGTTTAGTACTGTCAAGTTGACGAGCAGACTCAGGAACATGTGATATATACGCATTAAAAATAGCAATATTTATTCTAGCTATCGCTATCGACCCCAAATTATTAGTCACGCTGTGTGGCAGGGAATGAGTTGAGGGATTTTTTATCATTAGATGATTTTCTTTGTGCGCAATATAGAAAAATTCTTAAATGATACATTAAATTTCCGTTAAGACAGTTGATATAAATTAGTACTTCTATGGCAGAATAAGGACGTTAGCGCCTTAGACTTAATACTATAAATTTAAGTGAATTTTGAATAATTCGAATGTTATCTTTGGGAATTTAAAAAATGATAGAAGAAATGTCAGATATAGATGGATATAAACCGTTAAATCCGAATGACAGCCTTTACCTAAGCTATCTAAAAAAACGTCAAATATTCACATGTGGTAAAAATTAACGTTCCGAGATGGTATTTCACCGGCAGTTATGAGCTTGCAGGAGACATAGCGATTGTTATCGTTATCTAGTTGTATTTAGCTTTTTTGATCATGAAACAAGTATCAAAATCCATTTCTGGAATGTCCGCTTACCTAATGATTTTCTATTCTACTGTCGAATGTCTTAGGTCAACTAACTGGTGCTCAGTTGACCTCGAAAAACATTCATAATTTCAACATTTTTATTCCGATAAGCGCACTTTGAAGACCATTTCCTAAATACAAAAATGATCTCAGGTTAGACTGTCATATTATAGCGAGGAGAAAAAAATTAATATTTATGTTAACTTTTCAGCCTAAAATATTTTTTTGTAAACATTACAAAACACCTTAAATGCATCAAAAAAAACAGTGACTTTAATTTTTAGTAGTACCGCAAGTAGTACTGATAAAAAAACAATACACAAAATCATTACTTAACATGCAGTTAAGAAGAGTAATCGAGTCCAGTAGCGGCACCATATTATATAAAAAGGGATAACAGAAATGTTATCCCTTTTTTGTTCCATAAAGAAAATGTTATCTGATTGCTAGCGCGCTACCACTTCTTGATTTTCTCTTCATAACTAAAGAAATTTCCATCTCAGAAACTACAACTTTTTAAAGTAATAATCTTCTCTCATGCACCGCAAAGCAGTCTTTTTTTTTTAATGCGAAATTATATAACCTAAAGATCACTTAGACGCTAATTTTTCTTTTAATTAAATTTTTCTATTGAGCAAATTAAATACCGCGACAGTCAATTTTTCAATCATATAGCAGAGATGAATTTTATATTTCTAGGGCGTAAAGGGGTACAAAGTGAGATAGCATTTTAGTGCTTAATTTAAACTCTTATTTGTTATTTTTTATAAGTAAGATTTAAAATTTTTTAGTGAGTAATTCTTCTTGGTGTTTCACCATCTTTATTTAACAAAATAAGCGAAAATTTGTCCTGATTTTTTTGACTAATTACCCACTAGCGACAATTTAATATACTTAGCTTCAATAACCTCATATTTTCTTAATATATTGCTAATTATACTTTGACTACTACCATTAACACTAAGGTATATGCTAGCTTCATGAATATTCCTGTTATTTAACCGTATCAATAGTGTCGAAAAAATTTACACAAATATGTTCTTTAACACTTTAAAAAATCTAACAATTTGATTACTAGATATTATTATTAGCGGCATAATTAATGCTTATTTTATGTACAGATTGATTTGTTAGACAACGTGTTATTTTGTTTAACAAATTCAACTGTATTATTAAGTTTATAAAATCATACCCATTTCATTAATTAGGCGATCTATTTTATACTTAGGAAAAGTGGCCAACTATAGGTATTTATTTTAAAACTAGCTGCTCTAGTGAATCAAATAAATGCCGAAATAGTTGGTTATTATAACTCGGTGAATGATCACAGAGTGGGGGTTGTTGTTAGGTAGTAGGTAGTAGGTAGTAGGTAGTAAATTTAAATCATATAAAGGACTTACTTATGAATCATATTAAAACCTTTGGCCATACATTAATTATATCAGTTAAGACATTACTGCTGATTTTTTTAACAATATCGACCTTCAATGCTAATGCTCAATTAGACAATCAAGGTAAAGATTTTGTTATGGCTTTTTTGCCACAACTAGGATCACCACCAATAATTGAATTACACCTAACCGGTGATGTAGCTACTGATGTTACCGTAGTATATCCAATGAACACACCTACGTTTATTCAAACTGTTTCGATAATACCTGGCACTGTAACCATCTTATCTTTGCCAACACAAGCAGCGACAAGTTGGACGGTTAATGCGGTAACATCAAACTTGATAAGGGCAACTGCGGATGAGGAGTTTGTTGTTTATCAAGTAAATAGAGCCTCAGCAACGTCTGATGCCGGTTTGGCATTACCCGTTGACACCATGAATGTAGAGTATTTGGTTTCAGATTATAATGCACTATTTTCTGGTCTGTTTACTGTTTATGCTGCCTTTGATAATACTGAAGTGACTATCACACCCACTAACAATATGTCTGGTCATCTGGCCGGAGTGCCATTTGTTATAAATCTAAATCGTGGTGAAGGCTATCATGGACAGTCTTTAACATCAGGTACTGCCGGCAGTTTAACCGGAACTAGAGTTGTTGCCGATAGACCAGTAGGGTTAATTAATGGTAATACCTGTACTAATATTCCACTTGGGACCGGTGCATGTGATCATGTCTTTGAAATTGCACAGCCTTTGGTTAGTTGGGGCTTAACAGCATCTGCTGCTGGACTTCCTAATCGACTTGGAGGAACCATTTATCGCATCCTTGCTTCAGAAAATAATACCAGCATGACGATAAATGGTGTGCCCACTACTGTTATCAATGCAGGTGAGTTCTTTGAAACAGCAGCTATTACGGGGAATCAGTTTTTTGCTGCAGATAAGCCTATTTTTGTTACTCAATTTATGACAGGGCAAAATGCGCCAGGGGCAACCTCGGGTGATCCAGCAATGACCAATATTATACCATCAGAACAATATCAAAATAATTATACCTTCTCCACTGTTGGAGCTGCGCAATTTGCAGAGAATTTTTTAACTATTATTGCTGATAATACTGATGTTGGTTTTTTGACTTTAGATGGCGTGCCAGTTCCTGCTGGGGATTATTCACCTATACCAGGGGGGACATTATCAGCCGTGGTTTTGGCTTTAAGTCAAGGTACACATAACACTGCATCGGTAAACCCTCATGGTGTTACCGTTGAAGGATATAACAACTTTGACTCTTATATCTATCCTGGAGGTGCATTATTTCAGTTTATCAATCAAATAGGAGATGCATTCCTTCCTGTTTGCTCGCTTGATATCAACAACAATGCAGGAACGGGTTCAGTTACCGATAACAAACCAACAGAGGATGTCAATGGAAATGGTATTCTTGACCCCGGAGAAGATTCCAACGGCAATAATGTTATTGATAATGATACCGGTGTTTTCTTTGTTGAAATGATTAATGGTGTTAATGCCATCTCAAGCATTGATCCCTTTATCCCAGGTGATGGGCAAGTCAATTTCACCATAGATTTAATTGATCCAGGGCAGTCAGGAAGTGCAACAATTACTGGAACTGATGGCGCTGGCAATACCTGTAGCGTAAATTTTGAAGTCACTATAGGTGGACCTTTGATTTGTGATACTGATGCCGATGGAGATATTGACCGCTTAGATTTAAGAGCAATTAGTATTGCCCGTGGTCAAATTGCCTTACCCAATGATCCAAGAGATGCAAACTTAGATGGCATGATAACGCCATCAGACACCAAGGTTTGTATTCCTCTTTGTACTTTGGCTCGATGTGCGATTAATCCTATTCCGTAATTCACAATAAATTTAAAAATAAATTATATTAACTTATATTAAATTAAAGGAAGAAATTTATGAGAAAAATATTATTAATAGCTAGTTTGCTATTTTCAGTAAATGTTTGTGCTACGCCTATCAGCACATTATTTAATGGTGGTTCTATTGTTGTAGGCGATAAGTTGTTTGACCAATGGGAATTAATACAAGACATTTCATCTAATCCATTTTCGGTCAACACTGATGATATAGATGTCACCAGTTTAGCTGATGGTGGACTAAACCCTGGTTCAGGACTACATTTTGAAATTTTAAATGATGCCTTTACTCTTGAAGGGAATGACTCTTATACTTTCTTAGATTTTATGTTTAGCTTTAGAGTCTCAGTACTTGACCCGATATTTAAGATCAAAGATAACTCGTTATATTTAACGGATTCAGCATTAATTAATCCTACCTCGCTGACAAGTATATTTATTGAAGAAAAAATTTATTCAGACCCTAATAGAGGTAATGAAATAGGTACAAAAAATGTAGAAAGAAGTGATATATTTGGTCAACAAAATGAGAAATTATTTGATTCAGCAAATTTTTCCCCAACTGATGAAATTTGGGTAACAAAAAACATTCTACTTGAAGCGATAGACTTTGGTGAATTTGCCTCATTGCAAAGCTTTGAACAGCGCTTTTCGCAAGTGTCTGTTGTTCCTGAGCCCAGCACATTAATACTGTTTTCTCTTGCTTTAGTGTCGCTTACTTTAAGACGAAAAAGTAAATAATGAGTATACCACTGAGCCATTAAGGATTAAAAAGTTAAACATAAAAAGGATCTTAATCATATATTAAGGTCCTTTTTTATTAATTAATAACCTATCGCTATCTGTCAGCTTTTATAGTTGATGTAAGTTAATCTAAAGTGGTATCAGCAAAAAATTTAACTCATGATTTTTCTAAATCGCCTATGTCATGTTCGCTAGCGCGCAGTGAACTGTCATCATTAAGCCCCCTTTCCTATAGCTATCTCAAAAACTGTAAACTTAATATTATCTTACTTTTTTAAACTGAGCTTTATCTTCTAGTCATTTTTAATAACAAATGACTCTACATCTATTTTTAAGCTTAGGTTTACAAATAGGTCTAGTGCTTTAAATGCTAATCGCTGCGTTACAATTATCTGATTTTATTTGCTTTATAGCCGCTATGATACTTCCCATTGATATTGATAAAGAGAAGGGTTTCCTTTAAAATCATCCATTATATGTAATTCTAGGTTAACCTAGAATTAATGAAAACAGGGACTAGGTTGTGGTAAATACCTTTGTACAAGATACAAGGTGTCACTGGCTTAACTCTGGTAACAAAAAACATCTTAGGTTGATTACCCCTCGATAAACCTGAAAAGCCTTTAAATATGCTTCTCGGGTTTTTTTATATCTTAGCGATGTCATATCACTTTGGTGGCGTCCTAAATTTTCATTTACTAAAAATAACACTAACAATGGATTAATAAATGCATACGCTATCTCAGTTAAAATCTGGCAAACTCAGGGGTATTAAGCGTTTAAAGTTATCTGAAAACTTAAGCTCATTCCCATTAGAAATTCTGTCATTAGCAGATAGCTTAGAAATTCTAGATTTATCTGACAATCAATTAACTTCGCTACCCAAGGCGATAGTTAAGCTAACAAAACTTCAAATAATTTTTGCTTCAAACAATCGCTTCCAAGTATTACCTGAAGTGCTTGGGCGCTGTGAAAACCTAGAAATGGTTGGCTTTAAATCAAATCAAATTAAACAGGTGCCTGCTAACTCCTTACCGGAGAATTTACGTTGGTTAATCTTGACCGACAACTGCCTTGAAACTTTGCCTGACGCTTTGGGCGAACGGCCAAAACTACAAAAATTGGCGTTAGCAGGCAATAGGTTAACCAAACTACCGTTAACACTAGCGCAGTCAAATAACCTTGAGTTAGTGCGTATATCAGCGAACAATTTAACTGAATGTCCCGAGCAATTGCTGAGATTACCTAAACTTGCATGGCTTGCCTTTGCCGGCAATCCTTTTAGCCTTGCTAACCTCAATATTGCCTCAGTTCCATCACTGCCCTCAACAAGTTTCACCTTACAAAAGGTACTGGGACAAGGTGCTTCAGGCGTTATTTCCAGTGCAACTTGGACTGATAATCCATCAGCATTTCCAGACAATGTTGCGGTGAAAGTTTTTAAAGGCAAAGTAACAAGTGATGGCTACCCAGAAGACGAGTTACAGGCATGTTTAAAAGTCGGCGATCATCAAAACCTTGTCCGTTCTTTAGCACAAGTTAATGAGGAAGACTATTTAGCCTTAATCATGAACTTAATACCGGCTAATTTTAAAAATCTGGGTTTACCGCCAAGCTTTAAAAGCTGTACCCGTGATACTTTTCCAGCAGGCTTTACCTTAAGTGTTAGTCAAATTGATAAAATAGTGTTGCAAATGGAAGACGTGTTTGAACATTTACATGCAAATCGAGTATGTCATGGTGATTTATACGCGCATAATACCTTGTTTGATGAAAACGCTAATATTATTTTTGGCGACTTTGGCGCTGCGACTATGTACCACATGCTCACTGGCGAGCAGCAAGCATTAATCCAGCAAATTGAACGTCGTGCACTTTCTTGTTTGATTGAAGATTTATTAAGTATTTGTCATAAACAAGAACAAAACAGCCCACAATTTAATATTATCCAGCAGAAAATTCATTAATATTGCTTTAAATTTAACAAACGATAAAGCTCAACAAGATGCAAGAATCAATATATTTAGGGCCCTGTAACAGAATCTGTTAAAGGGCCAACGATGCCGATAAGAAATGTTAAAACGGCCTTGAATCGATTTAAAATTGAATTCGAAGACTGTTTGAAAAATGTTATTTAAACCTGGCAGTTACACAAAATGCGTTACAGGGCCAATTAAATTTTAAATCGACTTATTATACCGGTTAACTGTTGATTAATTTCATCAACACTATTGATCTCATTAACCACTTGCTTACCATTTTTATCTAACTCACCAACAATTTCGTTAATGGCTGTCATGTTTTTACTGACCTCATGTGTAACGCTACTTTGCTCTTCAGCAGCAGTGGCAACTTGTGTACTTAAATTATTAATCTCCGACACAGTATTTGTCATTTCATTCAAGCTTATTGACACTTCACTCGTACCCGTCGCTGCTATTTGACAACGGTCTTTCGTCACAATCATTGATTCAACAACCGTTTGATTACCTTGTAATAAGCTGGCAAGTGCACTTTCAATTTCGTCAGTACTTGCCTTTGTACGGCTCGCAAGATTACGTACTTCATCTGCAACCACGGCAAAACCACGACCTTGTTCACCAGCGCGAGCGGCTTCAATAGCGGCATTAAGTGCCAATAAGTTAGTTTGATCAGCAATGCCGCCAATAACACTCAAAATGGAATTAATTCCATCGGTTTTCTTACTCATCTCACTAACACTTTCTACCGAGTTATCAATGTCTAAAACCAACTCAGAAATAGTATCTTGAGCTTGGTTTACCGTTTTCATAGACTCACGACCAGCGTTGTTGGCGTTCTCAGTAAGTAAAGCAACATTAGCAATATCACTTGCCATAGCGCCTGCTGTGGCATTCATTTCTTCAATCGCCGTTACAACTTGCTCTGTTTCTTGAATATGGCCATTTAATATCTTTGTATTATGCTTTGATTGGTCTTTCAACTTATAGAGGTTGCCATTTAAGGCGGTGGTTGCAGCTTTTATTTCTATCATCATCGACTGTAAGCTCTCGATAAAACGGTTAACCCCATCAGAAATTTGACCTAAATCATCACTTGAGTTTACCTTGAGACGCTGTGTTAAATCGCCATTACCTTGAGAGAGTGCTGTGATTGTTTCTTTTAATACCAGTATAGGACGGTAAATAATTTGCAATACAATGAAAACCAACACAACACTTATTATTGTTGCAACAAGCGTACTGATAATAGCGCTTTTTTTCGCATCAAACAGACTGGCATATGCAGTTTCTTTATCTAGACTCAGCGTATAATACCAATTTTTATCCGCCACTTGAATTCGGTGCGAAAAAAGTAATTTATCCACCCCAGCTAATTGATAAGTTTGTCTGCTGCTTTTCTGGCTAACAGTGCTTAACGCCACCTCTTTAAACCAAGGGTAATTAGTGGCTAGCTTTTTGGTTTCTACCGCTTTATTCGTCGAGGCTAAAACGGTTGTATCATGATTCAAAATTAATGCTACAGCCCCTGGGATTTTCGAAGAGTCTTCAACCAACTCATTCAAAAAATCTAATTTCATATCAACAGAAATCATGCCATTTTTTATGCGATGAACGATGCTGACCCAATAGTCTATTGAATCAAAATAAGGTTCACTTGTTGCTGTACCTGAATTTTTTCGAGCTAGTTTGTAATAAGACTCAGTTCTAACATCACCTGCGAATATATTCTCAGGCCAAATTTCGCTAGCTTGATTCCAATAACCAACACCGCTTTCAAATCCAATAGCCGAACTATTAAGATTCATGGCAAAAGCTATCGTGTTGGTTAATTTAATAAAGTCTTCTTTGCTGCCTTCTTCTCGTTGATCATCATATAATTTCGCAATCCTAGCCAAACCTAATACTTTTTCATTCAATTTGCTTTCAATAAGCATAGATTGTTGTCTCACAAACTCACTGTTTTGTTTAATAATGATAGCGGTCAGTGCTTTTTCTTCTTTAACATAGGAAAAGTAACTTGTTAAAGATACAGACAAGCCAACTAATATTGTGATCGTAATAAGTAGCAGGTTTTTGAATCCAAGTTGCATAATGATGTTCTCTCTTTGTAAATATTTAAAGTTTTAAATTTCTATGGGTTAGCCTTACTAAATGCATATGAGTAAGGCGTTTTTAATCAGGACTTAGTCTCTGGTGAGGACTTTCGTTATATAAATACTTCGCTTTTAACCTCTTTATTTATTAGCTTTTAAAGCTTAATAATGGCTGGCATGCCTTCACCTATGCCAATATCAGGAAAGTCCTGATAAGCTCCTGTAGCTACAGGATTCTTAAAACTATAAAAAATTTCTGCTTCTTTTAAGACTGATACTTTTTTATTTCAGTTAAAGTTAAGTTTAATGCAATACGCCCTATCGATCTTTGTTAATGTTTTTGAACGACCATAAAACAAAAAACAGCTAATTTAATAGAAAAAACTTATACTTAAGTATACGAAGAGTTCAGCTGTTTTTATTTTGAGTGGAATTTAAGAGGCCAACCAGCGCATTTTGCAACAACGGGTACTTAAGGTCAAACTTATGCTGAAAAGAAACTTATATTGTTAAATAAACAGCCATGATAAATTTAAGCGTACTGGGGAGTGCAGCTAAAACGTTAGGCCAATGTGAACTAATACAAAGCCAGCGAATTGCTCTAATCAGTAACTTTAACTGTATTTTTTCATTTTATAACCTGCAATTTTAAGCAAATTAATGAGATACTAGCGGTACTTGTTATACCAAAATTAAAGTTACAAATATAACCTTTATGAATTACACCTCAATTGACGAATTAAAAAACGCTTGGATCTTTAAGCATAAAAGCTTACCCATTAGCGATAGCGACAAAGCAAAAATTAAACCTATGATCAGTACTCGTGCCAAAGTACTCTGGGATGGCGCTATCAGTAAACAAGTTGATCACCCAGACTTTTTTAAAAAAGGTGATTGGCCAGAAAGTGCCGCGTCATGGCTTGATAATGGTAAATGGGAAAGCATTTGGGATAGTGAAGCATGTTTATTACCCGAGATCATTTTAGCGCACCTAAAATGGGATAATAATACCGTGGTTTATTATTGCAGTTCGCGAGATAATGTTATTGAAACCACTTGGGCAGTATTTCAACGTTGCTGGAAAAATTTTCTGTTTATGGATGACGGGGCAATCTTAATTGGTAAAAAGCGCAATGAAACGGTGCAATTTCTTTCAACCGGTTATTTTAAGATTGGTCAAAAACCCAGTTAATTTAAACATGAGCACTTGGCCCCTTCAATGCTATTACCACTTGCTAAAGCATTGCCGATAACTTGGGGCTGTGATTTTTATCTTGCTGATTTTTAATATTCGCCATCAATTGTCATCTGTTTTGTATGGCTGTTATTAATTGACTAATAATGGACTAATAATTAGCTACAGAGCCGCTTAATAATCACATAGTAAGCTAAAACCCCTTAAGTTTAGAAGGTTATGAACCAATAAGTTAGGATTTAGCTTTAAGTTTTTAAAGTGCTATAAATTAGAAAAGGTAGCTTATCGCCACCTTTTGCTTGATTAAGTCTCTTCCAACGCTTCTTCACCCGATAATAACACCGCAAACCAACTACCTTCTGCGGAGTTTTCTAAAGCTATTTTAATGATCATGGTCAAAGGTACTGACAACAACATGCCCACTGTGCCTAGCAACCAGCCCCAAAATATTAATGAAATAAATACCACTAGGGTTGATAGCCCAAGGCCACGGCCCAAATAACGCGGTTCAACCACATTGCCCATTACTGTGTTTATGGTTAAATAGCCTAAGCCAATAAAACCTGCTGCCGCTGGCCCTAATTGCAGAACAGCTAACGACATTGCCGGTACGGCGGCGATAATGGAGCCAATATTGGGAATATAGTTCAATAAAAAGGCCAATACTCCCCACAGTAAGAAAAAGTCTAAACCAAACACCCACAGCATTGATGAAACACAAATGCCGGTGGCAATACTCACCAAGGTTTTAATGGCAATATAATTATTTACTGAGGATAAAAATCGGTCAATTTGCTTTAAGCGAGCTTGCGGATCGTCAAGCGCTAAATGTAATTTACGCGGTACAGATGACGCTTCAAACAACATAAAAATAACCGTAATTATGATTAAAAATAAATTAGCCATAACGCTGCCCAAACCACTGAGCATGTTAGCGGCTAAACCCATTGCTGCTGCGGGGTCAAAGTATTCAATCAGTAATTCTGACGATATTTTAATATTGTAGTCATCAAGTTGTTGGGTTAACCATACAAACTGTTCTTGAAGTTGCGCGCGATAAACCGGAATAAGTTGTGACAACTCATTTAACGAGTTACCCACAAGCCCCGCCAGTGAAAGCGCAATAGAAACAAAGATACCAATAACAAAGATAACCGCTATCGGTTTCGGAATTTTATAGCGCGCCGCCATCACCACTAATGGGTTACAAATAATGGCAATAAACGCTGATAATAAAAATGGTACTAATAATGTCGCCGCGGTTTTTATCCCCGCTAGCACAACAAATAATGCCGCGGTAACCAATAAAAATTTCACCGCGCCTTCGGACTTGCCTTGTAAAACCATTTTTTAAACCCAGTTGGTTATCTAATGTAGTATAAGCTCTTAAAACTATACGCGATTTCATAGCATACCCGCCAGTATTAAAAGCGATATAGTTTTTATAAAGCGAGAAAGTTACATGGTTCGTCGGATTAAGGTAACGCTCGACAATTTAAGTAAACGCCAACAACTGAGCATACCAATTAAGCCCACAAAGAATGCGCCCGCGCCAATACCCACTAACCAATATTGAAAGTGAAAACTGCCTGACATATTAAATACTTGGCTTTGCAAAATATAAACGGCTATTTCCATACCAACACTTGCCATGAGTCCGGCAATAGCCCCTAGTGCTACGAACTCATATAACACGCTATTACGCAGTAAGCTGCCTTTAGCGCCCAATGTTCTCAATATCGCTAGTTCGCGCTCTCTTTCTTCCATGCTGGCTTGTACTTGCGCTATTAACACTAAGCTACCGGCAAGTACCACTAAAATGAGGATCAGTTGAATCGCCACCGTCACTTGCTCAATAATACCATTAAGCTGCGCCATAATGGCAGCAAAGTCCATTACCGTAATAGTAGGAAAGTTAGCCAAAAAGCGATAAACCAAGTCTCGGTTCTCATCTGATATTGACCAAGCTGAAATTGATGTCGTCGGAAATTTCTCAAGTACACTTTGGTTAAAAACCATAATGAAGTTTAACTGCCGACTTTGCCAATTTACTTGACGAATGCTAGTCACAGGCACGGTAAACTCATCTGAGCCGAGTGTGAAGGTTAGCTCATCACCTAATTTAACCGCCAAACGTTCTGCTATATTGCTTTCAATTGACACTTGAGGCGTTTCGTCGCCAACGGGCCACCACTGTCCCGCAATAATTTCATTTTCATCAGGTAACTCAGTACGCCAGGTTAAACCGAGTTCGCGGCCCATACCTTGCCGAGTATTTTTCTGCTTGGTTTTCTTAGTTTGTTGTTTTTCTGTGCCATCAGTTTTTTCAGCGTTTTGCACTTGACTGTCATCATCATCTTTATCGACGGTCTTTACACCGTTTATCGCTGATAAACGACCACGGTAAACATGATAGAAACCTTGATTGGCAATATTATTTTCTTCAACAAAGGTTTTTAAAGGCTGAATTTGATCTTGAGTGATATTGATCAGGTAATGATTGGGCGTATCATCAGGAAACTGTTGCTCCCATTCTGATAATATTGAGCTTTTCATTACTGTGATCAATAACAACAACATTATAGCGATAGTAAAACTGACCAGTTGCACGCTGTTTTCACTAGCTCGGCGTTTTAAGTTCGCTAAGGCCAAATGCCAAGACTTTCCCGCTTTAGTACCGACACTGCGGCCTGCGCTCATTAAGCCACGGCCAAACAACAACAAGATAAAAGAGACAACCACACCACCGAATAACAACGCAGCGCTCATCACTAAGTCTTGACTGAAAATAAACAGTAATAAAAATAACGCTAATAAAGGCGGTAACTGATGCCAGCCAAAGCGCGCGACTTTTTCTTGGCTAAAACCGCGAATAACATTTAAGGGTGAGCTTTTTACTAAGGTCATAATCGGATGAATAGCAAAAGCAATGGCACATAATAAACCAGTAAATATCGCCGTTAAAAACGGCACAAAAGTCAGCGGTGCATCAGCTAATGATAAATAACTCGCAATGGCATTAGCACCCAGTAGCAGCAAACCATAACCCACCACTAATCCTGCTGCGATACTTAAACAACTCAATAAGGTCCAATGCAGACAATAAAGTTTTCTAACATGCGAAATTGACGCACCTAGGGCTTTAAATATTGACACGTTAGGCTGATGACGTTGACCATAACGACGACTGGCCACCGCCACCGCAACAGCCGCTAATACAATGCCTAACATACTTGCTAGCGAAAGAAACTTCTCCGCGGTGTCTAATATTCTTGATAAACGATTTTGTGCGGCTTTTGCATCATACCAACGTTGTGATTCATTGATTTGTGGTTTAATCCATTTTTCAAAGCTTTCAATAGCATCGGTTTCACCGGCAAATAAGTACTTATAGGTAATACGACTGCCTGGCTGAATAAGCTCGGTTTTGGGCATATCAGCAATATTTAAAATAACCGTTGGCCCGGCAATAAAGGCGCGGTATGAACGATCAGGAATATCAGTAACAATACCGGCAATAATGAGTGGCGCAACACCTATCTCAATCACCTCGCCAATCTTAACATTCAAGCGACTTAACACGCTGGGCTCAACCCAAACTGTGCCTAGTTTAGGGGCATTGGCAACAACACTCGCGATTTGCGTTAGCGAGGTTTTAATTCTAAGTTCACCGCGCAAAGGGTAAGTATCAGATACCGCATCGAGTTCACTGAGTAACATATTGTCGCCCGCAAACGCCATCGACTCAGTTTCAATTTTTCGGGCATATTCTAGTGCTAATGTCTGACTTTTTTCTATTATGCTAGTGTCAACTTCTGACGACATGCGCAGGACACGATCGGCGCCTATGGTATTGGTGCTATTGGCCACTATGGCATGCTTAATTTGGCCAGAAAATCCGGTCAATGAAAATACCGTCGCAACGGCAAGCGCAATAGCGATAAATATAATGGTCAGTTCACCACGGCGAAGCTCATGATGTAATAAACGTAGTGATTGAGTAAACCACATGCTTGATGCTTTTTCTTTAACAATACTCATGGTTAACCTACTTGTGAAACTGAAGTTTTGCTTGCAAGATCATCATGCCTTGTGGGTTGACTATCAGCCTGATTTTTAGCATGGTTTTCATCTGTGTTTGCTAATGTGGCTTCAGTCAAAGGTTCAGTCAAAGCACCGCTGTCCATTTCAACTTGGCGCTGGCACCTTGCCGCTAATTTAGCATCGTGGGTCACCAAGACTAAGGTGGTACCCTCTTTAACATTCAAATCGAATATTAAATCAATAATATGTTGACCCGTCTTGCTGTCTAGATTGCCCGTGGGTTCATCAGCGAATAAAATATCTGGCTTAGCAATAAATGCCCGCGCAATAGCTACCCGCTGTTGTTCACCGCCAGAGAGCTGAGAAGGGTAATGTTCCATTCTGTCAGCCAAACCTACTTGCGCCAGTAAAGCTTCACCACGCGCTTGCGCATCGGGCATATTGGCTAACTCGGCTGGCAACATCACATTTTCAAGCGCAGTTAAGCTGTTAATTAATAAAAATTGTTGAAAAATAAATCCCACATGCTGCGCACGAACTTGGCTGCGCTGCTCTTCATTAAACTGGTGTAAAGGCTGGTTTTTAAGATACACTTGTCCGGAACTTGGTAAATCTAAACCCGCTAAAATCGATAATAATGTCGTTTTACCTGAGCCAGACGAACCGACAATGGCAATTGATTCGCCCGCAGCGACAGTTAAATTAAGTGGTTGAAGCAAAACTAGCGTTTTATCTTCAACTTGCACTGATTTAGTTAGGTCTTTAACGCTTAGAATACTCTCGGAATTTACATGCATGAAAAATTATCCACTTTTTATATTATTTATTAGCTTATTTTTTATCTCTACAGCAAATACTGCTGCACAAAACAAACAGGTCAATACGCTTGATAACAGCATTAGTATCACACCAACCCGCAATATTTTACTATTAGGTGATAGTATCAGTGCAAGTTATGGGATGAAACCCACACAAGGCTGGGTGCACTTACTTAATCAAAAACTTACCGAACAAAAACAAGCTTACACAATAATAAATGCCAGTGTTAGTGGTGAAACGACGAGTGGTGGTTTATCTCGGCTAGCAGGCATTTTGGCGAATGAAAAAATTGACTTGTTGCTGATTGAATTAGGCGGAAATGATGGTTTACGTGGTTATTCACCTAAAATCATTAAAAATAATTTGTTACAAATGGTCAAGTTAGCGCAAGATAAAAACATAAAAGTTTCAATGATTAAGATAAAAATAACGCCAAATTATGGCCCAAGATACAATGAAATGTTTGAGCAAGTTTTTGAAGATGTCGCCAATGCTAGCAATATCACCTTACTGCCCTTTTTTATGGAAGTCGTTGCCACCGATAAAGCACTTATGCAAGCAGACGGTATTCACCCTAACGCGCAAGCACAGCCAATAATCGCTGACTATGTTGAACAGCAACTTAATGAAATAATGACACTGGAGCCTTAATTTAACATGGAATTTATTTGGATCGGTTTTGCTTTTATTTGTGGTTTATTAACCAAATTAGTGGCTCTACCACCCTCAATCGGCTATTTAGCGGCCGGATTTATCTTACTATTTTTAGGCTATGAAGCCGATGGCATGGTCAATGTATTAGCTGATATTGGCATCACCTTGATGCTATTTACCATTGGCCTGAAACTCAATATAAAAGACTTACTCAAGCCAGAAGTTTGGCTTGGCAGCTTAAGCCACAGTGTTTTATGGTTATTGATTGGACTCGTACTGTTAAAAACCATCGCCCTTATTACTCTTCCTTTTGTTAGTGGCTTAAGTCTCACTACATCAGCACTAATCGTATTTTCATTAAGCTTTAGTAGTACGGTATGCGTTGTTAAACTTATGCAAGAGCACGGTGAAATGCGCGCCCGCCATGGGAAACTGGCGATTGGCATATTGGTGATGCAAGACGTCATTGCGGTGATATTTCTTGTCGTCGCCACCGGTGAACTACCTAGCCCTTGGGCGGGCTTGTTACTGCTTTTAATACCATTAAAACCCTATATTAACAAAGTCATTAGTAAGGCAGGCCATGGCGAACTTATTCCATTAATGGGCTTTTTTATCGCTTTCGGTGCTTATGAGTTATTTGAATTAGTTCAAATCAAGGGCGACTTAGGTGCGCTTTTAGCGGGTATGTATTTAGCTTCTCATAGTAAAGCCAGTGAAATAAATAAGTCATTACTGAGTTTTAAAGATTTATTCTTGATTGGTTTTTTCTTATCGATTGGCTTTACTGCCCTGCCCACACTAGAGATGCTTGCTATAGCGTCAGTATTAACCTTGTTACTACCCGTTAAATTTCTGCTGTTTTTCTTTATTTTAGTCAAACTTAACCTCCGTGGTAGAACCGCATTTTTATCGGCGTTAGCGTTAAGTAATTATAGTGAATTTGGTCTTATTATTGCCGCACTTAGCACTGAAGCAGGCTGGCTATCTTCCGAGTGGCTAGTGATATTGTCATTAGCGGTGGCATTATCCTTTATTATTACTAATGTACTTTATAACTTTGCCCATGATTACTTTGCCAATAATAAAGAAAAATTTAAGCGCTTTGAAAGTAAAAAGCCTTTAGTCGAAGATGATTTTGTTCAGCCTTGCGAAGCACCCATTGCGATTATTGGCATGGGCCGTGTTGGTATCGGCGCTTATAGAGCCTTGAGTGCTCAGATAGACGATCAAGTTTGGGGCTTAGACACAGATAAAGACAAAGTAAAATGGTTAAATGAAAACGGTATTCACACCTATCTGGGTGATGCTGAAGATGCTGACTTTTGGGAAAAAATTGATCTGAGTAAGATTGAACTAACACTTTTAGCACTTCCTTCTGTGCAAGACATTAAAAATATAACCGCGCAAATAAGGCGCACTAATTATCAGGGTAAGATCGCCGCTATTGCGCGTTATGATGATGAACTGATCACCCTTGAAAGCTTTGGCGTAGACAAAGTGTTTAACTTTTATAACGAGGCTGGTGTAGGTTTTGCTGAAGAAAGCTTGAGTTTAATTAACAAGCGGAATCGAACTCAATAGGCGAGCTATAAGGAATTAACCCCTTGGGTCGCCTACCCAATAATTAACCTTGTTGATTAAAACTCAATAAGGTTAATTATTCAAAGAGTGTATTGCTCCTTACGTCCCCGTTCATAGTCACCTCGGTAACTCCTACTACATTTTACTCTAATCACTCAGATGCTTGTAAGAACATGGCTCCACGGCATTGCTAAAGCCTTTAACGTCAGCGCAGGTACTTATGTTTAGTCGGCAACCATAAACATGTGCAATCAATCCCAATAACGTTTCTACTTCTCCTGCAGCCCTTCTTCTTTTTTCCCTGCCCTAAATTATTTTATTATTTTTTACAGGGAGGAGTGAATGAGAAAGGAACGAGTAGAGTCGTAAAAAATTTAAGCGCAACAGATCAGCTGATATTTTATTTTTCCTGCTGTTCTCCTTCTTTTCTCCCTGTGAATTATTTAATTATGTTTTAAGGGGAGGAATGAATGACAAAGGAATATGTAGAGGCTTAAAAATATTTAGATCTGCTGCATTCCTACCAAGTGGGTCAATGAGAATAAACACTGGAAATTTAACCTCATAATGTGAGCACCAGCGACTTTATATTGGATATTGGATAGTTGATAAATTTTAGGCATAAAAAAACCGACATAAGTCGGTTTTTTTACTTCACTTTTAAACACTGTTTATTTTGACTAAAAGTAAAATAATAAGTGGCATCCCTAAGGGGATTCGAACCCCTGTTACCGCCGTGAAAGGGCGGTGTCCTAGGCCTCTAGACGATAAGGACACTAAAAATTATGATAACCGTTCGATAACGATTTCATGTTTTGTAGTTGATTGTTAAATATTATAAATACATTTACCAATCTAAGTTAATGGTGGCATCCCTAAGGGGATTCGAACCCCTGTTACCGCCGTGAAAGGGCGGTGTCCTAGGCCTCTAGACGATAGGGACACATAAATACCAATAGAACACTTAAATATAATGTTACTGTATAAAGCTCTAGCCTAGTGAACTTATAGTAACCCTACATATTCTATAGTATGTGTCAAAAAAACACTTACCAATAAACTTGTCTAACTAAAAATGAGTGGCATCCCTAAGGGGATTCGAACCCCTGTTACCGCCGTGAAAGGGCGGTGTCCTAGGCCTCTAGACGATAAGGACACATTGTAAACTCGAAACACTTAGTATAATAAAATCGTAAAAAGCTCTAGCCTAGTGAACTTATGATTTAGATTATATATTTCTTGTTTGTGTAGTAAAACACAACTCATTTTCTTTTTTACTTCCGTAGAAGTCTTCCGAAGAAGTGGCATCCCTAAGGGGATTCGAACCCCTGTTACCGCCGTGAAAGGGCGGTGTCCTAGGCCTCTAGACGATAAGGACACTAAAACGATAAAACAAAATATAAAATATTTTGCTTCTGTAGTCCGACAACCTCGCGGTATATCCAACTACTTTATCTTTTTAACTATTTTTCATTTACGTTATCAGCACAAATGAATAATAATATTATTGGTGGAGCTATGCGGGATCGAACCGCAGACCTCTTCACTGCCAGCGAAGCGCTCTCCCAGCTGAGCTATAGCCCCACATCGAAATAAAATAAGTGGCCTAATACTTACCCTAATTCTTCTCTCAATAAGTAATCAAGTTACTCGTTGAAAGCGAGGCGCATTCTAAGCAGCGACCAAGATACTGTCAACCCTTATTTTAGATATTAGGTCATTTTTTTAAAAGATTTTATCTAACTGATTATTTATAATACAAGTTGACTAAATTTTGTCTTATCAACTATTTAAAAGCCCGATATTTTATATAATTCACGGGTGTTGAAATAACAGCGTTGTTGTTACTGATAATTTCTGCTAAAAACAAGCTGTAAATAGGGGGTTATCTCGCTAAAAGCGTTATAAACTATAGCGAGTTGCTTTATTTATAGTAAATAAAGCGTTATTGTTAATCATCAATTAAAAAAAATAATAGTTATATGCAGCTAAAAGAACTCAATGTTGTTGCGATTGGCGGTGGCCACGGTTTAGGGCGTGTACTTTCTACCCTGTCCTTTTTAGGAAATCAACTCACCGGTATCGTTACCACCACAGATAATGGTGGCTCTACTGGCCGTTTAAGAAAACGCAGTAGCTCAATCGCTTGGGGCGACTTACGCAATTGTCTTACTCAGCTAGTTGATGAAAAATCGGTCGGCAGCCAATTGTTCGATTTTCGCTTCAACGGTAATGATGAACTCGGTGGCCATAACCTCGGTAACTTAATTCTTTATGGTCTAGGAGAAATACACTCACGCCCGCTTGATTCTATTAAACTTGTTCGACGGTTATTAAGAGTTAAAACCCCCGTATTGCCTATGTCTGAAACCCCAACAGATTTAATGGCCTTTTATTCAAAAGGCCGCTGTCGTATCGGTGAAGTATCAGTTGATAATATGTCAGAGATGCCAAAAAGTTTAATGTTAGCGCCGTTAGTTAAAACCTTGCCCACTTGTGTAGAGGCCATATTAAATGCCGATTTGGTTATTTTAGGACCTGGCAGTTTTTTGACCAGTGTTATACCACCGTTACTCGTGCGTGATATTAGTAATGCATTAAACCAAACCAATGCTCATCGCGTGTTCATTGATAATATCGTCGCTGAAAATAGCCCTGCTGCTGCGTTGTCATTAGATGAAAAATTAGCTTGGATTGAAGAAAACGTCGGTTGTCTGCCAATTGATAGTGCGATATGTCACGATGCTAGCATCACATCGACACGTATAGATGTTTATCATCATGAACTCAGTAGTGACACCGTTAGTCACTTTCATAGCCGTGATAAGTTAATTTCGGCATTAAATTTTTGTATTTCAAAAGCAAGTAACCGCGCTGAAACAATGCAGAAATCCCTAGTTAATGCGAGCTAACGATTATTTTTCCACAGTTCAGCCGTTAGCGTAAGTCGAAATAAAATTTTAAAAGATTAAATGCGAATAATTAAAACCAAAAAGCCAACGATTATCTCGTTGGCTTTTTGTTAGCATTAATGTTTTAAAGTTTTAAATTTTTTGCTAATTATGACTCTCATCTTGACTAATGCGGCTGGCAACAGCGCCAATTTGATCTTTATATTTTGCATCCTCACGTTTGTTATAAGGACGTTCGGCACTTGACGACATGGTTTCAAAGTTAAGCGCTGCAATTTTCATTTTTGGGCGCAATGCCAAAGGTAATTTGCCGCTGTTATAAAACTCCAACACTATTTGACCTGACCAACCGGGATCAATTCGATGAGCGGTAACATGCACCATAAGGCCTAAACGTGCCAATGATGAACGACCATCTAACCAGCCAACGATATTGTCTGGTAAGGTTACTGACTCATAAGTAACCGCCAATGCTAACTCTCCCGGATGCAGAAAAAAAGCTTCGCCGTCTGGAATATAAATTTCCTCGCTCATTACCGCATTCATCGCTTTTTGCATTTCGTCTTTTGGGCCGCTTAAGTCGATATAAGGCGCCGTGTGATCTTGAAAGACGCGAAATTCATTGCCTAAGCGAATATCAACACTGACCCCAGAAATCATACTGCTATCTGGCGCTGGCGAAATCCCGATCTGTCCTTTGCGAAGGCTTTCTTCTATATCTTTGTCACTTAATCTCATGATTATTCTTCTTAAACTCAGTTGTTATACCCATTAAGTTAATCAATTCAGCGCGTAGCGAGAACAATTTTAATTGGTATTATGTCGACAAAAAGAACGTTGTATTCTTTTTGTATCTTAAAATGATCTTGCTTTTACTTTATTCAACGAGCACTTTCGCGGTTGTTGGGCTGCGCATATCGAGTTGATAGTATAATTGCGCAGCAACTTTGCGCGCTATACTACGATACAGCAGCGCTACTTCTCCAGTGCTATTTTCATTTATTGCACAACTACCGTTATCAGCGTCTTGTCGAATACGAATGTCGAGGGGGAGTTGTCCGAGTAATTGTGTTTTTGCCTCATTAGCGATGCGCTTGCCGCCGCCATCACCAAATAAGTGCGACTGATGACCACAGTTTTCACACTGGTGATAACTCATGTTTTCAATAATACCGAGTACAGGCAGCTTTACTTGCTCAAACATCGCCATACCTTTAATGGCATCAGCTAAGGCAATATCTTGCGGCGTAGTGATCACCACAGCGCCTGCTACTGGTACTTGCTGCGCTAAAGTTAATTGAATGTCACCCGTGCCCGGAGGCATATCAACAATCAGATAATCCAAATCAGGCCAGTCAGTTTCATTGAGTAATTGCGAAAAAGCTCGACTCGCCATTGGGCCTCGCCACACGGTAGCCTTGGCATCATCCACTAAAAAGCCGATTGACATAGCACTTAACCCATTTGCCTCAAGTGGCGTGATCAATTTACCATCATTTGAACTGGGCTTTGCGCCCTTTAAACCCAACATGGTAGGTACCGAGGGACCGTAAATGTCTGCATCTAAAATACCGACGTTACATCCTTCGGCAATTAACCCATAAGCTAAATTAACCGCGGTGGTTGATTTACCCACACCGCCTTTGCCAGAAGCAACCGCAATGATATTTTTTATACCTTTAATGCTGTGTTCTCTAACCGGCTCAACATGGTATTCAACATCAAAATTAACCGGTTGCTGCACTAGTTCTGTCAATTGTTCTGCAATATCATGTAGTTCACCGTCACATGGGAACGGCAGTGACATTTTGATCAGGATAGTTTTTTTAGCCATCACCATAGTGACAGCCTGAGCAATAATAAGGGGGCCTTGAGGGAAAATATCGGAGCGGTAGGCATCAAGAAAAACATTAATAGCCTTTTGGCTTTCAACACTGACTACATTTTTAGAAAAGAAATTTGATAACATAGTTAAAACGCACTTTTTATCTAGCCTTTATAACATAAAGGTGATAATTCTTAATGAAAAGTAACCACAAATTCTGTACCATTCCCTGCATAATTACCACCAATAATATGTAAACTTTATATGTCGTTATCAAAGTCATCTGTGCAATCTGCAGAGAAGCGTAAAATTTTAGTTACTTGTGCCCTCCCTTATGCCAATGGTTCTATTCATTTAGGCCATTTATTAGAACATATTCAAACTGATATTTGGGTTCGTTTCCAGCGTATGCGTGGTCATGAAACTTACTTTGTTTGTGCTGACGATGCTCACGGCACGCCTATCATGTTAAAATCACAAGAGCTTGGTATCACACCTGAAGAGTTAATCGCGGGTGTTCGTGAAGAACATATGGCGGATTTTGCAGATTTTCATATCAGCTATGATAATTATCACTCTACGCATACCGATGAAAATAAGGCCTTTGCTGAAGAAATTTATAACCGTTTACATGCTAATGGTCATATAAAAACGCGTGTTATTTCACAGCTATATGATCCAGAAAAAGGCATGTTCTTACCTGATCGTTTTGTTAAAGGCACTTGCCCTAAATGTAAAAGTGAAGATCAAAACGGTGACAGTTGTGATAACTGTGGTGAAACTTATTCCCCTATGGAAGTGTTAAACCCACGTTCAGTAGTTTCTGGCGCAACACCGGTATTACGTGACTCAGAGCATTATTTCTTTGACCTGCCGGCTTTTGGCGACATGTTACAAGCATGGACTCGCAGTGGCGCACTACAAGAAGAAATGGCCAATAAGTTAGCTGAATGGTTTGAACAAGGCTTGAAACAGTGGGATATCAGTCGTGATGCGCCCTACTTTGGCTTTGAAATTCCCAACGCACCGGGTAAATATTTCTACGTTTGGTTAGACGCCCCCATTGGCTATATGGGCAGTTTTAAAAATCTTTGTGATAGAACCGGTATCGACTTTGATGCTTTTTGGCAATTGGACTCAGAAGCTGAGCTTTATCACTTTATCGGTAAAGACATTATTTATTTTCATAGTTTGTTCTGGCCAGCCATGCTTGAAGGCGCCGGCTACAGAAAACCAACCTCGGTTTATGCTCATGGTTTTGTTACCGTTAACGGTGCAAAAATGTCTAAATCGAAAGGTACCTTTATCAAAGGTCGCACTTATTTAGACCATTTAAACCCTGAATATCTACGTTATTACTACGCCGCAAAACTGACGCACCGTATTGATGATTTAGATTTAAACCTTGAAGATTTTGCCCAAAGAGTCAATTCAGATTTAGTTGGTAAAGTGGTTAATATCGCGTCACGTTGTGCCAGCTTTATTACTAAACGCTTTGACGGCATGCTGTCAGAAAATATTGATAACCCCGCCTTAGCTGACGAAGTCATGGCCGCAGGTGATAGTATTGCTTCACATTACGAGTCACGAGATTTTGCTCGTGGTATGCGTGAAATCATGGCACTGGCTGATAAAGTTAATGAATACATCGCTATTAAAGAACCATGGCAGTTAGTTAAAGACGAAACTAAACAACAAGAAGTGCAAGACATTTGTTCGCTTGGCATTAATATGTTCCGTATCTTGATGATTTACTTAAAGCCAGTACTACCCATTTTAGCTGACAGTACCGCCACATTCTTAAATGACGAACTTATTTGGGCAGGCCATAAAACGCTATTAACTAACCATAAAATCAATAAGTTCAAAGCGTTATTACAACGTGTTGATATGGATAAAGTTAATGCGATGACTGATGCGTCAAAAGACAATTTAGCCGTAACAACTGAAGCAGCTGAACCGAAAAAAGATAAAAAAGCAGAAAAGAAAAAATCAGCGCCTGAGAAAACACTCACCGGTGAGCCATTAATAGATGATCCTATTTCGCCTGAAATTCAGTTTGATGATTTCGCGAAAATAGACTTACGTATTGTAAAAATCGTTAATGCTGAACACGTTGAAAAAGCCGATAAATTACTGCGTTTGACGTTATCTTTAGATAACCAAGAAGGTGGTGAAACACGCCAAGTGTTTGCCGGGATAAAATCTGCCTATCAACCTGAAGATTTAATTGGCAAGCTCACCGTGATGGTGGCTAATTTAGCGCCACGTAAAATGCGTTTTGGCATGTCAGAAGGCATGGTGTTAGCCGCGGGCCCGGGTGGTGAAGACTTGTGGATACTTAATCCAGATGATGGCGCACAAGCAGGCATGCGCGTTAAGTAGTCAGTAAACCACTACTTTAGGCGTTAATCGCCATTAAATTAACACCACTAATGAAGGCAAACCTTGAACATAGACAAGGGTTTGCCTTTTTAATATCTTGTATCGCATACCCGTTCCACCTCAATATGCAGTTTCAGCGCTTAGTTTGTAAGGGTAAATCTATAGCTTGATGTGGCGCCAGTAACTCCCTTTAACTCTGCAAATTAATCATGCAGCAACATAATTATCAGCCAATATGACAACAGTTAAGCTCAGTAAAATATCTTTATCTAGCCAAATTATATTTGCCATGGTGATAGGGCTCATCATAGGTAGCTTTGGCGTAACCTTATATGCCATGGTAAGCCATCTTGCTGATGCCTTTGTTATGCTATTGCAAATGACAGCGCTGCCTTATATTGCCTTGTCACTTATGGTCGGTATTGGCGGTTTGTCTGCTAGCAAAGCTAAGTCTGCGCTTAAAAGCAGCGTAATACTGGTCATATTGCTAATCGCACTGATGTTATGCTTTATTTTAATGGCGCCATTATCATTTCCTAATTGGCAAAGTGCTGAATTTTATAGCGCTAATACGATAAAAGTGAGTCAAGAACTTAATCTTGTTGAACTCTTTATTCCGTCTAATCCTTTTAATGCCTTCGCTAATGCGGTGATCCCTTCGGTGGTGTTTTTTAGTGTTTTTATTGGTGTTGGCTTAATGCCAATTAAAAATAAACGCCAAACCCTCGCCGTGCTAGGCAACTTAAAACAGTCGGTCAGTAATATTAGCAACCTAGTAATGCGTTTTGCCCCTGTTGGTGTTTTTTGTATTGGTTGGCGCGCCGCAGCAACGCTTGATGCTTCGCAACTCGATGGCTTAATGATCTATGTTGCTAGTGCCTTAGTGTTAGCACTTTTGCTGTGTTTTGTGGTGTTTCCTGCCCTGCTCGCCACTATTACCCCTTTTGGTTATCGTGCCATTTTAAAAGCATCAAGAGAAGCTATGATCACGGCATTCGCCACCGGCAGTTTTTTTGTTGTTATACCGATCATTGTGGAAAAAACCAAACAGTTAATCGCCTCACAGTATCCTAATATTGACAATGTGGATAAAGTCTCTGATGTCATCGTACCTATTAGTTATAGTTTACCGGTTGGCGGTAAACTATTGTCGCTGCTATTTGTTTTGTTTGCCGCATGGTTCTCTGGTGCTTACATTAGCTTTGAAGATTATGTGAAGTTAGTGGTGATGGGTATTCCGCAATTGTTTGGCACTAGTACTTTGGCCATGCAAAATCTTTTAGAGTTATTTAACGTTTCTCATTCAATGTTTGATTTCTTTATTGTTTCTGAAAACTTAGTTGTCGGTCGTTTATCGGCACTACTTTCAGTAATTTTTGCCAGCTGCCTACCTTTACTGGTTGCAACAAGTATGGCCAAGGCTTTTCGCATCAAGAAAAAAGCCTTAATTAGAAATTTAGCCATTATTCCCCTCTTATCTGTTTTTGCCTTCATCAGCTTAAAGTTTGCTTTTAGCTCAATTAGTTATCAGTACGAAGGCTATGCGAAATTTATAAAACGTGACTTTCTCATGGAAAGCGTTCACAGCATATATTTAGATGATGTCCAGGAAAGTAACGATATTATTCAGCCCTTTGCTGGGGTGCTTACTCGCATAAAACAACGTGGTTTTATCCGCGTGGGTTATTTTCGCGACGATTTGCCTTATTCATTTCATAACAATAACGGCAAACTGGTTGGCTTTGATATTGAAATAATGAACCAGCTCGCCATTGATTTAAATGTTAGCCTTGAGTTTGTTAAGGTATTTCGCCATCAGGCAGAATCATTATTAAGCTCAGGTTATCTAGACATCACCACAGGTGTGCCGGTTATTCCAGATAACATGATGAGGTTTACTTTAACCATGCCTTACAGCGAGCAAAGTCTGGCTATTATCGTTAAAGACAAAAGGCGTGCGGAATTTACCCACTGGGATAATATTCTCCAGCGAGATGATCTCATTTTGGGTATTCCTGAAAACTTTTATTATGAAAAAGCCATTGCTAAAACATTCACGCATGGCAAAGCTTGGGAAATATCAACACCGCGGTTATTCTTTAAGCCCGAATTTTCCCATATTGATGCCATGCTTTTTGGCGCGGCAGCATCGTCGGCTTGGACCCTGCTCAAGCCAAGCTATACTGTGGTAGTCCCTAAACCTGAGTTAGCGCCACTTTACATGGCCTTCCCGATTAATAAAAATGATCACAGCTTTGAACTATTTATGCGTAATTGGATCTCAATGAAACAGCAAAATAAAACTATTGATAAACTGTTCAATTATTGGATTAAAGGCGATATGAGTTTAGTGAAATAAGATGTTCAGCTTTGACATCAACATCAACGTCAACATAAATAAATACGGGTTTTAAAAAATGCTTAAAAAACATAAAACAGCACCAAAGTTAGTTAAATACACCACTAGTATCACAGTACTGCTTGTATTGTTAACTGCAGGTTGTGCAAAAATAAATGACATATCAACAAACTTAGACCGGGAAAATTTCAAAAATTATTTTTCCCCGACCACAGTAAAAATAGTGACAAGTGAAAAAGAGTTTACCGGTCACTATAAGTTTCTCGGTTTAGTTGAAGGCGAGTCCTGCCAAGAAAAAGCTTATCATGCGGTGCCAAATGAAATTGATGCCCGCACAGAAGCACGACGCCAAGCCTATAAACTTGAGGCAAATGCCATCATTTTTAGCCAGTGTGTGATGATCGAAACAGATAAAGCCGCAAAATATTGCGTTGCTTCTACTGTTTGCTATGGCCGTGCCTATAAGGTTGAGCAAGATAAAAAATGACTGATAGCGTTAATTTAAATATTATTGGGACTATCGACTCACCCTATAAAGAAAAATTTGCCATCCCTCGACAGCCCGGTATTGTTACCGCGGCTCAAGGGCAGTTGCGCCTAACGGGTTCGGCCAATAATGCTGAATTAGTAAGAGGCTTAGAGCAATTTAGTCATATTTGGTTATTGTTTATTTTTCATGGTACGCAGGCCCAAGGCTGGAAGCCTTTGGTACGCCCGCCACGTTTAGGTGGCAATAAAAAACTTGGCGTATTAGCGACTCGCTCAACGTTTAGACCTAACCCTATAGGTATGTCTGTTGTTAAACTTGACCGCATTGAACAACGTTTATCTGGGCAACAAGGCTCTCAGGTTATTTTGCATATTAGTGAATTAGACTTGCTTGATGGCACCCCGATAGTTGATATAAAACCTTACGTTCCTTATGCAGATATTGTCGAAAATGCTCATGGCGGCTATGCACAAGAACAACCCAGCAGTAATATTGACGTGGTATTTTCCAACGCAGCACGCCTTACCTTAGCCGACAACATCGGCCACTACCCAAGACTGCAAAGTCTTATCGAACAAGTATTAAGCCAAGACCCTCGCCCTGCCTATAAAAAAAATAGCACAGACGACAGAATTTACGGTATGACCTTGTATGATTTTAATATTAATTGGCAGATGACAACCATAGCAACATTGAATGTTATCGCGATCGAAAAAATCATCAGTATGACAAAAAGCATTAAATAACCTCAATGCGATTAACTCGCTTAATTTACAATAGCTGTCCGATTATCGCGACTATTCATTAAGCAACTATTCATTAAAAAACTATGCAAAACTCAATAAAACTCAGTTATAACTTTTTATCTAAGGATAGTCGTTGAAGACACTAAGTACCCTACATCATAAAGCCAGCATTGAACTGCTATTATTAGCCGCTATTTGGGGCGCGTCATTTATGTTTATGCGGGTCGGTTCGCCAGAATTTGGCCCGATAGTTTTTGCCACATTACGTGCGGGCATAGCGGCTATCTTCTTGATCATCTGCTTAGTTTTATTTAAAGAAACTAAAGCACTGAAAGGACGTTGGCGAGATATCTTTGTAGTTGGGGCGTTAAATACCGCAATACCCTTTACTCTATTTAGTTTTGCCACCTTAACGCTAACAGCGGGGACAGCATCAGTATTAAACGCAACAGCACCCATGTTTAGCGCTATAGTCGCCTACATATGGTTAAAAGATAAGTTAAGCCTAAGTGCCATGTTTGGCTTAGTTATTGGCTTTATTGGGGTGTATTTATTAGTGTCAGATAATTTACATTTCGACATTGAATTTACAGATAAATCAGTCGAAAATAATGCCTTATTGCCAACGTTAGCGGCTATGTTAGCCCCACTTTGTTATGGTATTTCCGCTAATTATACTAAAAAAAATCTCAGCACAATAAAACCGTTGGCCTTAGCTACTGGTAGCCAAATTGCCGCTACCGCAATGTTATTACCCTTGAGTTTATTTTTTATTCCTGAAACATTACCGAGCTCAAATGCCCTGTGGTCAGTGCTTTTGATTGGTGTTATCTGTACTGGCGTTGCCTATATTTTATTCTTTCGACTTATCGCACAACTTGGTCCCGCAAAAGCGATATCAGTAACCTATTTAATTCCTGCCTTTGGTATTCTATGGGGAGCATTATTTTTAGGTGAAACCATCAGCTTAATGATGCTGTTCGGCGGCGGTATTATTTTGCTTGGAGTTGCATTAACTACTGGGGTTCTGCGAAGAAAATAAGGCAATAAAAAGGCTGTTTAACACAGCCTTTTTCATCACTACGTCAATCTAAACGCTATTGAGATTACTTTTGTTTAACTACCTTACCTGCTTTCATCACAAAATCGACATCGAGTAGTTCATTAATATCGTTTAAAGGGCTAGCATGCATAGCAATAATATCGGCCACTTTACCCACGTCTAATGTACCTAAAGTTTCTGATTTGCCAATTAAGTCGGCGCCATTAACGGTCGCAGAAACTAAAATATCTTGTGGAGTCATACCCGCGGCAAACATTAATTGTGCTTCTTGGGCATTATAACCGTGTTTTGAAACGCCGCTGTCTGTACCGTAAGCTATTTTCACACCCGCTTTATATGAACGTTTGAAGTTTTCAATCATGTCACCACCCACACGAATAGCTTTAACGCGAATCGCTGGCGACATAAAGTCAGTGGTTTTCGCCATATTAACTACGGTATCTCCCGCCATCAATGTCGGGACTAAATAAGCACCACCTTGTTTAAAGAGTTTAATGCTTTCTTTGTCGGCATAACTGCCGTGTTCAATACTGTCAACGCCGGCACGTAATGCCGCATTAATACCAGCAGCGGCATGTGCATGACTCGCCACTTTACGCCCAAGCGAGTGCGCCGTATCAACCACTTCTTTTAATTCATCATCAGCCATTTGCTGACCCGTGCCGGTATCAGTATCGGATAAAACACCACCGGTAGAAGTAATCTTAATCACATCAGCACCAAACTTAATAGCATGACGAGTCGCTCGTCGACAATCATAAGGGCCATCACAAATAGTTTTTGCGGTATGTAGCGCCATCAAATCAGGCGCCATGCCATCAACATCGCCGTGCCCGCCAGTCACCGCGACACTGCTCCCAGCAGCAATAATGGTTGGCCCTGCTATCCAACCACGCTTGACACCATCGCGCAGCGCATAAATTTGTTCAGCACTGCTGCCTAAATCACGTACGGTGGTAAAGCCAGCCATTAAGGTTTTATGAGCAAAATAGGCACTTTTCATTAATATATCTGCATTAGATAAGTTAACTATATCACTGTCGTTATTAGGGCCAAGTTCACCTTGTAAATGCACATGCATATCCATCAGGCCAGCCATGACAAAACTCGATGATAAATCAATTAATTTTGCGTCTTTGGCAAAACGACTTATATCAACAAAGCCAGATTTAAGCTCAGTGACTTTACCATCACTTATCACTAAGGTTTGTTGCTTAAGCGGCGCCTTGTTGGCAGTAACTAATAATTCGCCCGCATGAATAACGGTCGTTTGCGCCAATGCTGACTGAGACAAGGTGGTACTCACGAGTAACGCTAGGGTGGTTAATGATGATTTTAATGTAAACATATTCTGGACCTTATTGTTATTTGATGACCTGAAGGTATTATACAAATTGCACTAAATGGATAACTTACCTTAACAGTATGGCAAAAAAATATAATATGAATTCGATAAACGGAAAGTTTATTCAGTTCAATAACAGCTAAAGGGAAAGCTCGCTGCTCTTTGACATAGACGCATAGGGATGTGCGAGATGTACTGATTCCGTGGAGCCATGAATGGCTAGGAACATCCATGTGATCTCAGCATACCGCTCGTCCTGAGCATCGCTGCTCTTTCACATCCATGTGATCGCAGCATACCGCTCGTCCTGAACATCGCTGCTCTTTCACATCCATGTGATCGCAGCATACCGTTCGTCCTGGGCATCGCTGCTCTTTCACATCCATGTGATCGCAGCATACCGCTCGTCCTGAGCATCGCTGCTCTTTCACATCCATGTGATTGCAGCATACCGCTCGTCCTGAGCATAAAAAAGCCGACTTAACGTCGGCTTTTTGAAGATATTTTGTTAATTACATCGCTTAGTGCTGATGACCGCCAGCGCCATGGGCGTGACCATGCTCAACTTCTTCAGCCGTTGCTTCACGTACGTCAGTAACGTCTAAATCAAAGGTCAGTACTTTACCCGCTAGTGGCGGATTAATATCAACGGTAACCATAAATTTACCCGCTTTAACAACAGTCACTTGGCGTTGACCATCGTCAGTGTTAACTACTGCTGTCATGCCCGCTTTCCATTTGGCACTTGGCGAGGCTAAACCTTGCATATGTTTTACCGGCACACGTTGAATAGCGTCTTCTTTACGCTCACCATAAGCGTCTTCTGGCTGTAAGGTTACTGAAAATTTATCACCCGTTTCTTTGCCTGTTAAAGCGTTTTCTACGCCGACTAACATATTTTTGTAACCGTGTAGGTAAGCTAGTGGCTCATTAGCATATGAGTTTTCTATTTCTACACCCGTTTCATCTTTAAGTATGTAGTGAAACTGAACAACGCTTTTATCAGTAATTTTCATTTTATTTCCAAACAAGTATTTAACATTAAACTGCCATCATAAAATGGCAAAAAATTGTGCATGAGTTTTGCCAAAGAGTTTAACAAAATAGTCATACCAATTGAATGAATGAATTGAGCACTGAGCGAAAATTATTTCAATGGCTATATTTTCTGCATTGAAGTGAGATTACCACTCACATTTTATCATTAGGTTAAACCGATGGTAGAAGGGTAACTAAATGGGGATAAATTAATGCCATATTGGGTCTCTAGTGTCATGATAAATGAAAAAACCCTTCATTTTTTCGCTAAAAGTTTCAGGTTTACTGATAGTTAAAATAAAAACACCAGCACATACGACACATATTCAGCATCCTACCAAAGCGGTATTCGCACAATAAAATGATGCTAAAATTAAGCAGCAAGGTATCAAAAATGACAAGATAGTTTGAAGTGATCACGACAATAATTGAGGCTGTGGTCCACAAAAAAAGGTTTTTTAGTTATTTTTTCTGGCAGCCTTGTTGGTTAGATTTCTGCATTTATCAAGTTAATCTGATAATTGTAAACTGATAAATGCTTAAACGGATCTATAGTCATCCAAAAATAAAGTATAAGGCTTGTTATGAGTTGGTATAGCTTATGTTAATAATGATGTCATGTAACAAAATAAACGCTCCAAAAATAATTTCAGACTTATAACTCGCTCTTTTTTTGAAAGAAATTGTGTTGATTTACTGATATAGTTCAGAGAGTAAATGTTTAAATTAACTGGATCTCTATGATTAAGCCTCAATTCCCTAAAAATGAAGCCGAGCGATTACATGCGCTGAGAACGTTAAAGATCCTTGATACTTCACACGAAGAGCGATTTGATCGTGTGACTCGCATGGCTAAGCGCATGTTTGGCGTATCCATATCACTGGTCAGTATAGTTGATGAAGACCGTCAGTGGTTTAAGTCTAGCCAAGGACTTGACGCTTCAGAAACGCCTCGTGACATCTCATTTTGTGGACATGCTATTAATCAAGATGGATTATTTATCGTTCCAGATACTGCTAAAGATGAACGATTTTTTGACAACCCTCTTGTTACTGGAGCGCCAAACATTCGTTTCTATGCCGGTTATCCTTTAAAGCTTAGGCAAGGCATTAATATCGGTACTTTGTGTATTATTGATACTAAACCTAAAAACCTTGACGAAGAAGATCAGCAGTTACTTCAAGATCTGGGCGCTATGATTGAGCAAGAAATTAAATCTATTCAACTCGCCACGTTAGATGATTTAACCATGATTTCTAACCGACGGGGATTTTTGACTATGGTCGACCATAGTTTAAAAGTATGTCGACGTAATCAAATACCCATGTCATTTATATTCTTTGATCTCAATAAATTTAAGAGTATTAATGATGAATACGGTCACCATGAAGGCGATTTTGTATTAGTCACCTTTGCACAGATAATGCTGAGTTCATTCCGTGACTGTGATTTGATCGGACGCTTAGGTGGGGATGAGTTTATTGCTATGCTGAGTGACTCTGACAAAGCCAAGGCTGATCTAGCGTTAGAGCGATTTGCTATCGCTATTGATGAAGCCAATGAGACCTTAAACAAACCCTACAAAATTGAGTACAGTGCAGGTGTAAGAGATTTTCAGCATGACACAGATAGATCGATAGAAGAAATGATCCAAGATGCCGATGCAGCCATGTATGAGCACAAAAAAAGTAAAGTTAGATAGCTCTAAAGCTATAATACAGTCAGAAAATTCAAAAAAAATGAATAAAACGTCATTTTTATACCTAAGTTAGCCCTTCAAGGGCTAACTTTAAACACCAAAAAACCACTTTTTTTACATGAATGATTATGACTCAGCTTACCAACTCAGAGCTTTTTGCATAGCACAGCTATGGTGTCTACTCTCTCTATACCCCAATAAAAATCAGAATTTCATATCGACTGTTTAGCTATTTTTTGTGCTTAGGTGAGTATAATGGAGCCTAATATAAAGGATTAGGCAGCAGCCATTAAGATGACTAAACGATTAAATACCAGTAATGCAGTAAATAAAGCAACGACTCACTATCTGGTCTAACCTGTTGATACTTCATCAATAACAAGGTAGTTTAATAACAACTAAGTCACCATAGTCACTTTTATGCTCAAATTACACTGCTTAAATGGTTATATTCAAAATATTTATCTCGCCGAGTACCCAGATAAACTGCTATTGCTTGATGGTTGCTGTCGAGCTGATGTTGATATTTTAGAAGACTTTATCATTAACGAACTTAAACGTTCGATGTCGGATATTGCCTTAATTGTCGTGACGCATATGCACCCAGATCACGCAGGAGCGGCAAAGCTATTACGTAAAAAATATGCTTGTAAAATAGCGGCAGCGAATGTGCCAGGGCAATGGTATTCAGGCGTTGACGGTAAGTTAATGCACTTAACCGATATGTTATTAACTTTGTGGGTTGCGGGTCGCCAGAAAAAAGCTAAAAAGTTTATCTATTATTCAAGCTCGCTGACACCGGATTATTATCTTATTGATCAGGCAGTTTTACCTGGGTTTGAAGACTGGCAAGTGCACTTTACCCAAGGTCATACTGACCGAGATATATCTTTGCATCATCAAATAAGTGATCAAATTTATGTTGCTGATTTAATGGTTAAAGTCAGGGGCAAATTTATTCCACCCTACCCAGTTTTTTACCCTAATCGCTATCATAAATCTCTGATAAAAATTAAAGCCTTGAAAGTTGAATCTATACTTTTAGCGCATGGCGCAAAAGTTCAATTAACTGAACAGCAATGGCAACAGTTGATAGCGCTAGCGCCAACTCAACCTGTTACGCATTGGCGTTCAGTAAAAACAAAACTCAAACGGGTGTTACTAGGTAAGGATAACTCTGGTTAGTAGGTTTGACTTTCTAGCTTTGGTAAATCCAAGCTAAAAATGATTTTGACTCGTTTACGTTGGTAAATGAAATCAGTTTTGTACCGTTTTTATCGGTCACTGCCACATTATTTTTGTTAACAGAAATTGATCTAACGGGTGAGGCGATCGAATAGATCGTACCTTGGTATGTATAAGACATAATAAACTCTTTTAAAGTGCGTTTAAACGCATGAACAAAAGCTATATTATTGTATCGTGGAACTTTTTTATTTGAAAAAATAACTACTTTTTGCGATAAAAAACTCGAAAAATCAGACAATAATTTAAGCTTAATAAATTAAGTGATGACTAACTGTGAAAGGGAAAGGCAAAACGCGATTTTATAAACAATCGGTTAAATAGACTAGATGTGAATAATTAACGTAAAGAATATATCTTTAACAATTAGTAAAGTAAAGCTTTATTTTAACTTTTTATTATTACTTTTATGATTACTATTTATCGTGCCCTAGTTTACCCCGCACAACTGGGAAAGACCTTAAGAGGATCGCTTAAGGTAATAACTTAAGCGGCTACTTGAACAGATACTTGAACAGATAACACCCAGACACTAGATAGCCCTTCATAACAAAAGTCGCTTAGCGCTCAATAACTCTAGCCCACTAAACCGACAGTCAGTCATTAAATTTGTTTAATGCCATCGCCAAGTTATGCGTGGCTTTCATGGCGCGAGTACTTAACTTAGTGACGGAAATAAAACCATGCATGCAGTCATCATAATGTTCGTGATAGGTTTTTATACCTGCAGCGTTTAGTCGTTCTGCATAAGCAATACCGTCATCCCTGAGCGGATCATATCCTAGAGTTAATATATAACTTTCTGGTGACTCGCTAATATTTTTTGTTTGCAGTGGGCTAACTAATGCCAAAGTCACTTCATCTGGGGTATTGACATAATGACTGATAAAGTAATCCATCAAATCGCGGGTTAACATTAAATCTTTATTAAATTTTTGGTAAGAGCCGCTCAAACCTTGCATATCTACTATCGGGTATATTAAAAACTGAAATGTTGGTTTTACTTTAACCTGCACTGGTAGCTGTGTTTGCAGCGAATGCAATCCGATTATGCAGGCAAGATATCCGCCTGCGCTATCGCCGCCAACACCTAGGTATTTGGGATTAATATTAAGTGCTTCAGTATGGTCATTAATATAATTCCACGCATCAATGGCATCGCAAATAGGGGTGGGAAATTTATATTCTGGCGATAATCGGTAATTTACAGAAATAATATTCATCTTGCCATACTTGGCTAAATATCGGCAAAATCGATCATGGCTATTAATGCTACCAATAACGCAGCCACCACCATGAAAATATACTAAGGTTTTTTTAAGCTTTTTGCTTGTTGGATAATAGCGACGAATTTTTATGCTGGTGTTGCCGCTATTATGGGTACTAACCGGGATATTTAAATCAACAACTTGATACATTGCAATTTTTTTAAGACCAAGTAGCCGATCTAACAATGAAAATACAACTCTGAATATTTTTGGCGCTAGCTTATGCAGGGCCGGCATGAATGACAGCAGTTTAGCCGCCATTAATTGTTTTTTTTCTAATTGCTTACTCTGTAGTTGTGGGCTTTTCGATGGTATAAATTGCGGGTTGCTATCGTGCATGGTAAAGCGCCTTTTTATGATGGGTTAGCCAAGTTAACCACAAACTTTAATGGCTTAACACTTTATTATTAAGCCATTTATCTAGCCAGATAAAGGCTTAACTCGCTAGCGCAATAAACCGCTCTGTTAATATAATCGCTATTTTTAGTCATGGAACGGCCGGTGGTTTATTGATTAAAACGATCTGGTATCAATATGCTCCATCTGCGGCTCTTGCATTTCATCAACCCATCGCTGCCAAGTATATGGCCATAAAATGGGGTCGCCATCGGGATCTAAATACCAACTTTGGCAGCCACCTACCCAACTTGTGCCTTTTAATCCTTCTTTTACATAAGCATTAAAATCGTCAATGGCCTCTTGCTTAGCTTCAAACTCGTCAAATTCATTTTTACGCCATTTATTGATTACTTTAATCACGTAATCGCTTTGAACTTCACTCATGGCAATAACAGAAAAGTTACCTATGGGTGTGTTTGGCCCTAGCATTAAAAAAAAGTTAGGATAGTTGGCTAACATCATTGACCGGTATGCTTTTATTTTATGCTGCCAAGCGGTGTCGATATGTAAATTGTTACGCCCGATAAGATTCATTGGCCGCATAAAATTAAAGGCATTAAAGCCAGTCGAAAACACCAAAACGTCTACATCATGGTGTTTACCGTCTTTAGTGATAATGCCTGTTGCAGTAATTCGCTCAATGCCATCAGTCACTAATTCAGCATTAGGCTGTTGAATAGCTTTATAAAATGTTGTGTTGATAATTACGCGCTTGCAGCCTACTTGATAATTAGGTCGTAATTTATCTCGTAAGGCTTTATCTTTTATACTTAAGGTTAAGTTAGCATGACATAAAAAATTCAGTAAATGTTTTTGTATAAAGTGCCCGGTTACCGCTTTGGTAAAAATATGCTCTAAGAAGAATTTCCCTGCATTTCGATGCATTTTTGTAATCACGGGATAACGAGTCATGAGTTTTCGCATGGTGATTGAAAACTTAAAGTCGGGCAAATGCATTAACCATTGTGGTGTGCGCTGAAAAACAGAAACTTTAGCGCCGGCTTTAATCAGCTCTGGGATGGCCTGAGCGGCGGTTGAGCCAGTACCGATAACGCCAACACGAGTTGCCTCAGATATATTGACCTGGTGATCCCACTGAGCGGTATGAAACTTAGCACCTTTGAAGTCGTCTATGCCGGGGATGTCTGGAAATTTAGGATGATGCAGGATACCGGTCGCACAAACAATAAAATCAGCAATATAGCTCTTATCTTTACTGCTTTTAATCGTCCATTTACCTGCATTATATTTTGCGTCAGTAACTTCTTCGTTAAAGCGTATGTCGCGTTTCACATCATACTTGTCAGCCACGTGCTCAAAATATTGCTTTATTTCTGGTCCACGGGCAAAAAATCGGCTCCAATTTGGATTGGCTTCAAATGAATAGGTGTACATATGAGCCGGTACATCGCAAGCGGCACCCGGATAGGTGTTTTCGCGCCATGTGCCGCCCACAGCGTCTTTTTTTTCTAAAACAATAATGTCAGTAATACCGGCTTGGCGCAGCTTAATGGTCATTAAGATGCCGGTCATACCTGCGCCAACGATGACAACCGACGGATTTCGTTTTACTTGGCTCATGGGGCATCTCAGTAATTGTTATGCTTATGGTTATTGTTATTTCTGCTTGATAGATAGTACTACTTTGGCTTTAATAACAATACCGTTTTAACCACCAAGATAGCGATAACAATCCGCTAATTCACTCACACCCAGGCCGCTTTGTTTCTTCACTTCTATTTGCACGTCAATGCGTTTTTTTAAGGCATCAACATGGCTTATAACGCCGATCATTTTGCCACTGGCGTTTAATGAATCAAGCGCAGATAGGGCTATTTCTAAGGTGTCATTATCCAAGGTACCAAAACCTTCATCGAGAAATAGTGAATCAATGCTCGTTTTTGCGCTCACCAAATCTGATAAAGCCAGTGCTAACGCTAAACTGACTAAAAAGCTTTCGCCGCCCGATAAAGTTTTAGTGTCACGCACACTATCTGCTTGCCAAGTATCAAGCACTTCTAATGCTAAGTTGTCTGATTGCTGACGTTGTAATTGGTAGCGACCATGCAAGCGATTAAGCTGCTGATTGGCTAAATAAACCAAATGAGAAAGGGTTAAGCCTTGGGCGAAACGTCTAAATTTAGCACCATCAGCCGCGCCAATCAAACCGTTCAGGTGAGCAAGGTCGTCAAGTTCATTTTGTTGCTTAAGCATTTCATCGAGTAATGTTTGCTGTTCATGACGCTGTTGTTGGTCTTGGCTGATTTGTTGGCTTAATTGTCCTTGGCGTATTTGTAATTGTTTTAAGGTGTTAGAGCAAATAATGGCTTTATTATCAAACTCAGCAACCGCTAAGTCATCGTCTATTGCTACGTTTGCACTGAAGATTAAATCTTTTAGCAGTAACTCATTATTGCAGGCTGAATTTTCACCCATTTCAATAGCGCTAACCAGCTGCTTAGTTTGCGCTTGCAAGTATTTTTTATCTTCGCCAAGTTGTGATAATTGTTGTTGCACTTGTTGTAGTTGTGCCTTGGCTTGTTGACTTTGTTGCTCAATAGTTAACGCTAGTGCTTTTAAAGTGTTGCGTTGTTCTTGGGTTAACAATGCCGCTTTAAAGTCGTCTTCGGTGTCAAAGTCACTAGCCGCTAATTGCCTTTGCCAAGTTTGCGTGGCCACTTGCTGTTGTGGCATTAAACGCTTGATCGCTTCAACATTGCCATTGAGCTTACCCGCAACATTTTGTTGGCGATTTTTCTGCTCATTAACCCCATTTTGCCACTTAACAAGTAGCTGTTCTTGCCCTTGTTGCTGTTGTTTTAATTGTTGGCGTATTTGTTGAACATCTTGCGCGGGAAATAAGCTTTCGCGCTGCACTTTAGCGTCATTATGCTGTTTTTCTAGCAAACTTAACTCCGCTGTTATGCTTTGCTTAGACACACTCAGTTGTTCAATTTTACTGTGCATTACCGCCAGTTGTTGTTGTACTTGTTGCAGTTGTTCATGGTCTGTCGCCACGGCAGACAAGGCGGTTTGATAAGCATGACTTTGTTGCTCAAGTTCATTTATCCAAGCTTGTTGTAATGACACCAGATCAACAAAATTGTCAGGCGTAATAATATTGTTGGATGCGTTAACATCGACAATATTTGTATCACTCTCAGTGTCTGCATTTGCTTGATTAAAAACAGCAAAGCATGCTGGCATAACTAACTGACACCTTTGCATAAACACAGTTAACTTTTGCCACTCTTGCGTTATTTGTGTAAGTTTATCGATAAGGTTTTGCTTATTTTGCACGATTTGTTGGTGCAGTTGATTTAACTGCACCGTTTTATTTTGGCTCAAGTTCACTAAGTTGACTAACTGTTTTTCTAGCCTTGAAACTAATTCAGCTTGCTGTTGCTGCCCTTGTTTTAATTGCTGCAGTTGGTTATTAGCATTATTTAACTGCTCAAAGTTTTGTCGCCGTGTTTGCATGTCGGCTGTTATTTGCTCAAATGCTGATAGTTCAACAGCCATGTTTAATAACTCACGCTGCGCTAACCACTGCTGGGTTAAATGCTGCTGTTCTTGTTGTTTTATTGCTTTATTTTCAGTAACTAAATTAAACCTTTCTTTTAAGCGCTCTTGCTCTGAAGATAAGTTTTTACCCTGCAGTTCAAGTTGTTCTAAGTCATTAGTGAGTTGTTTTAAGCGCTGCTGATGTTCACTCTCCTCTGAATTATCATCACTTAGCGCTTGATAATCAGCAATGGCCGGGTGTTGCTCTGAGCCACATAACGGGCATGCTTCATCGGCATGCAAGTTTGCTCTATGGGCACTAAGCGACATAATAGTTCTTTGTTGATCTACGATTAACTGCACGTCAATCAAGGCCGTTTTTTGCTGTTTATAATGTTCACGCAAAGGCGTTAACTGCTCAGCTAAGCGGGTTAATTGTTGATTATCTGTGTTAAGTGTTTTATCAATATCATGCAATTCAGCGCTTAGGGTCTGGTAGCGTTGGGCATTAAGTAGCGCTTGTGCTTGCTCATTAATAGTGGCTTGCATGCCATGCAACTGCTGACTAAGTGCTTGCTCATTTTGACACTGAACTTGCTGTAATAGCTGGGTTATATCCTGCTCTTTCGTACTAAGGGTTGCTTGCTGTTGTTTACATTCAGCTTCAAGTTCAACTAATTGCTCTTGCTCTTTAGTCAGTTCATTCGTCAATAAGTTAGCTTGTGTTTGCCAGTTTTTATCTTGTGTGATGAGCTCAAAACTAAACTGTTTCTCATTAACCATTTGAGCCAATATATTGCGCCATAACGGCAAGTGCTCAGGCAATGTCGCCAAATGCCCTTGTTGCTCAATAATGCCTTGCGCTTGGCTAATTTTATCTCGCTGCAATTGCTGTTGTGCTGTTAACTGTGTGCTTTGCTCTGTTGCTTGCGTTAGCGCTTCGTTGGCGGCACTTGCTCGTGCACTTTGTTGAATTTTTTGCTCGCTCAGTTGACTAATTTTGCTATCCAGCGGTAGCACTTGTTCAACAATTAATTGCTCAGTTTTATCTTGCTCAGCAAGCAGTTTTTCATGGCATAACAAAAAATCTGTTAGTGATTGCTCAGCATCTTCAACATGGCTTTTACTGTCTTTAACATCTACCTCAAGCAAGCTAGCTTGTTCATTAAGCTCAACAAGCTGTTGATTAACATAATTGTGCTGTTGGTAATCAGCGCGTAAATTTTCAGCCGGCCCTGACAAAGCTAACGCTTGTAACTCTGTAGCATGGTGATGCTGTTTTTGCTCTGCTGATGCTTGTTGTTGCTCAGCAAGTAATTTTTGTTTATTGGCTTGCTGAACATTTATTAACCAACTGCGAATTTGCTGCCAATGAGCTATTTGTGCTTCAAAAGGTTGCTGCTGCAAAGTTACCTTGTTCAGCTCAGCGTTAATTTGCTGTTGTTGCTCGGCGCTTAATAATTGCATACCCGTGCTTTTAGCCTGCAATAACTTTAACTCGTTACTGGCCTCTTTATGTTGTTCAAATACCGCTTTTGAAATATCACCATAAATTTCACTACCCGTTAGCTCTTCTAATAAATCAGCGCGCTCATTGGCGGGGGCATTTAAAAAGGCAGCAAACTCCCCTTGCGACAGCATCATAGACTTTCTAAAACGAGAAAAATCCAAACCGGTTAATCGCGCTATTTCTGTTCGAATATCAGAGACTTTAGTGGCAATAACTTCGGCTTCACCCGTAGCTATATCACTGTCACTTTCGCCATTAAGTTCACCTGTAGTGATTAACTTTGCCAACTCGGCAGTCGGTTTTTGTAGATTACCTTCGACACTGTTTTTGGCTCGGCGTTGACTCCAAAAGGCTCTATAGGCTTGCCCTTTAACTTCAAATTCAACCTCAGCTAAACAACTCGCGGTATGGCGGGTCATTAACTGGTTTTGCTTATCTGAAATAGTAAGTCGCGGTGTTTGGTGATATAACGCCAAACACATGGCATCGAGTATGGTGGTTTTTCCTGCACCGGTGGGGCCGATAATGGCAAAAAGCGCACTGGTGTCAAAGGGTGACTGAGTAAAGTCAATTTTCCAATGACCCTTTAAAGAATTGATATTTTCAAAGCGTAGCGATAATATTTTCATTATTTTTGCTCCGTTTTGCTGGTCGAGCTACTATGTGCTTCGCTGTGCTCTGAAAGCGATTGCTTGCTTGAGTTAGCCAGTTGCGTTTGTTCTGCAATAGTAAGGTATAAACTATTTAAGCGCGTTTTACGTTGCTGCTGCTCGTCACTATCCCAAGGTTCTAGCGCCATGCGCGCGTCAAATACTTCTTGAACACTTAATTCACTTAAGGTGACTTTCTTCTCATGACTGGGCATTTGTTGGCGGGATTTTTTGCTGCGCCTGACTAATAACACTTCAACGGGCAATGCTTTGACTATTTGCTCAATGCGCACGCTTAAATCTTGTAAGTATTCTGCACTTTCAATTTCGATATCGAGCCAGATTTTTTCTTGGCCTGGTCTTTCATCATGGGTGATTTTTGCTTCTACACTTGATGATTCTGCACTTGGTGATTCTGCAATGCTTGAGTCTTCATTTTTCAATTCAATGTTTTTCGACTCAACAACACGAGTAATGTCTTCAGACAGTGTTTCTAAATGGGTTTTTACCATAGCTAAAGGTTGAAAGCATGGCAGGTTACATAACTCTGTATTGCTAAGCTCGCCATTGTTAAATTCTGCAATAACAATACTTTTTTGGGTATTAGCTTCGTCAAAACTTAATGCGATGGGTGAGCCGCTATAACGAATATGCTCACTCTTGGTTACTTTTTGTGGTCGATGGATATGGCCTAAAGCTATGTAGTCAGCCGCCGGAAATTCACTGGCGGGAAATGCTTCTAAGGTGCCAATATAAATATCACGCACAGACTCACTGGTTGATGCGCCAATGGTGGTTAAATGCCCGGTGGCAATAATAGGTAAGCGAGTACCATCAGCTTGATTAAGCTGCGACAAGCCCTGCGCTTGTTCAAATAAGACTTGATAATGCTCAGTAATAGCTTGCTGCAGTGAACGTTGCTTTTGATTGGCCGATTGCCCAGCGTAGCTTTTAACAATATCGCGCGGCCGAATAAATGGAATAGCACAAATCACCGCTTGCTGCTCAGTTTTAAGGCTGTTTAGCACAAATACTTGCTCGGCCATATTATCGCTCACGGCAGAAATAACTCGTGTTGACAGTTGCTGCAATATTTTTTGCGACTCTGTGAGCATGGCAACTGAGTCATGATTACCCGCCAGCACTACTAATTGGCAATGTGTTTGATGCAACTTAGCGATAAAATCAAAATACATTTCACGGGCATAACTTGGTGGTGTGCCGGTATCAAAAATATCACCGGCGACAATAATGGCGTCAATCTGCTGGCTTTTTGATTGTTCAATTAACCAATTTAAGAATTGCTGATGTTCAGGTGCACGACTTTTGCCATAAAAATGTTGGCCTAAGTGCCAGTCAGAAGTGTGAATAATTCGCATAATATAGTGCACGCCAAAGTCATAAAAACCAAAGCAATTATTCTACCGACTCTCTACCGTGCTTGCTACTAGCCAGTAAAAAAACCTTTAAAAAGTACCATAATAAAATAATTCACAGGGAGAAAGGAATGAGGACTTCAGGAGAAGTAGAATATCAGCTGCTCTGCTGCTCTTAAATGCTGCTCTACTCATTCCTTTCTCATGCCTTCCTCCTTGTAAAAATAATAAAAACAACTCACAGGGAGAAAAGAATGAGGACCTCAGGAGAAGTAAAATATCAGCTGTTCTGCTGCTCTACTTATTCCTTTCCTCCCTGTAAAAAGTACGATAATTAAATGAACACTTTCTCGATGTGGCTAATTAAATTACTCAACTATACTTATACCAACGTCAAGGTCGTCCTTGTTCGATATGAAGACCATAAATAATAAAGGAAAATGTCATGGAGAATCAGATTGTTTGGGTTGATATTCCGGTTATAGATTTACCCCGCGCTATTGAATTTTATAGTGCGCTACTTAACGGTGAGGTAAAAAAAGAAGCTTTTGAGCATTTTACTATTGGTATATTACCGCATGCTCAAACCAATGTTTCAGGTTGCTTAGTACCCTCAGCGCCTGAACAAATATTTACCTCTGGGCCACTAATTTATTTTAATGTTAATGGCCGACTTGACGACGCGATTAAGCAATCAGAAATGCATGGTGGCCGGCTGGTTGAAGAAAAGATATCTATTGGCGGACATGGTTTTCGCGCTATTATTCATGACTCAGAAGGTAATCGTATTGCGCTGCATAGCAATACGCAGTAAGTTTCAAGCACAAACTGTAGTCAGGTTATTAGCTTGAATACCATAACTTAATTATTTTTATGGCTAAAGAAAAGCCCGATATGCTCAATACTTATAAGGCTTATTTTTCTTACTCAGGATAACCGGTTATTTTTTTAATATTTTGATAAATCGGTTTTAATTGCCGATACATTTTTCGATAAACTTGCTGATATAATTTATTATACAGTTTTACATTGGCTTGGTTGGGTAAAAACGTTTGCTCGAGTCGGGTCATAGCACTAGTCGCTTGTTGGTAGTTTTCAAAATACCCCAGACCTACGGCAACATTAATGGCAGCGCCTAAACCTGAAGTTTCAAAAGTATGTGGCCGGTGCGCAGGTAAATTAAAAATATCAGCGGTAAGTTGTAATGCGGCATCTGACTGCGAGCCTCCGCCTGAAACCACTAACTTGGTTATTTTACATTTTTGACGTTTTTCTAAGTTTTCTTGCCCTTCTCTGAGTGCGTAAGCTAAGCCTTCTAAAATTGAACGATAGATATGGGCACGAGTATGCACATCACCAAAACCAATAATAGCGCCTTTAGCTTCAAGGTTTTTTAGCCCTGGCGACCAATAAGGTTGTAACATTAACCCCATCGACCCTGGCGGTACTTTTGCGACTAATTGATCAAATAAACTTTCCGCGCTGACCCCTAAAGTTTGCGCTTTATCTATTTCATTTTGACCAAGTTCTTGCTTAAACCAATTCACCATCCAAAAGCCACGATAGATCATCACTTCGCTATTAAAATTATCAGGAAGGGCTGAAGGATAAGGCGGGATAAAAGCTTGAGGTTCAACATATTTAATGTTGTTGGTATTAATGGTTGCTGTCGTGCCATAGCTCAAACTGGCGGTGTCTGGGTTAATACAACCCGAACCTAATACTTCACAGGCTTTATCAGACGCTGAAGCGATCAATAAGGTGCCTACTTTTAATCCGGTATGAGCGGCGGCATCAGGGGTAATTTCACCCAGCACTTCACCCGGTTTGACTAAACTCGGTAACATTGAGCGTTTCACGGGTAAAGCATGCCATTTCCAGTCCCACGGGTGTGCCCAGTTTTGTTTTTTATAATTAAAGGGCAAATAACCCACAATACTGCCAACCGAGTCTTTAAATTGACCGGTTAATTTGTAGCTTAAAAAACCTGACAATAATAAAAATTTATCGGTATCTTGCCAAACTTCAGGCTGATGTTGCTCAAGCCAATTGGCTTGTGATTTACGACGAAAATAATCAACCACTTTACTTTGACCTATCAGGATAAATCCGACGCGCCAATACCAAGGCATAAGCTTATTTTTTTGGCATAAGCGTTGATCAAGCCACAGCATAGCCGGTCGTAAGGCTTGGCCATTTTTGTCCAAGTTAATCACGGTGCCACGCTGTGTGGTGACAGTAACGGCGATCACTCTCTTGCGATAGCCGTTTTCAATCACCTCACTTTGCTGCCAAAGTTTCTGACAACACTGCCCTAACATTTGCCAAAAATAATCAGCCTCTTGCTCAGCCCACCCCGGATTTTTAGAAAAATAGGCTTGCAGTTCAATACGGCTTTTAGCCACTAGATTGCCCTGTAGATCAAATAACAAGGCACGAACACTTTGCGTGCCATTGTCGATACTTAAAATTAAATCACTTGTCGGGTTTTTTGTGCTTTTTGTTGCGCTACTTTCAGTCATATGTCACTTATACCAATATAATTTAAAGCTTCAGGAAATTATAAGAATTTTGCCCTAAGGTTAAATATCGACTACTTTTTTATTGTTATTTTAATAACATCACGATGAATAAGGCAAACACAGCAGGTTAACCTGCGGGAATAGTGCACCTAGATTTTGCTAGGTCTGTATTTGTTGCTAAATATTGTTGCCAAATATTATTGCTAAAAATTGTCACTAAGCCAATTTTTGCTAACACCGTCAAGCAAAAACATAAACCTCTGACTAATAAAAGTCAAACATACAAGACTAAAAGTAAATCACACTTGACATAAAATGCATCGCCACCTACACTTTAAAAGTAAAGTAAACTTAACTTTTAGTAAAGCACTGACGACACAGGAGTAAGCATAATGACAGACAAAAATAATGAAATAATCAGTAAAGAAAAATCTTGGCAGCAGAAAAATAAAAACAGTACGGCAAAACTCGGCTTTTGGAGCACTGTTTGGGTATTAAGCATGGCACTGACTAATTTTGGTCCACGATTTATATGGGACTTAAACATCAGCTTAACTGTGATAGCTGTTTTGCTAAATTTAGCCTTAGGTTTAAAAATGGTGTTGGCTAATATAGCGCATATAAAAGCTTTAGATGAAATGCAACAACGTATTCAACTCAATGCAATGGGCATTACCTTAGGACTTAGTTTAGTGGTTGGCTTAACCTATTCAAATTTGGATGTATTAGACCTGATAACTTTCCACGCTGACATTGCTCATTTGGTGATTTTTATGGGATTGACCCACATAACTGCCATTTTTATTGGCAATAGAAAATACCAATGAAAAATAAACTGAAAGTACTGCGCGCCGAAAGAGACTGGACACAAGCACAACTTGCAGAGGCATTAGAGGTGTCTCGCCAAACAGTTAATGCCATAGAAAAAGGTAAGTTTGATCCCAGTTTACCACTGGCTTTTAAAGCCGCCAGGTTATTTAAACTGAGCATTGAAGAAATTTTTCAAGATGAAGGCTAGTGCTACTGTGAAATTGAATATTACATATTGCAGTTTCACAGTAGCGCTAGGACATAAGATCAAGTCGCAAGACGCGAATAATTATTATTTTCAGCTCAAGCAGAAATTTATTGGCTGAATAAACCGCTTACGCATCATAAAAAACAAGTCTTTGGCTACCTAAAAAAATGTCAATCAGCCTAACAATTTACCTAAACCGTCAGTGAGTATTTTTTTTGCTTGTTGCCCTTGTTCTGTGTCCAAGTAGCTTTGCGCAGTAGCAATAAAATTACTGATCATTTCAGGCTTTAACCCTAAAGCTTCAAATTGTTTTTTAACATTATTAATCGATTTTAACGAATCACTGTATTGTGATGCTTGCTCAAGTAATCCACCTAAGCCATCGCTAGCACCTGAGTTAAGTTTGCTAATATCAGGCATTTGACTAACCAGCCCTTCAACACCCGGTATTGAGTTAGCCAATTGGCTAAATTGCTCAGTTGAGACATTGTCTTTAACATAATTAAAAATAGCGCCCATACCACCAGCGGCTTGGTCTGCATCAACATTTAATGAGCTAGTTAACATAGCAACCAATCCATCAGTGCCTTGCTTAGCGGGAGTCTTTGACACTACACTTTGCTCAGGTGTATCACCTAATCCAACAAGATTTTTTAAGCTTTCAAACCAGCTTGTTTCTTGTGCGATAGCCGAGCTACTTAACGCTGAAATAGTTAAAAGTACGATTAGTTTTTTCATGTCAGATATCCATTTTATGAAGAAGTTAATAAGGCGTTAATATAATTATACAACATAAAGCAGAATTGCATGTACCGCTTTAAGATTACAATGTCATAACAGCTAAAATAATAACTGATAACAATAACGTTTGGCTGCAAAGCCACCGTCAAGTTTAAGATGTAAGTACTTAACTTTTGCCGGGAACTAAAAGCTCTGCCTAAATCATTTTTAATTCCCACTGAAACAAGCATCTTGAGGTGATTTGGGTATATAATGGCGTTAAGTAGGATAAAAATAAGTCAAAATATGAGTCAAGAAAACGAACAATTACACAATCCTTTACATGGATTAAAATTAGACACGCTACTAAACGAATTAGTCAGCCACTATGGCTTTGATATTTTGGCTGAGTACACGCGAATTAATTGCTTCAAAAGTAATCCAAGCATAGCTTCAAGCTTAAAGTTTTTGCGTAAAACTGAGTGGGCAAGAGAGAAGCTTGAACGTTTTTATCTCTATGATTATAAAAACTTACCAGAAGCCGGTGAAGATGAATTCGAAACGCCACCGCGCCAACGGGTTATTCCGTTACATATCAAAGCTAAAAAACCAAAAGTATTGGTTCGGGGTGAAGCAATTATACCGCTAAGCAAAGATAGTTTTAAAGAGACTCATCGTAGTAAACCTGAAGATAAAAAAGCTTATAAACCTGAGCATAAGCGCGAAAGCAGTCGCCCTAGTGTTAATGATAAATCAAGTCATAACCGCGGCGAAAGTCGTTCAAATAAAAGTTCAAATGAGAACAAACCATTTGACCCTTATTCTGATGCACCTAGATAGTCATCATATTTTTATCGCTTAAAAAAGAGCCCTAAATAACTTGCGCTATTTAGGGCTTTTTTGTCTTGTTTTTTATCTTGCCTAACTTAAAATCCAAGCCTTAAAACCTAGGCCTTAAGATCTAAGCCTTAAGATCTAAGCCTTAAAGCTTAAATCGTGCTACTGAATCAGTTAACGAACCTGCCAATTTATTTACATCATCGCTTCGATTCGATAAATCTTGTGACTCTGCCGCATTATGTGTTGCTGCTTCGGCCGCTGCAGTCATAGTTACTTCAATATCTTGACTAAAACCAAGTTGTTCATTCGACGCAATGCTAATGCTTTTACTCATTTCATCAATGGTATGCAGTGCGGTGTCAATTTGTTTGATGCCATGGCTTAACTCTTGGCTTTTCGAAGCACATTCAGTCGCCTGACTTTGCCCTTGAAAAATAGCGATTTCCGCTGTTTTTGTTTCTTTTTGCAGGGCATTAATCATTTGTTGAATCTCAGCTGTTGATGCCTGTGTACGAGACGCTAATGATCTGACCTCATCTGCTACAACCGCAAAACCTCGACCGTGCTCACCTGCCCTTGCTGCTTCAATTGCTGCATTTAATGCCAGTAAATTGGTTTGGTCAGCAATACTACCTATGGTATCTAAAATACCTCCAATGCTATCGCTGTGCTTGCTTAAACGTGCCATGACGGCAACTGAGTCACTTAAACTGGTTGACAATAAATCAATACGCTTGCTGTTATCGTCAGCAATATTGTGTACTTCAACACTGTGTTTTGAAGCTTCTGAAACGTTGTTGGCGGTTAAATTTGCTTGGTCAGTAACATTTGATGAACTGATAAACATTTTTTCAGCAATTTGTTTGGCCTCATTCACTCGGGTAATTTGTGCTGATGTAGATTGGGCGATGCGGTGACTTTGCTCACTGGTCACTTTCGCTGATTCATCTAATGAATAAGCATTTTGACTAATATTTTTCAACAATGAGGTTAAATCATCACTAAGCTTATTGATATTGTTGAATAAATCACCAAACTCATCTTGGTTCTTAATGGTTAATCTTTGCGTTAAATCTCCCTTTGCAATCAAGGCTAATGATTTATTGGCCGTAGTTAAAGGGCCTAACATCGCACGAGTAGTCACCACGGCAATAAAAGTCGCTAAAACAACAAAGATAAGCGCCATATATATTGCTAGGTTTTCCCCTGTGGCAACTTTTGCTTTTGTGGTTAGCTGCAATTCATCAAAGCGTGCTTCAGCAAGCGATAACAATAAGGTTAATTGCTGGTAGGTCGCGTTAAAGCTTTCTACTGACAGGTTATAGCTGTTATTTGCATTAATGTTATCTTCAAGCGCCTGTTTTTTATCTTGATATAATGTACCTGGTTCAACCAATAGGTTATTTATAATAGCAAATTCAATGGCAAACTCTTCAAGTAAAGACTGATCGTCAATACCGTCAAATAGTTGTAGCATAAAGTTGTAGTTATTAGAGACGTTGGCCGTTAAAAAACTTACGTCCTCTTTATGTTGAGCCAAAATATCGAGCTCAGAAATTTGCTGTAAACCTGACATGGTGCCTTTTAGCGTAAACAACATATCGTCTATGCGCGCACCAGTGCCAATAATTTCTACTAGCAATTGAGCATTATCAGGGAGTTCAAGTAATTCAAGATCAAGCATTTTATTACTGGCTTGATGACGACTTTCAAGAAATAATTGCAAGTTAATCACAAAATCTTCATTAGCTGAGGCGACATTTTTTTTCGCTAAATAGAATGTTTCGCTTTGGTTAACGTAGTCTTGATAATGATTCTCGGCCTGCTTTAAAGCTTGCAGCATTTTAGGTTGGTCTGTGACTTTACTGCGTAAGACCTTAACAGCAGATTGAAACTCTTGATTTAAATTCGCGTATGCTTGCTCACTTTTAAGCAAGTTAACGCTATCTTGTTGGGTGAAACCTGAAGCACCTACTTTTATCATATTAAGTAATTTGATTTGTAAGGCACTGCTTTGCTTTTGTACCGGAACAGCTAATAACTCAACATTACTGTTGGCCTTGCTGATTTGTGTTAATGAATTATAAAAAAAAAGGCTTCCTGCAACTAATAAAATTCCTATTGTGCTAAACCCCATTATTATTTTTTGTTTTATTGTTAATGGTAGGTTGTACATATATACCTCTAGCGTTAGTGATTTTTTTATACTCGGGTAATCAAGGGGTAACCACTTAGATTGATAGTCGATTATAAATCGCTAAAACCAAATGCAAATAGTGGTCAAACCAGTTAAGACTAAAACATTATGATTGATTATGCATCTAAAATTTATTTTTTAGCAATTTTTATCTTAATAATTAAAGACTAAGTTAAAGCATACACTAATCTAGCGCTTTAAAAAGCTGAACTCCACTATCTGGCATTAAACCTAATTCAGTCAACATACTTTCAACTGAGTGATGGTTATGCGGCAAACCTTGACAATGTTCACTCATAAATTAAGCTCGATTTTTCAAGGTTAACGCTATTAGAGTGGAGCAAAATTTCGCGCTATTTTTGCACCTTGATATACAAACTAGCCCGTGTGGGCACTACAAATTATGGCTATAACAACTGTGGTTATAAAAGGGCTATCCACTTAGCCCAACCAACCACTACATGTTGTGTTTACTATATTTAACCTCTTCGATCACTTATGCCACAGGCTGTGTGAAAACTCTCAGGGTAAATTTTTTATGCGACGCTACGTAAATTAACAGGTGGTTTTACCTCAAACGTACTACAGAATTTAATCTATGGAGCCTTTTTACGTTGATATTATCCAATTACGCAAGTTCGAAATAGTTTTCACACCGGCTGGCCACATTGAAGACATTAGCATTTGAGAATTTATACTAAAAATTTTTGTATGTTTTGATCTACAGCGGACATGGGTGAACAACCACATTACGCTAAAAGTTTCCCGATAGCTGACGTTCACCATAGATGAAAAAATCTGTTTCTTGATGATAACTTTTATCAATACCCCGTTAAGTCTGAATGCGAACTAAGCCACCAAAGCGGTCGTTCATCATCAAATTATTAATGCTAACTTTGTGCGCAAAGCGGAATAAAAATTTTAAAATTGTTTGTTTTGGTCGAGGTCAACTGTACACCCGTTAGTTGACCTAAGACATTCGACAGCAGAATTGAAAACCATTATGTAAGCGGACGATTCTAAAAATCGGTTTGAGATTAATTTCATGATCAAAAAAGCAAAATACAGTTATTGAATGAGAACATTATCTATGACCGCTGCAAGCTCATTGCTGCCATTGAAATGTTGTCTCTGTACGATCACTTATGCCACAAAACAGTCGTTTTTTGTGAACCAAACTTAACTCAGCTAATGGGCAGTTTTGATACCAAAGTTGACGTAAAAAATATACAGTATTTAAGTAATTACAAGGAGTATTGAATATTTCCAACCAAAAATATTATTCAAATATCAGTAGTTTTGTTCTTGCTTGAAAAGCTTGATATCAAATTAGACACACATAAGTCCTATGACTCATGGCGAAGAGAAATAAGCCCGATGGTTGAAAATAATGACATTAAATATTAACAAGGAATATAGAGTAAATTATGAGTGTTAAATTAGATTGGGTGCTATCACTACAGCGGATTGGTGTTTCCTTTTGTACTGGAGATGGGATACTAGGAGTACTTCAAACCTTAAATGAAATAAAAGCAGGTATTAATTCGAATAGTATAGAGAATAGACTTCGCCAGTTAGAAGATCCCATTAGCTGTATCCATAGTGATGTACCTTCAGTCGCAGCTGTTTTATATATAGCTTTAGAAGATAGAAAAAGTACGGATGTTACATTGACGGATCGAGTTTTTGACAAATACAGACGTCCTTTGACTATGTTAAATGCAGAAAACTATATTGAATTTGATGGTGCTGCTGGTTCGTCATACCCAGACATTATTATGGGGAATCCCTATTTTATTATTTATTCGGCGGCATTAAATAACAAAAATCATGAAATGAATAATTTAGTAGCCATATTAGATAACTCAGCTAATGGACTTTGGCTTGAAGCTAACGACATATCACAACAAGTAAAATTGCCTGTTCAAGTTATAAATGCATTTTTTGAAGTTTATTCTGCAAGAGGTTTGGGGGATATTTCAAAAATGGATAGTACATACAAATATCATGTATTAGCTTAATTACAATATTGGAAGTTAACAAGGAATGATTATGAAAATTTTTTTAGTATTATTATCTATAACCACTTTATTTGCCTGTAGTGATAAAAAACCTTTTCCTGAAAATAAAACAATATTCTTAAAAGGTGACGCTAATTTAGGGGTTCATTTTGTAAACGTTAAAACACTAAATGTAAGAGAGTTGCCAAATAAAAACTCTAAAATCATTGATAAAAAAATATTTAGACAACAGATTGATATTAAGGAACTGCAAGGAGAATGGGCTAGAATTAATTGGTATAAGGATGAAAATAAGAAAAAATCAGAGTGGGTGTTTATGAAGTTTACCTCCAAGGATAGAGCAGAAGCCCCAAAATCAAAATATGAAATTAATAAGATTCATGAGTACATACCGAGTAGTAATTATGATAATGGCAAATACTTTTTAGTTTATATAGAGAAACTAAGAAATACACTTTTAACTATACATCAAAGGGTTGGTGTAAATGTAGATGCTTATACTAAAACTGAAATAAATTGCGAAAACATGAAATATCGTGTTTTAGGTTATACCGAGCATCATTGGGATAACTTAATAGACGACCAATACTCAGACCCAGACTGGGTATCCTTGGTTGAAGGTTCCAGTAAAACTGATTTAGTTAATTTTGCTTGTACGAGAGATAATAAATAATTGAAAGCAACCTAACCAACGTATTGGAATAAATGATTGAGTGTGATGATTCAACAAAACTAGCCAACCAAATAGATTTGGGTTGTTGCTGATATGTCCGTTTTTAGCTGTTCAGTTGACCTTAAGAATATGAACGGCTAACGTCAACAATGCGCACGAAGTGATCGTTTATATTTCAGATGTGAACGACCGCTTTGGTGGCATTTTTCGCATTTAGGCTTAACAGGTTATTGGCAAAAAGTTATTATCAAATAACTCATATCTTCATCTATGGTGAACGTCCGCTATCAGGAGACGGCTAATACAGTATTGTTGTTAAGCCATGTCCGCTGTAGATCAAAACATACAAAATTTTTTGTCAAAACTCTAAAAATGCTAAGGTCAGCAAAGTGGCATTAGTTAGCGTTAAGAGGCGAAACATCAACGGCAGCTATGAGCTTGCACAAGTCATAGAGATTATTCTCCCTCTATGACTTTATTTTGCTTTTTTGATCATGAAATTAATATCAAAATCGATTTTTGGAACGTCCGCTTTCCTAATGATTTTCAATTCTACTGTCGCATGTCTTAGGTCAACTAACTGGTGCTCAGTTGACCTTGACAAACACTCGAAATTTTAAACTCTTACTTCTTCTTTGCGCACCAACAAGACCTAAGTGACAAAAGAAAGGAGCCACAACATGTAGTGGTTGGTCGGGCTAAGTGGATAGCCCTTAGTTATAACTGCAATAAAAATTACAGCTTTGCTACAAACTTTCGCTTGTTTATATTAATGATATAGCCAGTGTATATTATTTTTATCTGTGCTCTTTTAGCTAGCCATTGACTATCTTGGCATGATTTTACGACTCAGTAGAGGGTGTTAATTTCGCAATTTCACTACCAAGCTCGGGCTTAACCGTCACTAAAGCTAAAGTTAACTCGGCTATATGCTCAGGTAAAATATCACTCATCGCTTGAAACAGATTTAACACATTGATATTAGGTAGTATTGCCAGTGCTTCGGCCACTTCTATACCGCGCTCAGCATTGACTTTTGCTACGGCTAAAGACAATGCCACCGCAAGTGCTGGATCGTTTTCTGCCACCATCAGTGTTGTTTCTACTTCAGCACAAGGACGGTATTGCGATTCGTGATACTCGGTACGAGGATCAAGTTCAACAGCAGAAGATATTACCGACCCTTGCATGACAAACTGCTCTTGTTCTTCTATCGGTAATGCCTGGCGCACCGTCATTCGAAAGACCACAAAACATGCTAACAATAACTGAATAAAAGCTAAAAAATAAAATAATGCATCGCCACCAAATTTATCCATCACAAGTGACGCAGAATAAGGCCCTAAAACCCCACCTAAGGCAAAAGCTAAAATCATTGACGACATGGCGGCAACTATCTCACTTTGGCGTAACTTATCCAGTGCTTCGGTAATACTTAATGGATAAGTACAAGCAATAATGCCACAGGTAATCGCCGTCGCTAAAAATACCGCCCATGTGATCCCTAATGGCGCTAATATAGTCACCGCAATCCCCGCACTGGCAGAGATGAGCAACAGCACCAACAAGACGGTACGCCGATCGAAACGATCGGATAAAAAACCAACGGGGAACTGTAAAATAAAGGCGCCAAATATAGCCGCCCCCATATAAAGCGAGAGCTGAAAACCGGTAATATCAAAGGCTTTTGCAAACACAGGTAATAAACTAAAAACAGCGGAATAAAGTATGCCGGAGATAAAACAACTGACCACGCCGAGTGGCGAGCGTTTATATAACAAGCGCAGAGACATTGAACTAAATTCTTCAACCACTGGCCCGAAATGGCGACTCAGTACAACAGGAATAATCGCTATACACATTAATATGCCGGCAATAACAAAAAGCATATTGTCTTGAGGGTTGGCCACATTGATAAAAAATTGCCCGCCAAAAAGCCCCGCCAGTACAACAGCATTGTAGATGGCTAATATTTGACCCCGGGTTTCTTTACTTGAACTATCACTAAGCCAGCTCTCCATTGCCGTGAACGCGCAAGCGATACAAAACCCCATTACTATCCGCATGGCGCCCCAAAGCATAGCTTCTGAGTAGAGACTACAAATTAATATACTCACCGCGCCTAATGACACGCAGCCAGCAAACATTCGAATATGCCCTGCTCTTTTGATTAAACTTGTGCTGTAAAGCGCGCCTATTAACAAACCAACATAATATAACGATAAAACAATACCGATTGATTCAGTGCTCAATCCGTCTAAATTCATTCTTACCGGCAATAAAACATTAATTAGGCCAATGCCTAACAATAAGATAAAACAACTTAAAAATAGAGAGAAAAGTGATATAAACGTTTGGCGCACAAATATTCCTTGATATTACGTTTAAAAATAAAAGTAATTATTGCCGATTTTATGTGAAAAAAACTGACCATATGCCAGCTTATTCATTGAGTTGAGCTTATCAAAAACTAGCATATTTATTGCAGAACCTCAGTATAAGCAACAACGTCAGCTAGTCTTTATTTTCCTGCTAAGCCAAGCGTAATTGTAACAGTTCTATTAAGAAATCGTGCAGCAAAATATCTCACTTTTTTTAAAAATCAGCCAATGTAAATAACAGCAATATATAGTATTTTTGCAGCAACTCAGTGGATAATTAAATGCAGGTTTAAATTTAGGCTTAAATGCAGGATTAAAATCATTCGTGCTTGAAAATGATCTAAACGACAGCTATCAGTTGCTAGCAGGCCGATTATCTAATGATAATTAAGCTTTTATATTCTCACTCATCATAAAAATGAACATCATAATGTACGAGCATAGTGATAGTGTTGAGTACAAAGTAGAGTAGCTAATTAATAAAACTTGGTATTCTAGCTGCTTCTTCTGTCTGTTAACTGGCTGAAAAGCTGAGTCTATTCCATTAAACCCAGAAGTAATTTAGAATAAGCCTTAATTTGAAGTAAGCAAGGAAAAGTCACTTTAATGTTTGCAAATTTTCTTCGTCCAAACAATCTATCCCAAAAAATGATGCGGGTTATTTTTTCCATCTATTTGGCCGTAACCTGTCTGATCACCAGCATGGAGTTTTTAACTGAATATGTTAAAACACAGGATTCTATAGTAAGTGAATTAAAACAGCTGGAAGAATCAGTGCTCCGCCCAATCTCTACTAGCTTATGGCAATACAACCAAAATCAGCTAGAGGCACTCGTTGCCGGACTGCTCAAAATACCGATTATTGAAGGTGTCGACATTTTAGACAAGTATGACCAGCCGATGATTTCTCAAAGGTCCTACACCAGGGACTTAACACCCTTATCAATTTTCGACATCAAATCAGACTTAAATTGGCAACTGAATGAGCATAAAATATTCCTTGGAACACTTACCCTTTATTCGTCGTCAGAAGTTGTTTTAGATCGAGTTCTGTTCGGATTTTCCTTGATTATAATTACAGAAATCATCAAGTTATCTATTTTATTTTGGTTATTTATTTGGGCCTTTGATCGTTATTTGGCCAGCCCTTTGAAAGAGTTGATGTCGCAAGTGAATGAGGTGCAATTGAGCGAAACCATCACTAAACGGATTAATCTTTCTCACATTGAAAACAACGAGCTCATTCAGCTTCAAGTACATATGAATAACATGCTCTCTGCTATGGCACGGGATCGGGAAATATTGCTAGAAGACGAACAAGCTAAGCGAAATAGTTTAGAGCGGGCTGTTGCTAAGCGTACCCAAGCATTACAAGCCTTGAATGAAAAGCTCGAAGTACTGGCGACAAGAGATTCTTTAACCGACACATTAAATCGAGGCAGTTTCTTTGATACTGCACAGCATTTACTGGTGCTTTGCCAGCGCAAAAAATCACCCACATCTTTTATTTTAATGGATCTAGATCACTTTAAAAGAATCAACGATACCTATGGACATGTTATTGGTGACAAAGTGCTCATCCACTTTACCCAGACCATTCAAACTTTTTTGAGAAAGTCTGACTTGATTGGCAGAGTTGGCGGAGAAGAATTTGCAATATACCTCGCTGATATTGATATTGATGACGCCTTTAAACTTGCTGATAAAATAAGAGAGACCATTGCCAATTCAAGCTTAAAAATTGATGGTAAGCGCATCATCTACACGGTCAGTCTTGGTGTTGTCTCGTCTGAGCCAACAGAGCATTTAATTGTTGATCTATTTAAACGCGCTGATGTGAAACTTTATGGCGCCAAAGGGAAAGGACGTAATTATGTCGAAAGGTAATCTCTCAAACAATAATCTCTCAAATGGTGATATATCAAATACTAATATTTTAAAAAATAGCGTATCGAAATATAAAGCGTTAAAGGGTAAAAAGGTCTCTTGCCTACTATTTATAATACTCTTTTTTACTGGAACTAGTATAAGCAATTTAAGTCATGCTAAAACATTAAAGGTTTGCTACGACCAATGGGCTCCAATGACGATATTCCCATCAGAAGCGTCTAATGAGCGTGGTGTTGTTATCGATATGTTAGCGCAAATATACAGCTCAAAAAATTATAAAATAGAATATTATGAAGTGCCATTAGCAAGAGGTTTAGATATGGTGGCAGAGGGTCTTTGTGATATGTTGCCAGAATATTTATTTTCAAAGCAAGCAGAAAAAAATTTCGTCTATGCCAACCAAGCAACATTTTCATACCTAACCGCCTTTGTCGTCAGGCGAGATGATCCGTGGCGCTATAATGGTATTGAGTCAATTAAAGGCAAACGCATCGCAACAGGGCCAGGTTGGGATTACAGCTCAATGAGTGTCTCATATCAAAATTATATCGACGAGCCAAAGAACTCGAACTTAATTGAAGTGGTTGCGGGTAATAATGATGTAGTTAAACGAATATTTCTCATGATGAGCGAAAACAGAGTCGACTTATATGCCGATAACGAACTTGTTCTTCAGCATATGTTAAATAAGCTAAACTTACATGATAAGCTTAAAATTGTGCGCCCCGGCTTAGAGAAAAAATTACTTGAAATACCCATTTTCTCAAAAAAAATGCCGACTAAAAGAAGACAGGAACTGATAAAAATTTGGAATGAGGGGCGTTTGTCAATAAAAGGCGATAAAGAAGCCATGTTGTTCAAAAAGTATAAGGTAACATTATAAACGCTCGAGACAGCAGCAGCTAAGATATTACAGCTAATAAAATAACAGGTATAATATTTTTTTACTAAAAAACTGGCCATTTCTATTTATCGCTGGCCTTATTAACTGGGCCTTATTAGCTAGGCCTTAACAGTATGAACTTATTGCTAAAGCCACTCGTACATCATTAGATGCATGAGTAACACTCACACAAGCCAACAGTTAGTGGTCCATTCAACATAGAAAACGAGGCTAACCCCGTTTTATTTTTATCATGGTCAGTTGAAACCTTCCCTTAAGAGGTAATTTACATGTCAAAACCTACAAAAACATCGCCTGCATACTCACCACCGGCTGGTGGCTGGGGAGCACTTAAAAGCTCGGCTAAACATTTGATCCAAAGTGAAGACGCCGCCAAAAACGTAAAGGCCTTATTACGTGCTAATCAACCCGGTGGCTTTGACTGTCCAGGCTGTGCGTGGGGAGATTCTGACACCGCAGGTAAAGTAGATTTTTGTGAAAATGGTGTAAAAGCTATTGCATGGGAGGCGACCAGTAAAAGAGTGAGTCCTGAGTTTTTTAAACAACATTCAATCACCGAGCTACAACAATGGGATGATCATTCCCTAGAAAAAAGTGGTCGCTTAACTCAACCGATGTTTTTTGATGGTAAAAGTGATCACTACCAAGCTATAAGTTGGGATGATGCCTTTAAAGTTATCGCTGACCAATTACAGCAGTTGCCCTCACCAGATGAGGCACTGTTATATACATCGGGCCGAGCCAGCAATGAAGCGGCTTATATGTATCAGTTATTTGGTCGAGTATTAGGGACTAATAACTTTCCTGACTGTTCCAATATGTGTCATGAAGCTTCTGGCATCGCTATGACTAGCAGCATAGGCACTAGCAAAGGCACAGTAACAATGGCAGACTTTGATCAAGCTGATGCTATCTTCGTTTTTGGCCAAAACCCCGGTACTAACCACCCACGCATGCTAAGCACTTTAAGAAAAGCAAGTAAGCGAGGTGCTACTGTTGTTAGTATTAATAACTTGCAAGAACGTGGCTTACAGCAATTTTTAGATCCACAAAGCCCAAAAGAAATGATCCTTTTCACCGGCACTAATATTAGTCAATATTACTTCACGCCGCGATTAAGTGGCGATATGGCCATTTTACGTGGTGTTGCTAAATCATTACTCGAACGCTTTAAACAAGACGAAACCGTACTAGATAGCGCTTTTATTGCTGAACATTGTCATAATTTTGCCACATATCAACGCAGTGTTGAGGCAACGTCATGGGAAAAAATAGTCAGCCAATCTGGACTGAGTCGACAAGACATTGAGCAAATTACTGATATTTATGCCAGTAAGAAAAAGGTTATTTTTACTTGGGCCATGGGCATCACCCAACATAAACACTCGGTAAAAACCATTCAAGAGCTTATTAATGTGCTCTTGCTTAGAGGCAATATGGGTAAGCCCGGCGCTGGCGCTTGCCCTGTGCGTGGTCATTCTAATGTCCAAGGCAATCGCACGGTTGGCATTAACGAACAGCCACCAATGGAATTTCTTGACGCTTTAGATAAGCATTATGCTTTTAAAACCCCACGCGAACATGGGCTAAATACGGTTGATTCGTTACATACTATGCTGGCGGGTAAAGCAAAAGTGTTTATTGCTTTAGGCGGTAACTTTGCCGCCGCAACACCAGATACCACAAGAACTTATCAGGCATTAAGGCAATGTGATTTAACGGTGCAAATTAGCACTAAGCTCAATCGCAGCCATGTTATTACCGGTAAACAGGCGTTAATTCTTCCCTGTTTGGGCCGCACTGAAATTGACCGCCAGAAAAGTGGCGAACAATGTATTACCGTAGAAGACTCCATGAGCATGGTACATAGCTCAACGGGGCAAAATGAACCTGCCTCCGAACATTTACGTTCAGAAACCGCCATTGTAGCTTCAATGGCAATGGCTGCAGTGGGCGATAGCGTTGTTGACTGGACAAGTTTAATGAACGACTACGGCTTAATTAGAGCAGACATTAGTAAAGTGTTGCCAGGCTTTCATGATTATAATCAGCGTATTAAAGTAGGTAGAGGCTTTCATTTAGAGAATGAAGCCGCGCAGCGCCAATGGAAAACAAGTGCAGAAAAAGCCACTTTTTCCGATACCCAACTACCTGAAAAATTAGCTCATGAAGTTGCCGAAGCCTTTACTGACAAGCCTATTTTAACCTTACAAACACTGCGTTCACACGACCAATACAATACCTCCATTTATGGTATGGACGATCGTTATCGCGGCATATATGGTGAACGCCGGGTGATTTTCGTTAATGCAGACGATATGGTGAAACAGCAATTAAAAAATGGTGACAAAGTAAAAATAACCACAGTATCAAATGACAATATAGTACGTACGGTCACTGACTTTAAAGTCGTTCAATATATTATTCCAGCCGGCTGTGTGGCGGCATATTATCCAGAAACTAATCCACTAGTGCCGTTAGAAAGCACCGCGGATCATTGTGGCACACCTACTTCTAAATCAATCGCCGTTTCTATTGAGAAAATTTAGCGTTTAAAATGTCTTTGCGAGCGTGTGCTAATAGCCACACCTCGCCTATTTTTTCTTTAGCTTCAAATAATAAAGGCATATCCACATATCTACCTATTCAAGCGCTAATTCAACTCAGGATATAACTGAGCTATCTTTAAATAATAACCCTATTTTGTATGGCTGTTAGTCAGGATATAAAAATTAAAACTTTAAAATCTAAATCTAAATCTAAAATATAAATCTAGCACAAGCTAACCAATCACCCTTTTGCGAGTAAATAATCTAACCAACGTGCTGGCAATAAGCGCTTCAACAAGGCAAAAATTTTCGTTGGCATTGTGATTCTATAACGTAATTTAGGTCGTTTACTTTCTAAGGCATGAATCAAAGCCTGAGTAACATCTAATGGCTCTAAGGTGAAAGGCGCATTTGATTTTTCACTGCTTAAGCGCGAAATTTGCTGTTGATATTGCACTTTGTGATCGCTGGCCTCGATATCGATATGGGCTTGAATAGCCGCCAACGCATTGGCTCTAAACTCTGTATTAATAGGTCCTGGCTCTAGTAAAATCACCGCAATATTAGCACTTTTTAATTCTAATCTTAAGGTGTCTGTTAAGCCTTCAATAGCATACTTTGAGGCATTGTAAGCCCCCCGATAAGCCATAGAAACAAAACCTAATACTGAACTACATTGAATAATACGCCCATGGCCTTGGCGCTTCATCACTGGAATTATTTGCTTGGTAAGTTCATGCCAGCCAAAAACATTGGTTTCAAATTGTGCTCTTAATGCTGCGGTAGGCAGGTCTTCCAATGCGCCTGGCTGACCATAGGCGCCGTTATTAAATAAATAGTCCAAGCGTCCACCAGTTATTTCAAGTACTTGGGCAAGGGTTTGGCTAATACTTTCAGGCTCGGTGAGATCTAACTGATAAGCGCTTAGCCCTTTTGCTTGCAGTTCGGTAACGTCTTGCGCTTTTCGCGCGGTAGCAAATACCTGATAACCGCGCGCTGAAAGTGTTAGCGCTGCGTGTAAGCCAATGCCGCTTGAGCAACCCGTAATTAAAATAGACTTAGTTGACATAAAAGAACCTAATATTTGAAGTGTAGATAGCAGCAGCTTACTTGATTACGCTAGCCTTTAAAATTACTGATGACAACGAATAACAATCGTACCCGCTATTTTGTCATCCCAACCCTGTTTTTTGTCATCCCAAGCAATCCAGAAAAAGCCTAAACCTAATGGGATCAAGGAAACGTAGTAAGCAAGATATCGGATGATAGACTGTTTAACTGTCGGTTTATCACCCGTTTTTTCATCGACAATTTTTGCTTGTAGCAAAATTTTACCCGGCGTAGCTGACTTATAAATCCAGAATAAAATAGTCGCAATAATTGGAAAGGCATAAGTAATAATAACATCCGAAAAACCTTGAACCGACTCAGCTGAATCGAAATACTGACCACCATAAATTAAAAACAAAAAAGGGTAAGTGAACATGATGAGTATGATTGAGTCAATAACGCTTGCGCCAAATCTTAGCCAAAAACCGACATACTGAACCCTTTGGTCAGTCTCTGTTATTTCGCTGTCGGTTATTTCTCTCTCGCTCACTTTATGCTTGATCATTTTATTTCCCATAGTATTTAAAGTCTCATACCTGTGTGCAATTAGCACCGTTTGCATTTTAAGTGGCGTTAGCTCGTCAAGTTGTCGCTAAATGCCGTTCTAGCTATGATAGTTATACTTTGACGCTTCTTCTGACACTATCTAACTGTCTAGCTATGCAGCTGAATACTTGGTATTTTTTTATTCACTGACTAGGTATTATGGCCTGCCAATATACGTGTAAAAAAGGCGAAAGTGACACTTTCGCCTTTAAGCTAAAACAATGATATAAAAGTGATTTATTCGATAAATTCTGCAGCAATATCTTCAAATGCGATAGTAGACCAATAATTTAACGCTTGGCCTATACCTTCATACATTACAGTTAACTCTTTTTGACCTAAGGGTTGTTGATAAAATTGCGTGTATTGTGCGATTTCTTGCTCGGTTAATGACTGATAAATAAAATAAGAAACCATGATCATTTGCTGCTCTAACCCCGGCCTCATCATAGCTTCCATTTGTGTTAGTTGTGTTTGAATTTGTACTTCATTAATACCTTGGCCCGGGTTTGCGACCATCAAACCTTCAATGGTACCTTTGGCCACTGCCGTAACAATGTTTAGCGAATGTTCGACTAAGTTGGTCGTTTCAACAAAATTTCTCACTACGTTAATGCGTTCTGTCGTTGGCGGCGTTGTTTGCAATATCGCCATATAATTCATCAAATCTTGGTTAAAACTTGGCATCGAAGCTTTTGCTTCAGCCATTTTTATTCTTCGTGCTAAGTCGCCATTAAGCCAAGTCAGTAACTTTTGCATTTCGTCTGCAGAAAAATTGTCTTTTATATGCTCAAAAACCACTTGCTTAACATCGTCTAATCGCCAAGCATTTAATAACAAATTCATGACCTTTTGCGCTTGTTCAGGATCTTTAGCTGTCATTTGCATTTGTTGGTTCATCGCACTCATTTGCGCAGGAATACTATTAAGCGCAACGTTAATGCCAGACAGCGCCATATATTGGCTAACGTCAGCGTCACTGCTGACTTTAGCCGAACTAAATGGGCTAAATATTGTGCTCAGTAAAAATAAAACAGTATAAAATGAAGTGAATTTTTTCATCATTAATCCTTTAGCTAAATAGTGTAAATTAATAGTATTACTTAATAGTTAGTCGCTGGTTTTTAGCGCTATAAGTCATACTACAGGGTAATATAAATTTACAAAAATTATTTATTTTTATCACGATATATTCCCACAGGCTATAGTGTAACTTAGCTTTATTACTGGAAATTAATCTTATAAATGCCAAGCTACAGGCGATAAATATAACGCCATGATCCAAGCAAATAAGCAGGCTTATTTTAATTTTCATAGCTAGATCATAACTCGCATTAACTAAAATTAGCTGTTGGACAATAACCAGAAATATCAGCTCAAAATGCGCTAGTAAATTACACTAGCAATGAGATAGCCATTAAATAGCTCGAGCTCAGAGGATAATTAATAACATGGGGAATCAAATCACAGCTAAGCCTTGCCACTTATTTTTAAACCTTGCTTTTGCAGCCATAGTTCTTAGTGGCTGTTTTATTAATAACGCTAGCGCTATGGTTTTAACGCCGCCAGCAGCTATAAAGCCAAACACTCATAACAGGGTAACATTACCTAAGATAAAATTTGCCAACAATATTCCAGAGCATAAAAAACCGCTACTTACCGATTGGGTTATTCATGCCAATCAGGCTTTGAGACTAGTTTATGGTGCATTACCGGTTGAGAATTTTCTGACGGTTATTGAAGCCAGCAACCAAGGTACTAGTGCCGTGCCTTGGGGAGAAGTAAATCGCTCGTCACCACCCACCGTTACTCTAGTGGTTAACCTCAATACTAGTCTCGACGCTTTAAAAGCTGATTGGACCATTTATCACGAATTTAGTCATTTACTGATCCCTTATGACGCCGCTGACGCTAGATGGTTTTCTGAAGGATTAGCCAGTTATTATCAAAATATTACCCAAGCCAGAATGGGCATGTTTGACGAACAAACTATGTGGAAAAAACTTTATGAAGGCTTTGAACGCGGTAATAAACAGCAAAACTATGCGCACCAAAAATTAGCTTATGTCAGTGATCACATCAGTCAAAATCATAACTATATGCGCATTTACTGGAGTGGTGCGCTTTATTGGCTGAAAGCTGATATTGCCTTAAGAGCGTTATCAAAAAACGAGGCTAAACCTTATTCATTAGATTTAGCCTTAAAAGCACTCCAAGCTTGCTGCTTTAACCAATACCTGAGCGCGACAGACATAACACAAAAACTAGATGAATTAAGCGAAAGTAAAATTTTTAGCGCGTTATTAACCGAGTTTTCAGCCAGTTACGCTATTCCTGATTATTTAACACTATTAAGTTCATTAGGCGTCGAAGTCATTAATGGTGATATCAAATTAAATAACCGTGCTAAATTAAGTTTGCAACGAAAAGCTATTTTTACTGACGTGGCGTTATTGCCTAAATAAGCGATTAAAATCATAAAATTACAATTGCTCAACCGTGAATAATTAACTAATCTATCGTCTGATGTTACAAATTGCCTGATATAAACTCATATTAGCCAATATATAAAGGAAGCAGTTACATGCTAAAAACTCATTTTTCATTGTTAAAAACCAGCTTAATCTCATTATTATTAATAGCATTGTCTGGTTGTTTTAACTCAGATCCCGCCGTAAAATCGGTTAATGCTTATCTTGAAAAGCAAAAAATAGATAAAACTCAAAGTGATTGGAAAACCACACTAGAAAAACCTGAAATGGTAAGGTTTGACCCAGAAGCACAATATTTTTGGGAGTTAGACACTACTGAAGGAAAATTGGTGGTTAAGTTATTCCCAGAGACCACACCAATGCATGCAACAAGTACAATTTACTTAACAAAACTTGGCTTTTACGATGATTTGGTTTTTCATCGTGTGATCAATAACTTTATGGCGCAAGGTGGCGACCCATTAGGTAATGGTAGCGGCAACCCAGGTTATAAATACGCGGGGGAATTTAGCGGCACATTAAGTCACGATAAGCCGGGATTACTGAGCATGGCAAACTCTGGACCAAATACTGACGGCAGTCAGTTTTTTATTACTTTTGCCGCCACACCTTGGTTAGATGGTAAACATACCATTTTTGGTGAGGTGGTTGAGGGCTTAGAGACAACACTGCCGGCCATTGAAAGCTTAGGTAGTCGCTCTGGTCGAACAGAAAAAACAGTGAAAATTATTAAAGCAACAATTCGGGTTGAGTAAATTATTCATACAAACTAGGCGTAACTGATAGCGAAAATTTATAGGGATAATTTATAGGGAAATAGCACAAAGCTTACTAGTCATTTATCGCTATAATTTGCCACTATTACTTAACGCGATAACTTAATGCTATATTTTACAATAGGCTGCAGTCACTATCAGCCTATTGTTAGCAAGATTAATCATATGACTAATCTTGCTGCTATAACTAGTTTTCTTTAGTTAAAGTCGCTTTGGCTGCTTCAACTTTCGAAAAATCTAACCCTAGCTCATTTACCGCTTCTTCAATCAGTCCAGGATTTTGCATTAGCATCATCATCAAGGCTTGTAACTTTTCTTGTGGAATACCCAATTGTTGTACTGTCGCCATGGCCATTATTGGGTTTTCTGTTAGCGCTTGAAATACCGCTTTAATTTGCTCGTCGCTTACATCATGTTCTTTTAAAATTGCAATAATTGGGTTCATTAAGTTTCCTATTTTCTGACTTGTTTATGATTACTTATTAAGGGTTGTTTTTCACTAAGTTCAACTGCGAGCAGTGGCTTATTATATCATCGCTGCATTTAATGTAAAAAGTCATTATTGGCCATTGAAATTAGTGCTATTTTTTGATTAAACGCTTTACTTAGCTCTGATTTAGCTCTGATTTAACTCTGATTCAGCTCTGATTCAACTCTGATTCAGCTGCGCTTATTTTTTGGAACGTAATTTAAAATAGACACGGGCACTACTTTTTTAACGGGAAATTCATCAAACTCTCTGCGTTCAATAACATGTCCTAAGTCACTTTCAATGGCGCAAAGGTTTCTAAAGTTATCTTTAGCAACAAAAGATACCGCTTCGCCATTTTTACCCGCACGACCTGTACGGCCAATACGGTGAGTATAATCGTCTACTTTATCAGGTAAGTCGTAATTAACCACTCGAGCCAGTTCGCCAATATCGATACCGCGCGCGGCAATAGCGGTGGCAACTAAAAACTCTATTTTACCGGCTTTAAAGTCATTGAGAATTTGTTCTCGTATGGCTTGAGTTCGACCACTGTGAATAGACTCAGCTTTAATACCACGTTTTTCTAATTGACTAACCAGTTTTGCTGCGCCGTGCTTGGTTTCAATAAAAATTAGTGCTTGCTGCCATTGCTGCTGTTTAATTAAATAGCTTAATAAGGCTGACTTATTGGTTTTATCTACCGTGACCAGCCATTGGGATATTTTAGGTTTTGAGGCGCTATTTTTAGCGATCGAAATTTCACTGGCATGATAAAGTGTTCTTTTTGCTAGTGCTCTAACATCGTCAGAAATAGTGGCTGAGAATAATAAATTTTGACGTTGTTCTGGCAAACGCTCAATAATTTTATTAATGTCATCAATAAAACCCATATCCAACATTCTATCGGCTTCATCAAGCACAAAAGCTTCAAGTTGATCAAAATACACCGCCCGCTGATGCGCCATATCAAGTAATCGGCCTGGGGTAGCTACCAAAATATCAATGCCCCAAATCAAACGTTGTTTCTGCGGCTCTATTTCTGTGCCACCATACATCGCCATAGAGCTTATATTTAAATATTTACCATATTGAGCAATATTGGCTTCAACCTGAACAGCTAGCTCACGCGTTGGCGTTACTATTAACACCCGAATGCGTTTGCCACGAAGATTACGCGCTTCATCTTTATCAGCAGCACTGAGTTTTTCTAGTAAAGGTAAAACAAAACTAGCGGTTTTACCGGTCCCTGTTTGCGCTGCGGCAATAACATCTTTACCCGATAAAATAACCGGTATGGCCTGCTTTTGAATATCAGTGGGTTGACGATAATTTAAATCAGCTATCGCATTGACTATCGGGTTTGACAACCCAAGTTGGGAAAATGGCATTAAAAATCTCTTTAGCTTTATAGCTAGCATGAAGGCTAACAACAAGCCCACTCAAAATTGGCCGCGATTATAACATTCACTTTCATTTAATGTCATTTTTTACGCGCTAAGCTATATAGCCATTTTACTTAAAAATGCAATTTCAGCACTAAATTTGCACAAGCAAATGGCGATGAATATTGTTTGTAGGAAAATTATGGCTATAATTACTTATTTATTGCCATATACTGTGGCTTGTAACTGTGGTTTGTAATAGGCTTTATTAAAACAGTGATATGGATTGTTAACTTAGGTTATTGATGTAATGGAAATTACCGAACAACACACGAGCAGCGATGCAGTTGCTTACGGCAATGTTTACGTGATGACACATTCATTTTTTAGTGATGTCGTCAGAATTGGCTGTACTCCTACAGATCCCATTGAGTACGCCATAACATTATCGGCAAAAACGCTCGGCGACTATACGGTGGTCTTTTCACTACAATGTAAAAACCCATGTAAAGTCAAAAAACAGATTCGACAATACTTAAATGCAAAGGCCTACGTTAACGACTTTTATCAAGTACCTGCTGACGTTGCAGCCGGTATTTTAAAGCGTGTGGTCTTAAGAATCCCAGTATGTAATGCTGATTAAATTCCCAACATACCGCAATAATTAACCCTAATCTCATACTCTCTAAGAGCGTTTAAAAACCCTTACCCGCTAAGCTAACACTATTAACATTAACTTAACTTAACTTAACTTAGCTTAGCTTAGCTTAGCTTAGTTTAATTTAGCTGAGCATTGAATCCAGATCATTAATGCCCTAGAGAATAGCCACTATAAATACAGACCTGCATAGTTTATTGCTCAACTTTCATCGCTTGGCATTGCTGATCACCATAATAATTATTAGTGTAGTTACATTCAATTTGCTGCTGATTTAGCTCAACGTTATCCTGATGAGCTGAATTCAATAAGGCTTGAATATTTTTAATTATATTTTTCATCATTTATTTCCTTTTAATTAGTTAGTTACCAGTTCTACTTCAAAATGCAAATGTAAGCTTGAAGTAGAGCGTTATGTGTTCATTATTACCGGCTTATACAATCCAGTAAATTTGATAAAATCAATAAAGTAATTCTAAAAAACAGATAAACAGCGAAGCTAACTGGCTTGGGTAGCACTTGAAGATTAAAGCCTCATTAGCACTTTGCAGTTAACTCTTGATTAAATATATCCCTTAACATGGTTAGCTCGTTAGTCCTGACATAGTTAGGACGAATAATCAGTGCAATAGTGCGATGTGGGCCAGGTTCATTTAAATGTATTGCTCTAATTTCTGACTCGTTGTAAATCAACTGATCTAACGCCATTTGTGGCACTAAAGTTGTGCCCAACTTACCCGCTACCATTTGAATTAAGGTATGCAAACTCGCTGAATCAAAGTCAGACTGTTGTTTGTCACCTTTCATACTGCAAGCCGCTAATGCGTGATCTTTTAAACAGTGACCATCTTTTAATAGCATAAGTTTGTCAATTTCTAATTCTGCACTGGTAATTTCTTTTAGCTGACTCGGGCATTCATCTTTATGGCTGACCCAATAAAAGTCTTCTTGCCAAAAATCAAAGCTCATTAAACCATCTATAGGAAATGGCAGCGCTAGCACAGCAGCGTCAATATCACCTCGCCTGACCATATCGACCAATACTTGCGATTGCTCTTCAATTATTTTCAATTTAAAGTTCGGATATTGTCGCCTAACCTCGGGTAATACTTTCGGCAGCAGGTAAGGTCCAATCGTTGGAATAACACCTAGGGTCATCGGATGCATAAATGGCTGGTTATTCGATTGGGAAATTTGTAAAAGTTCATCAATTTCAAGCTTAACCGTTCTGGCTTTATTTAAAATGAGTTGGCCATAACTGGTAATTAACACTTGCTTATTGTTGCGCTCAAAAATGCTGGTACCTAATTGTTTTTCAAGTTCAATAATGGCGGTACTTAATGCTGATTGTGAAACATTGCAAGCATCTGCTGCCTTTTTAAAATGTAAGGTTTTTTCAACGGCAAGTGCATAATGTAATTGTTTTAATGAGATCATAGTTTTCCATGCTAGTTGCCTGTCAGAGCGCTAGGGTAAAGTTAATAGTTATTATTGAACATAAAGCCTAGTTTAATCAGTTTTTTATCACCTTGTTAAACTTAATTTTTATCTTAACGAACAATGATAACAATAAACAATTAAAAATCAATAAGTTAAAGTAGTAAAATATCACATTCAAAAAACAGAACACTATCTTCCAATCAATCAATTATCAAAAGCAACTATTCAGTTCTATACTCAAAAAACATTGATTTACACAAAAAAATCAACAGTCAGAAAATACAGAGGAACTAAAAATGCTTAAAAAAACATTATCATTAGCTGCTGCTATTTCAGTGGCACTTACAACAATAACCTTATCCACTTCAGCCCTAAGTGCTGAAGCGGCTAAAACCAACCAATTTTGGTGGCCAGAGCAGCTAAATTTAAGCCCTCTACGTCAACACGGTGCTGAATCGAATCCTTATGGCGAGGAATTTAATTATGCTAAAGAATTTGCCACTGTAGATATAAACAAATTAAAACAAGATATTGAAACAACATTAACTGACTCAAAAACTTGGTGGCCTGCAGATTGGGGGCATTATGGTCCATTGATGATCAGAATGGCATGGCACAGCGCCGGCGTTTATCGTGTACATGATGGTCGAGGCGGAGCTTCAGGTGGACAACAACGTTTTGACCCCTTAAATAGTTGGCCTGATAATGTCAACTTAGATAAAGCTCGACGCTTATTATGGCCAGTAAAACAAAAATATGGCCGTAAAGTTTCATGGGCTGACTTAATGGTGCTTTCTGGCAATGTGGCATTAGAATCAATGGGCTTTAAAACCTTTGGTTTTGCCGGTGGCAGAAGTGACGATTGGGAGCCTGATTTAGTTTACTGGGGTCCAGAAACCATCATGCTTGATGACAAGCGACGTGACAGTAAAGGTAAATTAAAAGGCCCACTTGCCGCAGTAGAAATGGGCTTAATTTATGTTAATCCTGTTGGGCCACATGGCAACCCAGACCCGCTATTAGCAGCCAACGATATTAGAATGTCGTTTGGTCGTATGGCGATGAATGATGAAGAAATAGTCGCGCTAAGTGCTGGTGGTCATACCCTAGGTAAAGCTCACGGCGCGAAAAAACCTGACAAGTGTGTTGGTGCAGAACCTGCAGCCGCCGCTATCGAAGAGCAAGGTTTAGGCTGGAAAAATAAATGTGGTACCGGTGTTGGCGCTGATGCAACAGGCAGCGGTTTAGAAGGTGCTTGGACAGTTACACCAACAAAATGGTCTTCTAACTACTTAGATAACTTAATGAATTTTACCTGGGTAAAAACCACCAGCCCAGCGGGTGCCATTCAGTGGACCCCTAGCGATCCAGCCGCCGCTAATTTAGTGCCTGATGCACACATTGCTAATAAACGTAATGCACCCATTATGTTCACCACTGATTTAGCATTGAAAAAAGATCCAGAATTTCTTAAAATTGTTGAGCGCTTTAGAGCTAATCCAAAAGATTTCGATAAAGCTTTTGCCAGAGCTTGGTTTAAACTAACCCACCGTGATATGGGACCACGTGCTAGATATGTTGGCTCAGAAATACCGAGTGAAATATTATCATGGCAAGACCCGATCCCTGCCGTTGAACATCCTTTAGTGTCAGCCGCTGAGATCAGCGAATTAAAACAACAACTACTTGATTCGGGCCTAACCACCTCAACATTAGTAAGAACAGCATGGGCGTCAGCGGCCAGTCATCGTGTTACTGATATGCGTGGCGGTGCTAACGGAGCACGAATTCAACTTGAGCCACAGAAGAATTGGCCAGTAAACAACCCGGCTGAATTAAGTAAAGTGTTAGCTAAACTTAAATCAATTCAAAGTGACTTTAATCAGCGTTCGCCAAGCAGCAAAGTCTCGTTGGCTGACTTAATTGTTTTAGGTGGTGCAGCGGCGATTGAACAAGCAGCAAAAGCAGCAGGACATACTATTGTCGTGCCTTTTAATGCCGGTCGTACTGATACTACTCAAGCCCAAACTGATGTGAAGTCATTTAATTATTTAAAACCCAATGCTGACGGATTCCGTAATTATTACGATGAAGAAAGTTATATGTCGCCAACCGCCATGCTGGTCGACAAAGCAAATTTACTGAGCTTAAATGTACCCGAAATGACCGTATTAGTCGGTGGTATGCGCGTACTTAATGCCAATTTTGATGGCTCAGATTTAGGTGTACTAACCAAAACACCTGGCTTATTAACGAATGACTTCTTTGTCAACTTACTTGATATGTCAACCACATGGCGCAAAGACAACAATCAAGCTGGGGTATATCAAGGTTATGATCGCCTATCAGATGAACTAAAATGGCAAGCAACGCCTGTTGATTTAATCTTTGGCTCTAGCTCTGAATTACGCGCTATTGCAGAAGTTTATGCGTCTGACGATGCTGAGAATAAGTTTGTTACTGACTTTGTCAATGCTTGGGTTAAGGTCATGCAGCTTGATCGCTTCGACCTAAAATAGGCCTAAAGTAAGCTTACTATAAGACTAATGTAAACTAGTCAAGATATTCTAGCGAGTATTACCCAAGGGTAATACTCGCTTTTTTCTTTAACCTTCCGTATTACCAGTACAGCGGATCAACTTTATAATACTGAGTGAGTTGCTGATAAAGCTTAGGATGCTGTTGGCTAAATGACTTAGATTGCTCAAAAAAAACTTCGCTGGCAACAGCGAAAAATTCTGCAGGATTTGTTGCACCATAATAATCAAACAGTGATGGTGCACCTGTATTTGCTTGTTTTTTTAAAATTTCAAAGTGTAATGAAAAAATTTCTGACCAACTCTGATAACTTTGTCCTGCCGCTAATATAGGGGCACCATTGGCTCTGCCATTTTCTTGATCAAGTTGGTGAGCAAACTCATGGATGACAACATTATGACCATCATCAGGAATTTTTGCGCCTACTAAGGTATCTTGCCACGACAATACCACTTTACCAAAATCCCAAGACTCGCCAGCCAAGACCATTTTTTGGGTAAACTGTACACCGTCACCATTTCGCGTTTGCTGCTGTTTCACAAAAGCACTTGGGTAGACTAATATTGACTGCAACTTAGGATAATAATTAGTTTTTCGATTGAGTAATAACAAGCATGCTTGTGCTGCTATAGTAATTTTTATTTCATCGGTAATCACTACCCCGTTACAACCGACAAATTCTTTTTCTGCCAAAAACACCTGAATATGTTGTTTTAATTGCAACTGCAAATCTGCTGGCATTTGTCTAAAGTACGGCATTCTTTGCTGAATTATTTTTCGCCATTGTTTCTTAAAAGGTTTAGCTTTTATCAATCGACGTTTATATACCAACCAATAAGGCTTTCCAGCCAAATAAGCCATCAATAATAAAGCAATGAACACAGGTAAAAAGTAAGAGTACATAATAAATCATACGAAATAAGCTTTATTATTAAGTGCGGACAAGTTATACAAATATCAAATTATTTTTTTCATAATAAAAATAAATTAATTAATTTAAAGAAAATTTGAACTTACCTGTAAACAACCACTCTTACCCTATGAGAGACTTACTTCCCTGAGTGTTTTATGTTTTTATAATGCGTTTACTTTTTTAGGTAAACGCTTTTTTTTGTCTGAAATTTAGTAAAAACTAATGACTATGACTATCAACCTATGACGACCTCCTGCGACTAATGGGTGTACTTCACATTACACATTATTAATCATAAGTTTATATTAATTTTTTCGTTTCAATATATGATTAATCTCTCTACCAAAAAAATATTTTGATACGAGATCTGATACTAGATAATTTCATTGTAGGCCCACTCAATTCGACAATAAATTATCCCTATGCCGATTAAGTCCCTGAGTATAATCGAACGATGGATACCCACTGGTTAGTTGTGATCGTATTTAAATTAAACTAGCATAGCTATCTGATAAGTTTTAAATTTTAAATTTTACTTTTACCTTACGGAGACAACTTGAATAAAGAAAATAATACAATATCCACGTTTGATAACATCAAGAATGAAGTATTAGACAGTATAGATTCCTTTATTTATGCCAAAGATCTGTCAGGAAAATACACTTATGCAAACCAAGCCCTTTTAGACTTATTTGAAAAAAAATTGGCTGATGTTATTGGCTTTGATGATAGTCATTTTTACGATTTAGTCATTTCTAAACAATTAAAAATAAATGATGATTTAGTGATGAACAAAGCCATTAGAGTAGAAAGTGAAGAAAAAAACTTCATTAAAGCTAAAAATGAAACTCGTATTTATAAAGTAGTCAAAAAGCCACTTTATAGAAGTGACGGTAGTGTCGATGGAATGAGTGGGATCTCTACTGACATCACCGTGGAAAAAAAGTTACAAGAGCAAGTCAGTAACCAAAGTTATTTACTTGATACCATGTTAAATAATATCGATGCTCATATTTATGTAAAAGATTGCGAACGTACTTTTTTATACGTAAATAGTCGTGTTGCTGAATTATTTGGTGATAAGGCAGAGAACATCATGGGTAAAAAAGATACTGAGATTTTACCCAAAGAAATTGCCGAACACTTTTACCAGTCAGACAAGCAGGTTTTTGAAACAAATAAAAAACAAGTAATAGAAGAAACTACTCATCACGAAGATGGTGATACCTTTCATTACATCAGCACTAAAATCCCCTTTAATCAGCCAGATAGGCTACCTGCATTAATTGGCTTCTCCAGTGACGTAACCGAATTATATAAACTAAAAGAAGAGTTTAAAAAACTGGCTAATACTGACCCATTAACTAATTTATATAATCGTCGTTACCTTACAGAGCAAGCGGAGCAAGAATATCACCGCGCAAAACGCTACTCATTATCTCTAACAGTCATGACCATTGATATTGACCACTTTAAAAGTATAAATGATAAATTTGGTCATCCAGCTGGCGATCAAGTATTAATCGCGGTCGCCCAGCAACTTAAAACTAATCTAAGAAAAATCGATATTTTAGCCCGTATTGGTGGTGAGGAGTTCTCTATTCTTTTACCTGAAACATCTGCAGCAGCGGGCATGAAACTAGCAGAACGTATAAGAACAGAGCAAAGTAATTTGAAAATTGTTGGTGACTGGCCAGGCGAGATAAAGCTTTCCGTCAGTATTGGTGTTTCAAGCTTTCTATCTGACGATGAGTCATTTGACACTATGTTTTCTCGCGCTGACAAAGCCTTGTATCAAGCAAAAAACTATAGTCGAAATAAGGTGATGTACTTATAAAAATGCCAGTACTTTCATTCTTCGGTATAGGGCTGCCCGCAGGGGAATTTTTCGTTGCGAGTATGTCATGAGGAAAATTAATTTTTCCTTTATTTAACAACTGCCGTATTGTGAGATAAATAACCTAAAAGCATATAATAACGCAATGACTTATATATGATAACTTTCAAAGCTAATATCAAGTTTCATTAATAGTATGAGTTGTTTCATATTAATGTAACCAGCCTTGTCCCATCGAATACAACGCCCTGTGCATTCAATTAATTTAAGCTAATATTGAATCATTTTTTTGATCAAGTCGCGCAACGGTTTCATCAATAAAAATTACCATATGGGTGTGATTACTGATAATTATATAGCTGCAAATATCCATCGAAAAAATTTAACTTAAAGCGAGTTATTTGCCTTCAACCCACTCACATCTCTGTATCAAAATTATTAGTTAACTTCATAACAAGATGATAACCATAGGGCCTTAGTTACAGCTTTACTAAATGAGTATTTCAAAGTTCTTGCTTCAAATGATGAAAATAAAAAGTGCGAGTCAAAGGATAATTTGAGCATCCTAAATACGGCAACCAATGCATCGCCTAGCTGTAAATTCATACGGATATTTCAGTATATAAGTTGACTACAAATAGTTCGTTTTCACATCATAAATAATGCCAGCATAAGTAATATAAGTAAGAGTACCAAATTGACTCTCGCTTATGCTATATTGAAAAAAATAATAAAAAACTCCCTAAGTGCTTGAGGTTTAATAAAAATGAATCATGATTATAGCGATATAATAGTTAAATCATTGAGCACCACATATGATCTTAAATTAGTCGTTTTATCCATCTTAATTGCTACAGTGGCATCATTCAGTGCTTTTAGTATGGTTGAACGATATCGTTCCGCTAGTTCAAAAAATAAAAAAATCGCATGGAATTTATGCGGTGCTTTGGTTATGGGCATTGGTATTTGGGCGATGCATTTTATTGGTATGTTAGCGTTAAAATTTCCAATACCCGTTACTTATGATATCCCAATAACTATTTTATCTATTGTCCCGGTCATTTTTGCTTTTAGTGCGGTGATGTGGCTAATGACACTAGAAACCTTTAGCCATTATCGGTTATTAATCGGTGGTTTGTTATTAGGTTCAGGTATCGGCCTCATGCATTATATAGGCATGGCCGCTATGAGATTAAACGCAGTAATGGTTCATGATAATACTGTAGTTTATTTTTCCACCTTAATTGCGGTAATCTTGGCAATAGTGGCACTAAAAATACAGTATGCGGCTATTAATCAAAACCAATCTGAATTTATAAATAAAAAACAGCTATTTAGTGCAATAGTTATGGGCTTTGCCTCCTCTGGTATGCATTACACTGCGATGACAGCCGTGCAATTTATGCCATTAACTACAAATAAAGTCATTGATGGCGTCTCTCCAATTACATTAGCCTTAATTGTTACTGTGGTGGTATTGGTACTCTTGCTCCTCGCTATTCTCATTCCACATTTACTTAGATACAAACAGATAATTAATACAGTGAACGAAGATGCCATTCGTCTCCATGCCATGATGGATACATCAATAGATGCGATAATTCAGATGAATGGCACTGGAGATATTATTGGCTGGAGTTCTCGAGCACAACATATCTTTGGTTGGACGAGTAATGATGCTTTAGGCCAAGAACTAGCAAAATTGATCCTCCCGGTACAATTTCGTGATTCTCATAGACAAGCCTTAAAGCGTTTTCTTGTTACTGGTGAAGGCGCTAGTTTAGGTAACATTATTGAGATCGAAGCCTTACATCAAGACGGGCATAATATTCCCATAGAACTGACTAGTTCTGTTATTACATTGACAGATGGCGTTGAATTTAATTCGATTATTAGAGACATCAGCCAGCGAAAGAAAGCCGAGGCCAAACTCATCCTTGCTAATAAAGAACTTGCCTTTCAAAACCAAGAGAAAGATAAACGAGCCGCTGAACTAGCCCTTGCCGCTATTGTATTTTCTCACACCCGTGAAGGTATCATCATCACTAATGCGAGCGCTGACATAATCAAAGTCAACGACACCTTCACCGAAGTCACCGGTTACTCGCGCCAAGAGGCGGTTGGTCAAAATATACACTTCTTCCAATCAGACAAAGAATCACCTGAGTTCTATACTTTGATGTGGCAGGCGGTTAACACTAAAGGCTATTGGATTGGTACCATCTGGAATCGTCGTAAAAATGGTGAAATGTACCCAGAAAACCTGACCCTAAGTGCTGTAACCAATACGGCTAGCGAAATCAGCCATTATGTTGCACTCTATTCTGACATTACTCAGTTGAACAAAAGCCATCAAAGTCAACTAGAGCGGATGGCTCATTTTGACAACTTAACCAATTTACCCAATCGCACATTACTCGCTGACCGCCTAAACCAAGCCATATTAAAAAGCTCTCAGTATGATAAGTTACTCGCTGTCACCTTTCTTAATCTAGACGGCTTTAAAGCCATCAATGATATCCATGGTCATCATGTTGGTGATGACCTATTAATTGCTATCTCACTTCGCATGAAAAAAGCGATACGTGAGGGAGATACGCTTTCTCGTATTGGTGGCGATGAATTTGTCTTGGTATTAACTGATTTAGCCAAATCAGACGATTGTAATCAGGTGTTAGAGCGATTATTGTTGGCTGCATCAGATCCAGTGACAATCGGCGATCTGGTATTAAATGTATCCGCTAGCATAGGTGTTACTTTTTATCCTAAAGATGGTGCTGATTCAGGCATACTCATGCGTAATGCTGACCAAGCCATGTATGTGGCAAAACAATCAGGTAAAAATTGTTATCACTTATTTGATAGCGCAGACTATGATGTGGTTAACCGTCAACAAGAAAGCCTTGCTAATATCAGGGCGGCACTTACTAAACGTGAGTTTGTCTTGTACTATCAACCGAAAGTGAATATGTCTACGGGTGCCATGGTGGGCGTAGAAGCGCTAATTCGCTGGCAACACCCTGTACGCGGTTTAGTGCCTCCATTAGACTTTTTACCTATTATAGAAAATCACACGATTAGTCTCGATATAGGCGAATGGGTTATCGATACGGCGCTGAGCCAAATAAGCCAATGGCAAAGTATCGGAGTTAAATTCCCTATTAGTGTCAACATCAGTGCTCATCAGCTCCAGCAAACTAATTTTGTCGAACGCTTGGCCACATTATTAGCCGCTCATCCTGATGTATCACCCCATCTATTGGAATTAGAAGTATTAGAAACCAGTGCGCTAAATGATATCAACTATATTATAGCGACCATGAATGCTTGCATTAGCCTTGGTGTGAAATTTTCGCTAGATGATTTTGGTACTGGGTATTCCTCGCTAACTTACCTTAGGCGCCTTCCCGCCAGCGTCATTAAAATAGACCAAACTTTTATACGAGACATGCTTACTGACGCGGATGACTTAGCCATTGTTTTAGCTGTTGTCAGTTTAGCGAAAGCCTTTCGAATTGAAGTAATAGCTGAAGGGGTAGAAACTGTTGAGCATGGCACTGCGTTATTAGAGCTAGGCTGTGAATTAGCACAAGGTTATGGCATTGCAAGGCCTATGCCTGCCAGTGAGGTGCTAACATGGCTAGACACTTGGAAGCCCAATAGCGCTTGGCTGTCCTAAATAATATAATTTAACAATTACTTTTACAGCTAGTAATTATCCGTTCGCCTATAAAGAGATTACTGCTTATTAGTATTACCCTCCTCTTTTATAAAAGCGAATTTCCTATCATTTTGTTAAAACACAGAGTTGAAATTACTGACATTTTATAACGCCGTCGCTTTTCAATTTAACCATTAAAAATGAGCAGGTAATTAATTAACTTGGTATAACGAGTCGCTAATAAAAAAGCCAATACCTATCGTTAGGTATTGGCTTTTAAATTTTATAAAATCAAGCAAAACAATTCGCTAAAAAACTAGCAAATATTGGCTAGGGTTATTAGCTTGCTGCTTGTTCTTTTCGTGCTTGATGCAGTTTTTTATAGCTGTCGATTAATCTCAAATGCTTGTCTAATCCGTCTAAGTTCATACCGGTTTTAGTCAGTCCAAAAAACTTCACTTCGCCCATCGCTGAATCGATGACATTATTCATGGTATTTTCACCAAACATTCTATTGAGGTTGCCAATAAAATTTTCAAGTTCCATGTCTTCGTCTAAGGTAATCTCAAGTACAGCCTGCATCGCTTGATAAAACAAGCCACGTTCAACCGTATTGTCATTAAACTGTAAAAACGCTTCAACCAACTCCTGCGCGTCTTCCAATGCGCCTAAAGCCAAATAAATCAGTATCTTAAGTTCTAAAATTGTTAACTGACCCCAAACCGTATTTTCATCAAATTCAATACCAATTAAGGTTCTAATATCGATATAATTATCTAGCTGGCTATCTTCTAAACGTGTGACTAAACTTTCTAGCGCGTCGTCATCTAGGCGATGAATATTAAGAATATCTTCGCGGTAACTCAGGGCTTTATTGGTATTATCCCAAACCAAGTCTTCTACTGGATAAATTTCTGAATAATCAGGGACTAAAATACGACATGCCGTAGCGCCGAGTTGATCGAATACCGCAACATAAGCTTCTTTACCTAAGTCTTGTAAAATAGAAAACAAACGAGTGTTTTCTTCCTCACTGGTGCCAGAAAAATCCCATTCACAAAATTCATAGTCATGTTTATCACTAAAGAAACGCCACGAAATGACGCCGGTTGAATCAATAAAGTGTTCGACAAAGTTTTCTGGCTCAGATACCGCAAGACTATTAAAAGTTGGCCTTGGCACATCATTTAACCCTTCAAAACTACGACCTTGCAATAACTCAGTTAAGCTGCGCTCTAACGCTACTTCAAAACTTGGATGCGCACCAAAAGAAGCAAATACGCCACCGGTTTTTGGGTTCATTAAAGTCACACACATTACAGGAAATTGACCACCTAACGAGGCGTCTTTAATCACCACTGGAAAGCCTTGAGCTTCAAGTGCGTCGATACCCGCAAGAATACTCGGATACTGTTCAAGCACGCTTTTAGGCACATCAGGTAAAACAATTTCTTGTTCTATTATTTGTCTTTTTACTGCCCGTTCAAAAATTTCAGACAAACACTGCACTTGCGCTTCCGCTAAGTTATTACCCGCGCTCATGCCATTACTTAAGAATAAGTTCTCAATCAAATTTGATGGGAAATATACCGTTTCGCCATCTGATTGACGTACATAAGGAATCGCACAAATACCACGTTCAAGGTTGCCTGAATTGGTATCAATGAGATTTGAGCCACGTAGTTCGTCGTCGGGATTATAAATATCAAGACAGTAATCATCTAAAATACCGCTAGGTAAATCATCACTTTCATTTAATTTAAACCACTTTTCACTGGGATAATGTACAAAGTCACTATTGGCAATGTCTTGACCCAAATACTGATCGTTATAAAAGAAGTTACAATTAAGGCGCTCAATAAACTCACCCAAGGCTGAACAAAGTGCGCTTTCTTTCGTTGCGCCTTTACCATTGGTAAAACACATCGGCGATGCCGCATCACGAATATGCAGTGACCAAACATTAGGCACAATATTGCGCCATGAGGCAATTTCTATCTTCATGCCAAGACCGGCCAATATCGCGGTCATGTTGGTTATAGTTTCTTCAAGGGGTAAGTCTTTACCTAAAATAAAGGTACTGGCTTGTTCTGCCGAATGCCCCATTAACATGGCCTGCGCGTCGTCCTCAAGGCTGTCAACGAGTTCCACAACAAATTCTGGCCCCGTTTGTACTACTTTTTTAACCGTACAACGATCAATTGAACGAATAATGCCTAAGCGATGTTTTTCAGAAATACTTTCAGGGAGTTCAACCTGAATTTTGAATATTTGCTTATAGCGATCTTCAGGGTCGACAATATTATTTTGTGACAGACGAATATTTTCGGTTGGAATATCGCGAGAGTTACAATACACCCTAACAAAATAAGCCGCACACATAGCGGAAGAAGCTAAGAAGTAATCAAATGGTCCTGGCGCAGCGCCATCACCTTTATAGCGAATAGGTTGATCCGCGACGACGCTAAAGTCATCAAACTTAGCTTCTACTTTTAGGTTATCGAGAAAGTTAACTTTAATTTCCATTGAATGGGGTCCCACAATTGATTGCTGTATAGCCAAGATTTCAGCTTGAAATGTTGCCAAAGAGTATATTGTTCTTAATGAAGTGAATTATCGTTTTTTTTGCCCAAATAGTCTTGGGTTAATTGCATAAAGTGCCAAATTAGCTACTTTAACCGCTGAATAACGCCACTAAAACAGTAAGCAAGCCAAGCTAGCATTACTGCCAAGTTAATAACTTGCCTATCATGACACAGCCCTGATCATAAGTAAGGTATTTAACCGCTGTTACTCTGTAAATTAGCTACCATTGCTTTCGACAAAAAAGCCCATTAAAAAGCTTTTAATGAACATTTTAGCGTCAACATAGAAAAATATCGTAACGCACTATCGCTATGAAAATTTCACTTTCTAAATTAACCTTGCATTTAATTAGACGATCGGTCTAATATAGTGCTATGAACAAAAACAACACAACACCTAAACGTGGTAGGCCAGCTAAATCAGGTCGCGATAGCAGCCAAACAAAACAAGCGCTAGTGCAAAGTGGCGTTGAATATTTTACTGAATTTGGCTTTGCCTCTTCTGGTATAGATCAAATCTTAAAGAAAGTGTCGATACCCAAAGGTTCTTTTTATCATTACTTTGCAAGTAAGGAAGCTTTTGGTATAGCGGTTATTGAAGAATATAGTCACTATTTTGCTAAAAAATTAGATTTACACCTGCTCAATGAAACCAATAAACCGCTAATGCGTATTGTAAATTTTGCTAATGACGCTAAAGAAGGCATGACAAGATATAATTTTAAACGCGGTTGTTTAATTGGCAATCTCGAACAAGAAGTTGGTCTGTTACCAGAAAGTCACCGGCTGCAACTATTAGATACTTTTGAAGTTTGGCAACAAAAAATGACCTGTTGTCTACAATTAGCACAACAAGAAAATACCATTCCAGCGTCACTTGATTGCACAGCTTTAGCGAGTTTTTTTTGGATGGGATGGGAAGGCTCTATCGCTAAAAGTAAATTAACAAAAAACTTAACGCCCATCGATACTTTTATCGATGTATTTTTGCAGTTAATTGCAAAGTAATTTTTAACTATTTAGAGACCAGTGGTCTATTTTGGAGCAGGCAATGTTTAACAGTTTAGTGATCAATAAAGATGATAGCCAAGGCTACCACGCCGACATTAAAGCACTTAGTGAAGCAGACCTAACTGATGGCGATGTGCTCATTAAGGTGCTTTACAGCACAATTAATTACAAAGATGCCTTAGCTATTTCAGGCAAAGCCCCAGTAATAAGACGTTTCCCTATGATACCCGGTATAGATTTAGTGGGTGTTGTTGAGCAATGTGATAATGACAAATTTAACGTGGGCGATCATGTGCTACTTAATGGCTATGGCGTCGGTGAAAAGTACTTGGGCGGTTTATCGCAAAAAGCCCGTATTAATAGTGAGTTTCTCATTCCATTACCTAAAGGCATAACGCCATATAATGCCATGGCAATAGGTACAGCAGGTTACACGGCAATGCTATGTGTCATCGCGTTAGAAAAACAAGGTATTACCCCAAAAAGTGGCAATATTTTAGTGACTGGCGCAACCGGTGGCGTTGGCAGTTTTGCCATTCGCATTTTAGCAGAACTTGGCTATACAGTAACCGCATCAACAGGAAGTGATAAACAAGCGGCGTATTTAAAAGAGTTAGGTGCGGATGAAATTATTGACCGTACAGAGTTATCTGCCCCAGGTAAGCCACTAATGAAAGAGCGTTGGGCTGCAGCTATTGATTCTGTTGGCAGTACAACACTGGCTAATGTTTGTGCCAGCATCAACTACGGTGGTTGTGTCGCCGCCTGTGGTTTAGCACAAGGTATGGATTTTCCATCAACGGTAGCACCTTTTATCTTAAGAGGCGTATCTTTACTCGGTATCGACAGTGTTATGCGCCCAGAGCAAGACAGATTAGACGCCTGGCATCGACTTGAGCAAACGCAGTTGGCTGATAAAATATCACAAATATCAACCACAGTTGGCTTACATGACGCTATTGCTGTGGCCAACAAGTTACTTGATGGTGAAGTTACCGGTCGGGTGGTTGTTGATGTAAACGCTTAAATGACTAAGCGCTAGAGATGGATCATCATCTCTAGCGCATTTCATTCAAAAATGTTTAATCATTTTTTTGAAAAATTGTCACTAATCACTAATCACCAAGCAGTATTAATTATTAGCCTGATGTTTAGTCACTTTACTTAGACCGACTTGAGTTTAGTTTAACTTAGGTTTAGACCAACTTAGGCTTAGTTTAACTTGAGCTTAACGTCCCTTGACTCAGCTAAACGACACTAGACTACATATTAATAGTTCTAATAAGAAAGTAGCTTGGCCAAATTTCTCGTACTTGCCGCTCCCAGTTTGGATCCACTTTGCCGTTAGGTAATTCTAGTAGCCAAAATTTTGCCCACCTTTGAACATTCTTACCTGATTTACTGAGTTTTAGTGGCGAAAATCGGCGCTTATATTGCTTGCCTTGATATTCAAAAACCGCATTGCTTCTGGCTCTTTTATGCAAAAGGTCTAACTCGGCAGTAATAAGTTCGACCTCTGATACCGGTAATAGTTGCTGGTTTTTCAAGCAAGATAATATCTCCGCTTTTTTTATGCTCACCTGCATATAAACATCGATATGTGGTGTGTACACCATGCCAGTTAAACCATAAATAGAAGCTAGTTCTCTATCGGCTAATGCCTTCAAAGGCAATAACTCTTGGTTAATGTCACTTAGTTCACTGATTATATGTAGCTTTTTCTTCAATTTTGGCAATTACAATTCCCCGTAACCTTATATTACATGACTTTATTTTTTACATTATCTTGGCGGATCAATATTATTAGCGATACTGGTATTTAATCTAAACCATCCTGCAATAGCATAACGATCGCGTAAAGCAGGTAACACTTCATGAGGAAACTCTTCACTTAAAAACACCACAATAGTGCCAGCATTGGGTATTACCGTTATTTTATTACCAGCAATAATACCCGAGTCAAGGTCTTGCTCAGGGTAAATGATCAATTCACCGCCATCTTCAAGCGACCAATCTTGATTAAGATATACCACAACAGATAGCACTCGATTACCTTCGCCTTTAAAAGCATCTTTGTGCTGCTTGTAAAAGTCGCCTTTACCGTAATGGGAAAAATGACTTTCAAAAGAAAATAAGCCTAAAAATAAATACTTGTTTAAATAATTTTGCAGTGACCCTGCCCATTTAATCCAAGCACCACTAGCTTCGGTATTACCCGTTATCCAACAAATTTCATCTGTGCGAATAGCATCATTAATAACATGATCTTTAGCTCGGCCAATACCCGCGCGTTTAAAATTTTCATCCGCTAATTCGTTGATCTGTTGCAATAGCAAGCTGGTTAAATTTTTAGGTAAAGCATCAAGGCTGATACTGTAACCTTTATCAACAAGATTATTCGCAATTGATTCAAACAGTGACAAGTCATCATCGAGCAGACTTGATTGAACTAAGCTCAACGACATTCTGCCGTAGGAGGGCAAGCTAACATTATGCTGTTATCTAATAAAATGAAATATGCCTCATAATAACACTATGCGTTCGCATTAGCGTAGGCTTTCATGGTAACAAGACAATTAAACAAATGAGATAGGCAATAACGTTAAGTTGCTAGATAACTTGTTGAGGTGGTTTTTAAGAACTTGTTAAGGTACTTTTGAAAAAGTAACTGGCACTTGCTGAGCTAATGTAAATTTAACGAGTAGCAATAATAACGCTGACCGCGCGCTAAGAAAAATTTATTGATTAATTGACCGGTATTTAAACTAAGCAGCAAGGTACATTCGCGGTACCTTGCTCTATTCAACTAGCGGTTAATACAAGTATTTTAACTTACACTCGCTAAGTTTTTATCATTAAGCGATTTTTTTCACTTGAACTTGGCTATCAAGGTATTCATCTAATGAGCCTTGAAAATCAACTAACTTTTTATCTTTAATGTCAATAATACGAGTCGCTAAGCTTGAAACAAACTCACGGTCATGGCTGACAAAAATCAAGGTACCTTCAAAGTCTTTCAAAGCATTGTTTAGGGCATCAATCGCTTCAATATCCATGTGGTTCGTCGGCTCATCCATGATCAATACATTGATATCAGCCATCATTAACATACCAAATAACAAGCGGTTCTTTTCACCACCTGAACAGTTACGGGCTTTTTTATTGGCATCGTCGTCAGTAAATAGCATACGACCTAGCATGCCACGAACACTTAAATCGTTGTGACAAGGTCTACGCCATTGTGACATCCATTCCATTAGCGTTAGGTCATTATCGAAAAATGAACCACTGTCTTGCGGGCAATAACCCACTGATGCATTTTCAGACCACTTAACTACACCTTCAACGTGCTCTAACTCGTTCATTAGACAGCGTAATAAAGTAGTTTTACCTGCGCCGTTTTCACCAATAATAGCTAACTTAGCGCCTGCTTCTAATAATAAGTCACCTTTTTCAAATAATAAGTCACCATCAAAACCGTGACTTAAGTTTTCAAGCTCTAAGGCTTGACGGTGCATTTTTTTACCTGGAGCAAAAGCAATCTTAGGCGTAATACGACTTGATGATTTAACATCATCCAGTTTAATTTTGTCCATTTTCTTAGCACGAGAACTGGCTTGTTTCGCTTTTGAAGCATTAGCACCAAAACGGTTAACAAAGTCTTGTAGTTCAGCGATTTCAGCTACTTTCTTATCATTACCCGCTAATAACTGTTCACGTAATAAGCCAGATTGTGCCAAATAAAACTCGTAGTTACCTGGATAGACACGAAGTTCGCCATAGTCAATATCAGCCATATGCGTACAAACAGAGTTAAGAAAATGTCTATCATGCGAAATAATAATCATGGTGCATTTACGCTTGTTCAACTCACCTTCTAACCAACTGATGGTATGAATATCCAAGTTGTTGGTCGGCTCATCAAGTAATAAAATGTCTGGATTAGCAAATAAGGCTTGTGCAAGTAGCACACGTAACTTCCAACCTGGCGCAACTTGCTGCATTGAACCGTAATGAAAAGACTCATCAATACCGGCTTCTAATAAGATTTCACCGGCGCGACTTTCTGCCGTGTAGCCATCCATTTCTGCAAATTGGCTTTCTAAGTCACCAACACGCATACCATCGTCTTCGCTCATCTCAGTTTGTGCGTAAATAGCATCTCTTTCTTGCTTAACTTTCCATAACGGCATATCACCCATGATCACAGTATCGATAACATTGTGCTTTTCAAAAGCAAACTGATCTTGGCCCAAGGTACTGACTTTATTACCTGTACTTACCGATACGTTACCTGAGCTTGGCACTAAGTCGCCACTAAGTATCTTCATAAATGTAGACTTGCCACAGCCATTTGCGCCGATCAAACCGTAGCGGTGACCGTTGCCAAATTTAGCCGAAATGTTTTCAAATAACGGCTCTGCGCCAAATTGCATTGTAATGTTCGATGTAGTGATCAAAAGATATTCCTATTTTCCGTTAACTAAACTCATTAACTAGTAAGTGCTAACAGATGGTTTTAAAGTGATAGTTAATACTGTAATTTTGGATAACCAAGCTAGATGTATCAATAGACCAATGCTTAGCCACCATAATAAAGCCGCGCATTATACAGGATTAATGCTCAGACCCCCATCGAAATCTCACTTTTAAGTGATTATTTTATAAACAATGCGTGATCCTTTAGTTTTATAGCGATTGGCTTAGTGTGATCATTAGTGTGATCTTAGTATGGTAAAAGTTAACAACATAAAACATCTGCCAGATAAGTAGCTTAATATCTGCCTTTGACTGTTATAAATTTACGCTGATAAATAACGACAAAGTCCTTAAGCAATAGTTGGTCGTTTTCACTTCAACCAACAGAATATTTATTACACCGCACAAAATTAAAGTTAAGCTTGAAGTTGAAGTTAAGGCTAAAGTTGAAGTTAAAAAATTGGTTGATGGTTTAGGCATACTAATCAAAGCGTAGGTTTAAGCTTATACAATAACGATTAATTGCTAGGTAAGTACCGAAAAGCTATTAAGCCTTTAAAAAGGCTTAATAGCTATAAGTTAAATCACGGTTAGAAAAGGTAAGTTACGCCTAGGGTGGCATTAACAGGTGCGCCGTAATAACCTACGTTAAGCAAGCTGTTGATATATTTTTCATCGGTAATATTATTGATATTGGCCTGAACAGTAAGTTGCTCTGATGCCTCCCAACGAGCAAATGTATTAAGCAATAAATAGGCATCTTGCTCAACAGCATAAGTAGTATTGAGTGTCTCAGATTGCCACTTACCGCCAACGCCAAAGGTGAACTCAGACATTTGTGGCAAGGTATAATCAATCGAGAAGTTAATGGTCTGTCGAGGGGCCCATTCGTTAGCATCTTCGCCGGAAAAATCTTCCAAGCTTAATGCAGTATAAGCTAGTAAAACATTAAGCTGTTCCGTAATCTGGCCAACAATTTCTACTTCAAAACCTTTTGATTTTACATTCGTGCCTTTATAATAAAATTGTGCTGTTTCAGGGTTTGTGCCGGCATAAGTGGCTAAGTCTTCTTGTTCTGCGCTAAATACGGCAAAAGTGGCAAGTAGGTTATGATCAAACCATTGTGTTTTTAAACCCGCTTCGTAATTCACCCCTTTAGTAGGATCTATAAACTCGCCTTGTAAATCATATTGTTCTTGTGGTTGATAAATGTCTGAGTAGCTGACGTAAGCATTAACATCATCGGTAATGGCGTAAGTTATACCCGCATAAGGGCTGATTTCACTTTCACTATTATCGATATCATTACCACTATTTATCCCTTCACGGATATATTTAATCGAATTAAACCCTGCAATGACAAATAAACTTTCAGAGATATTAAATTTGGTTGAACCAAAAAAACGCGTCAATGTTACATCAATGTCAGAATATTTTGCTTTATCACGCCATACTGGCTCTGGTATGGCATCTTGTGCATAAGGAAAACTCGGCGTTGGTCCCGCGGCTGAGGTAGTGGCATAATCATACTCATAGTTCATTTGATTGCTTTTGGCTCTACTTAGCCCAAAAGTTACTTCATGATCTCGATTAAATAAGCTATATTTTCCTATCGTTGTTAAGTCGATAATATCTGAAGAAAACTCACTTTCGAATTTTCCCGGCCAGCCAACTAAACCTAGCTTTGTTTCTTTATCAATGCTGCCGTAAACATAAAAAAGTTTACTTTTATCTTCAAATTTTTGAGTGTTGTAAGTAAGGTTTAGCTCCCAGTCATTATCAAAAATGTAGGCATATTCAATAAAGCCTGATGTGCTAATAGTATCCCACATCGCCCACTCCTGAGTGGTGGTCGCACTTTCATCCCATTCTGCTTGGCTACCATCGGTATAATTAAAAACTAAACCACCCCACATATTGCTATCTGTATTAGCATCTTGATATGAGAAGCCCGCGGTAATAGTCGAGTTATCGGTAAGTTGTCCGTCAACCACCCCGTAAATATAACTGCGATCATTACTTAATGCGTCAAGATGTGAATCACTCTCTTCAACAGCCACCACTACGCGTCCAGCCCAGCTGCCACTTTCTGTTAATAATGCTGAATAATCTGCATTGAGGCGTTGCTTGTTAAATGAGCCTAACGATAAACCCACTTCACCTTCATTTTCATTGGTTGGACGTTTACGAACATAATTTATCGTACCAGAAGAATTACCTACCCCTGTTAGTAAACCGTTTGCACCACGAATAACTTCAACTTTTTCATAGCCATATGCTTCCATTGCACCTGTAACAATGCCCCAGTTATTGGGTAAACCCACACCATCTATTTGGGTGCTTTTAATTTCGAAACCACGAGAAGTATAATTTGAACGATTAGTTTCCCACTCTTCAACACCGATACCTGGCGCTAGCTTAAGTGCATCATTAAGGTTATTTGCAGCATAATTTTTGATTTGTTCGGCGCTAACAATACTGATCGATTGTGGCGTTTCATTTATCTCCATGGTCAAACCTGTTGCGCCTTGACTAACACGGTCTTGGCGAACACCAACAATCATTATTCTTTCTATTTGCTCGGTCTTAATCGCTTCGTTCACTGCAAGTGGTAATGCTTGTTGTGCATGCGCTTGAAAACCCATCGCCAAAATCAACGGAGAAAGTACAAAATAACCTTTAAGTTTCATGTTTACCCTTATGTGTTTATGTATTTTATGAAAAAATATTTTATGAAAAAAAACTGAATTTATTGTACATTTAAACAAATTTAAATACAAATGAAAATCATTACCATTTAATTAAGTGAATGATAATAGTTTTTATTAATATCTTGATCTCTGTATAGCTTGGCATTACTATAATGCCCACTTATGTACAGGATTAATTTGGAAAAAACATGGCAAAAATTAGTAACCGTTTTTGGTTTCAGCTTCACGGATGGTTTTCATTGCCTATATGGATAATATTTTGCTTTGTCTGCCTAACTGGAACAATTTCGGTCATTAGTCATGAATTAACTTGGCTCACTAACCCTTCATCTCGAGCGAGTAACCCGCAAAACCTTACCCATAAAACAGCACCTGAATTAGTGTCAATTGTTCAAAAAGCCTACCCAAGTGCAAAAGTAAGTTCGGTACTAAGCTTTGAATCGTATCTAATAAATGCGGTCACTTTTACCGACAGTGACAAACCTTATGCCATTGCCTATGTCAACCAGTACACTGGTGAGATACAAGAGGTAAATCAAGGGTTTACTTTCGTAAACTTTATGCGTTCTTTACATGGTTGGTTATTATTTCCATGGCATCATAATTATAGTATTGGCTACTACCTAGTCTGTGCTATGGCAATCGTTATGTTGGGGGCATTAATAACCGGCTTGGTGGTTTATAAAAATTTTTGGCGAGCATTTACGCAACCCAAAATTCGTATCAAACAAGGTAAAAAAACACTGTTAGCCGATTTACATCGTTTAGCGGGAGTTTGGTCTATTTGGTTTTTGATCTTAATGAGTGTCACCGGCTTATGGTATTTAGTTCAAGCTATTATGTGGCATAACGACATTTCGATTGAACCACATACGCCCATAGTCGCCATAGAACAGATACCGCTAGATAGTACCAAAACACCAATAGCACCGTTTAACCTAGCCGATGCATTAGTCGTTGCTAAGCAAAAATTTCCTAATTTTAAAAGCACCTATGTTATGTTGCCAGAGCATAATCGTGACACCTACAAACTTTATGGCGCAGGCGACTTTATTTTTTATGATCAATTGTCTTATGGTGTAGTGGTTAATCCTTGGACGGGTAAACTGGCAAGTGAAAGGTCACCAGAAAAAATGACCACATTGCAAACCCTATCTCATATCGCTAATCCGCTTCATTACGGCACGATTGGCGGCATTTGGACCAAGCTTATTTGGTTCATTTTTGGCCTGCTATTAACTGGTATGTCTATAACTGGATTTTTAATGTGGGGCAGCCGTACAGTAAAAGCGGCCCGCAGCAAGCAGGTGATCACAAGCAATAATATATCAAACCAACCAAGTGATAACGAAAAACAAAAAACAACATTCATCCAACAGGACATACAATAATGGCACAAGTAAATAATTCACTGTGGCAACGTCATAAATATAAAATAAGTGCGTTAGTATTAATTCTACCGGTATATTTTTTCTATCAGTCGCTATCTCCTGAGTTCCCTAACCCTTGGGCTGCACAAAAAATGGCCACGTTTGAAATCATACCCACACCCTATGATCTCGAACCACCTTATCTTCACGATGGCCATTACACTAAAGATTTTATGCTGACTTTTAGCCAAGGTAATATTGCAGACATACGTCAAGCTTATTTAAATATAGGTAAAGAGTCTTTGCCACTCACCATGCTACAAGCAGGTGATGAAGGCATATTGCATGGCAGTCAACATGGGCTAGAAGTACATGCTATTGCTCCTGCTATGATTAAACCCGCGCATAAATTGTGGTTAACAATACAAAGCTGGCATGGTAAGCAGATGGTGATGAGCTGGGACTTACCTAAAGAGATCCTACCTAAATAAAGACAATAAAATTAATGATTATATGCGCCTAGCTTTCTTACTCAGCTAGGCTATTGCTTTATTCATTGATTTTTTAGTTGGTTGAAATGTCATAAGAACTTATAACGTGAGATAAGTTCTTAGCAAAAAATCAGCTCTAATAATCATGACTAAAAGTTCTCGCTTAAAAGCAGTACGAAACAATGCAGCGTACTGCTTATATATTTGCTAGCAGTGTCATATTACTGACATTCGTACATTTCATTTGTTATTATAATCACGCCATAAAATTGGCTTAGCTAAAATTAATCCTGGGTTATTTTAACTTTGGATTGATACTCAGCGACTTTATCTACTAAAATTATTTACCAAAGCTAACTTACAAAATTATCTGCAAATGCCATATATGCAGGAGGTCAGTGTGAATTATAAAGATTATTATAAAATTATGGGCGTTGATAAAACCGCGTCCCAAGACGAAATTAAAACATCATATCGCAAATTAGCACGCAAGTTTCATCCTGATGTCAGTAAAGAAAAAAATGCTGAGACTCGTTTTAAAGACATCAATGAAGCTTATGAAGTATTACGCGATAAAGAAAAACGCGCCGCGTATAATGAACTGGGCAGTAATTGGAAGGCTGGCCAATCAGGCTTTACACCACCACCTAGTTGGCAAGATCAATATCATCAAGGCCGTGGTAATACTGGCGAACAAGGTGATTTTAGCGACTTTTTTGAATCATTATTTGGTGGCGGCTTTGGTGGGGGGCAACATGGCTCGCGTGGTCGTCAATCTATGCAAGGGCAAGATAGCAATGCAAAAATATTGATTGATTTGCAAGATGCTTACACTGGCGCAACCCGCAACTTCACACTACAAGATCAAGTTGTTGATCAACATGGAAGGATGAAAAATAAAGATCGGACCTTAAAAGTTAGCATTCCAAAAGGCATTAAACCGGGTCAAAAAATTCGTTTGCAAAAGCAAGGTCAAACAGGTGCTGGCGGTGCAAGAAATGGTGATTTGTATCTTGAAATAGGCTTTAACCCAAACCCTTTATATGTGGTTGAAGGCGCTGATATAACCACTGAACTTACTATTAGCCCATGGCAGGCCGCTTTAGGTGAAAAAGTGAAAGTGCCTACACCGAGTGGACCTATTGATTTAACCTTACCTAAACTGATCAGTAGCGGTAGTAAAATGCGCTTAAAAGGCCGTGGCTTACCCAGTAAAATTGCCGGAGACTTTTTTGTGAAGCTAAAAATTGTTTTTCCAAAAAGCTTGTCAGCAGAAGAAGAAACGCTTTATCAATCTTTAAAAGCACTAGCGAATGACAATGAGAATGTTAAACAAAAAGTGGATGCTTAACCAACCTACTGACTACATTTTATGACTTATATTGATTCATTTTTCCTCATGAAAAAGTACAACACTTAATGAGTCAAATTGCTCGACCCTGTAACAGATTGTGTTACAGGGTCTAATCAGATAAACCCTGAGGGTGGAAGAGATGGTACATTCGATAAAATATAACTATATTTTTTGGCTTTTGCTAATGCGTTTAAATTGGTAAATATTAGTTGAGTAGCTTGTTATCAATAGTGTTAGCTTTGCCCCGCACTATCATTGTTGATTTATTACTTGTCTGAGAAAGCCCCTGATCCACGCGAAAATTTCATTGTCTTATTATTTAAAAAATTGACTATGCTGCTGACTATGCTGCTGACTAAAGCATACTGATGTTGTTCTACTGTAGCGCTGATATAAGGCTTAACTTTATTAATCGGCTCTAAAATAATCAACATCAGAATTGCAGGGTATTTTTTATGTTATTTAATTAATTCAATGTGTTATTAACAAGCATTCAAACCTGAGGCAGTACTTTTCAACGAATCAGCTCCTCAAATTATGACTGAGATTGAGGAGAACTTTATTTTTCTTGTACCATTTTTTCTGCACTGGGTTTATCTGTACTAAGTTTTTCTGTATTAAGTTTTTCACTCGGTTTTGCGCTTTTTTTGGCCGTGGCTAGCTCAGTTACATTTTCGCTTATATGATTGATGTTACCTTCGATGACAGCGCCAGCCTCTATACTGATAACTTCATGTTGAATATTACCGCGCACTTCTGCCGTTTTCTCTAGTATCACCTTTTGCGCCTTGATAGATCCGGTAACACTACCCTTAATAATGGCTTCTTCAGCAAAAATAGCGCCTTCAACTAGGCCATGAATACCAACCGTTAAATGCCTAACATGTATCTCGCCCTCGATTCTACCGTCAAGTTGGATCACTCCTTCGCTAGATACGTTACCGACAATATTAACGTCAGGGCTAATAATCGAGGGGGTTTTATTACTACTTTTACTGAGTTTATTTTCTACTGCTACGTCTTTACCTTTGTTTTTAGAGAACATTTTTCAAAGCCTTAATGAGTGAAAGAGGGTTGATCTGTTTGTTATTAAAAAGAACTTCATAATGCAAATGGGTGCTGGTACTGCGCCCACTACTGCCCATTAAACCTATAACATCATCCTTGCTGACTTTTTGCCCTTTCTTTACTTTTATTTTATGTAGATGACCAAAGCGTGTCATAAAACCATTGTGGTGATCAATTTCGATAAAACGGCCATAACTACCGTTTCTTCCTGCCCGACGCACAGTGCCATCAGCCGAAGCAAATATTTCAGTTTTTATCCAACCTGCCATATCAATGCCTTTATGCATTGCTGGGTGTTTAAGCATCGGGTCTTTGCGAATACCAAAAAGACTGGAAATATAATAATCTTTTGCCGGAAAAATTACCGGTATATTACTCAGTGCCGCTTCTAGCTCGGTTAAACTAAGTAATTTCTCTATCAAGTTTTTATTGTCAATATCAAGTTCTTCGGCTAGCACTTGGTTGAGTGGACCGCCCTGCCCCAAAGCAGGAGCTGACCATTGCTTAAGCACAGATGCACTAGACACGCCCGCCAGTGTCATTGCTTGCTCAAGTACTTGCTTGCGTTTGTTTATTTGTTGTTCTAATTGGTGATAACTAAATTGCTGCTTTTGCTTCAGTTGGGCAAGATCAGTCTGGCTTTGCTGCATAACCGACCATATGGGATCATCAGTTTTACTTGTTGTTTCTGCGCTAAGGTCAATATCAGCAGGAGTTGCATCACTAGTTTGCCCAATAGTTTCATGCTTGGGATCCGCTATGGCTGCAGGTAGTGAGTCCAATACATTTTGCAGTAATTCTTGTTGCTCTTGTACTTGTAATAACTGCTGCTGCAACTGGCTTTGTTTGTCTTGATATTTCAACACTAACTGGTCCAGAGATGCTTGTGACTGGTACAATTGATTTTGGCTTTGTGACACTTGATCGTTCAGTGAAAAATATTTTAAGCTACTAAACGACAGCCAAGTAAAGGTTAAAGCCATCAATATAACAAGGCTAAGCTGCACTTTAGACGAGGCTTTAATGTATTTTATTTCACCATTTTGACGAACAATTAACTGTCGCTTTGGAAACAAGTATTGATAGATTCGATTTGTAGTTTTTATAATTTTTCTCAGTGCTCGTTATATTTTTTGCTAACTGAAATAGTAAAACTCAAAAAAAGCGAGATAATTACTAAGGTATTGATAACAGCAGCAAAAAAAATTTTACCACATTACTAACACAACAGTTGTCAAAAAATTATTTATCCTCAGCTGCGCCTAAACGCTATAATAATTCCTTTTAATTATTGGCATGTCGAAAAATGATATATCGCGAGGCGTTTTCGAAGCGTCTAGTCCCTGCTTACCTGTAAACTATTAACTATCTTTGTTAACTCTACTAACCAATATGATCGCTAGGTCAAACATTTGTTCAGTTATACGTGTTTAGTTATACATTTAACCACACACTTAGTTACATGTATAACTATAAAAGTTACATGATTAAACCGCTTTTTCTCTTCAGTATCAAGATTTTTTCACCTTAGGGTTATCACCCTGCTGTATTCTTTTACACTTAAGGCTTAATCCTAGCGACTTAGTTAATCAAAAATATTCACTGCTTGCAGTGTATCAGTAAATTAAAACTGTTTCTTACAAATAAAAAAGTGCTTTATAAACCGAAGAGATACACTCACAAATAATAAAAATCATTCTGTATAACAAATAGTTAAATCATGTTTGAGTGTGAAATATTGAACGATAATTTCAGTTCATAATTCAACAGAACTACCTACAACAAGTCATAGTGCTTGTCTTCATCAACAGTAAAATAAAAAATTAGCATCAGTGGTTAAAGAGGACCGTGATAATAACAAGTAAATGGCTATTTATATCTTCCAATTCGCATCAGGGTTCCAACTTGCATCCGGCTTCCAATTAGCTACCCATTCTGGAACATCACGGGTTAGCATAGGTTTGGCAATACTATTACCTTGTGCTAATTCACAGCCCAATTGTAATAGTGCCATGCCTTGTTCAATCGTTTCGACACCTTTTGCAATCACGCTGCGTTTGAATGGTTTAGCTAAGGCTATCACGGCTTCAACAATGGCGAAGTCATCGGCATCGTGCAACATGTTTCGCACAAAGCTCGGGTCTATATTAATGACCTTGGCTGGTAATCGTTTAAGGTAAGTGAGGGACGAATAGCCGGTGCCAAAATCATCTAAGGCAAATTTTACGCCCAAGGCCATACAGGCTTGCATGATTGTTGATACGTGATGAACATCATCTAAAGCATTTTTTTCCAGTATCTCTAACTCTAAATAGCCTGGTTCAACATCGGGGTGGGCTGCTAACAGTGCCTTTAGCCTCTGGGTAAAGTCAGGTTGGCGTAATTGTGCTGCTACAATGTTTACGCTTGTGCTGATAGGGAGATTAAGCCCTGTTTTTTGCCACTGGCTAATTTGTGTTAGTGCGGTATCAATAACCCATTCGCCAAACTCAATACTCAGGGCGTTATTTTCCATGGTAGGCAAAAACTCATCGGGTTTTAATAGCCCTCTGGTCGGATGTTGCCAGCGCATAAGCGCCTCAACCCCTATTACTTCGCCTGTTTTCATATTTACCTTAGGCTGATAGTAGAGCAAAAATTGATGATTCTTTAATGCACTTTGAATCGCCTCTAGGCTTTCTTTTTGCACTTTCACCGCCTCATCTTGAGCCATATCGAGTAAGTGATAACAATTTTTACCTAATTCTTTAGCCACGTACATAGCTTGATCAGCACAGCGCATGAGCTGGTCGGCATCGACACCATCTTTAGGGTAAAAGCTGACGCCAATACTAGCTGATATATTTAAGACTAACTTACCAATTAAAACAGGCTCAGACGTTACTAATAACAAACGATCTAATACCGGTTTACAATCTTCATCTCTGGCTAGATCCGCTAATACCGCGACAAATTCATCACCGCCAATACGCGCTAAGGTATCACATTCTCGCAACACCTCTTTCATACGAAGTGAGAGTGCGGTCAATAGTTGATCACCTACATCATGTCCATGAGTGTCGTTAACGGCTTTAAAACCGTCTAAATCTAGAAATGCGACAGCGAGTGACAGCTGATGACGGTCGCACTGCAACATAGCTTGAGATAATCGGTCGGCAAGTAGCTTTCGGTTGGGTAGGTGCGTAAGTACATCGTAATGGGCAATATGCTCTAATTGACTCTGGTATTCTTTCATCGAGGTGATATCTGTAAATAAGGTAACATAGTTACTTATGTGGCCAGCAATATCTTTGACCGAACTAATGTTGAGCATTTCGGGATAAACTTCACCATTTTTACGACAGCTCCATATATCACCAGACCAAAAGCCATCATTCAATACGGTTTGCCATATATCGGCGTAGAACTCTGGTGATTGTCGTCCGGATTTAAAAATACGTAAGTTCTGTCCAATGGCTTCTTCACGGCTATAACCCGTTATCGTCGTGAAAGTAGCATTGACATCAATGATAGTGCCTGTTGAATCTGTGATGGAGATACCTTCGCGGGCATGGCTGAATACACTGGCGGTAATAGCTAACTCATCGGCTAGCTTGTCTTTCTCTTTATTAGCAAGAGTTAACTCATCCGCGCGCTTATCTTTCTCTTTATTGGCAAACATTAACTCATTTGCTCGCTTGTCTTTTTCCTTATTTTGAAAAGCAAGTTCTTGGTTGGCAAGCACTAACTCATTGGCTCGCTTATCTTTCTCTTGATTAGCAATAGCTAACTCATCGGCTCGCTTATCTTTCTCTTGATTAGCAATAGCTAACTCATTGGCGCGCTTATCTTTCTCTTGGTTTTGGAAGGCAAGTTCTTTATTGGCAAGGATTAACTCATCGGCGCGCTTATCTTTCTCTTGATTAGCAATAGCTAACTCATCGGCGCGCTTATCTTTCTCTTGATTAGCAATAGCTAACTCATCGGCGCGTTTATCTTTCTCTTGGTTCGCAAGGACTAACTCATCCGCGCGACTATCTTTCTCTTGGTTTTGGAAGGCAAGTTCTTTATTGGCAAGGATTAACTCATCGGCGCGCTTATCTTTTTCTTGATTAGCAATAGCTAACTCATCGGCGCGCTTATCTTTCTCTTGATTAGCAATAGCTAACTCATCGGCGCGTTTATCTTTCTCTTGGTTTTGGAAGGCAAGTTCTTTATTGGCAAGAACTAACTCATCGGCACGCTTATCTTTCTCTTGATTGGCAAGAACTAACTCATCGGCGCGCTTATCTTTCTCTTGATTGGCAAGGACTAACTCATCGGCGCGCTTATCTTTCTCTTGATTGGCAAGAATTAACTCATCCGCGCGCTTATCTTTCTCTTGATTGGCAAGAATTAACTCATCCGCGCGATTATCTTTCTCTTGGTTGGCAGAAATTAATTCATCGGCGCGCTTATCTTTCTCTTGATTGGCAAGGACTAACTCATCGGCGCGATTATCTTTCTCTTTGTTGGCAAGGACTAACGCATCCGCGCGCTTATCTTTTTCTTTATTGGCAAGAATTAACTCATCCGCGCGCTTATCTTTATTTTTTATCCAACCAAACATTTTTTAACTCCTTATTATCAAAAAAACATGTGCTACAGCTTGTGTAACCATTGAAGTAAATATTGATTTTAGGATCGCGGCCTGCAGTTTTTTATGAAAAACTTGAAGGTTTTGTGCAGAATTCCATCATTCTGAGTCTAGCCTAATGCCACTTTTTTTCTATGCGTCTACTTTAGGTTAATTGAGAATAAACCAATATCTCCTTGCATGTCTATTCAAAATAACCATTATTATCCATCTAGTTATTCTTTTAGTTATCTATCTAGTTATCCATCTAGTTATTTCTTTAGTGTTACCAAGAACGTTCACCTTAATAAAGATCACCCGCTTCAATGTACTAAAAATTAGCCTAGACTTAGCATAGGAAAAAGTCATAACAATAACCAATAAAAAACCTCCCGTTCCATATCAAAGTGATAATGGCTTGGTTAAGTCATTAGCTGTTATCGCGATTAGCGTTTAATAGACGGCGCATTAGTTAAATCTTGGCTGTATTTAGCCGCCTTTTCTAATGCTTCTAAATCTTTAACAATCAGTTGATTACGTTTTTTATCAATGGTGCCGGCTTTTTTCCAGTGCTGTAATTGTTTATTGATTACTTGCCTGACTGAGCCCGTCATTCGCGCCAAGGTTTCATCGTTTAAGCCATTTACTAAATGATGCTGATGTTCTTCTGTTTTAGCGCCGGTATAAAATTTAATTTTATTAATGTGCTCTAAAATAATACGGCTTAAACGCGTAGTAACATCGTGTAAAACTAGGCTACTAGTTTGCTGCTCTTTTTCACGCATTTTTTTCGCTAAATAAGGCATAAACTGTTGGTTAAATTCAGGATAAGTCCACAGCCAATGTCGCATTGTTGCCAGTTTTACTGACAGTAATTTTACTGTGGTTAAGGGTGAAACAATAACGTCATGCGGTTGGTCATCTAATAACACCATTAAATCAAAGCAATCACCGGCATACAGCATATCTAACGTAGCTTCTCGGCCGGTTTCAGGGTTACTTTGTTTAATTTCTAAACTGCCATCAATCACCACAAAAAAGCGCTGGGTTAATAAGTCGGAATTAAAATAATCACCTTTGCGCCATTCATCAAGCTGAAATTCTTGTTGAAAGTCTTCAATTAACTTTATCGGTAAGTCGGCAAAAATATTAGCTTGCCTGACGAGTACCGGACTGGCTTTTTGCGGTAAATGAGTGACATTTTTATACATAAATAAATAGCTTTAGTGGTTGCAATAGCAAGTGTTTTTATTCTAACGAGTTATCGCTATATAGCAAAAGCTAATATTGCTTGGCAAACATTTTATTTTCGCTATTTATCGGGTTAATTTGCTGATTTTTATCTTTAAAAAAAGTAAAAGAATAAAAAATACAAAATCATCGCTACTGTCATATTTGTGACAGAAGCATTTTATGAGCTTGCGTAATATAGCGCCACTAACCAAACACCTTGCGTTAATCTCTTAGAGTTATGGGATTTATTCAAGGTTGTTTATACGGTCAAACTGCTTATTGGTCATAGCCATAAAGCATCAGACCTTTTTTATTAAGTGCTTTTAAAAAGAATAGGTGATTATTATGTCTAAGACTATCGGTATTGATTTAGGTACAACAAACTCATGTGTCGCGGTTATGGAAGGCGGCGTGGCAAAAATTATTGAAAATGCAGAAGGTAGCCGCACCACACCATCCATTGTGGCTTATGCCAACAATGAAACATTAGCCGGCCAACCCGCAAAAAGACAAGCGGTGACAAACTCAAGCAATACATTATTTGCAATTAAGCGCTTAATTGGTCGTAAGTTTGATGATAAAGAGGTGCAAAAAGATATTAAATTAGCGCCTTATAAAATTATAAAAGCAAGTAACGGTGATGCTTGGGTTGAAGTAAATGGTAAAGCCTTATCGCCACAGGAAGTGTCAGCACAAATTTTACGTAAATTGAAAAAAGATGCTGAAGCTTATTTAGGTGAAACAGTCACCGATGCGGTTATTACTGTACCGGCCTACTTTAATGATTCACAACGCCAAGCAACTAAAGACGCAGGTAAAATTGCAGGGCTTAATGTTAAGCGGATTATTAACGAACCTACAGCAGCCGCATTAGCTTACGGTGTAGACAAAAATAGTAAAGCTGACCAAAAAGTGGCGGTTTACGATTTAGGTGGTGGTACTTTTGATGTCTCTATTATTGAAATATCTAATGTTGACGGTGAAAAACAATTTGAAGTATTAGCCACTAATGGCGATACCTTTCTAGGCGGCGAAGATTTTGATTTACGCTTAATCAATTACCTTGCTGATGAGTTTAAAAAAGAAAGCGGTATTGATATTAAACAAGACCCTTTAGCGTTACAGCGTATTAAAGAAGCGGCGGAAAAAGCAAAAATAGAATTGTCGTCAGCCTTACAAACTGACATAAATTTACCTTACGTTACCGCTGATGCTAGCGGCCCTAAACACTTAAAAATACAAGTGACTCGGGCTAAACTAGAGTCATTAGTTGATGACTTAGTAAAAAGCACCATAGCGCCATGTACACAAGCATTGAAGGATGCGGGTTTAAGCAAAGCGGATATTAGCCAAGTCATTTTGGTTGGTGGTCAGTCACGCATGCCAAAAGTTCAAGCAGCAGTTAAAGACTTTTTTGGTAAAGAGCCACGTAAAGATGTTAATCCAGATGAAGCCGTTGCCATGGGTGCTGCCATACAAGCGGGTGTGTTGTCAGGCACAGTGGGCGATGTGTTGTTACTTGATGTGACGCCATTGTCACTGGGTATTGAAACCTTAGGCGGGGTAATGACCAAGCTTATTGAGAAAAATACCACCATACCGACACGGGCTTCTGAAACCTTTTCAACGGCAGAAGATAATCAAGCCGCCGTAACGGTACATGTGTTACAGGGCCAACGTGAAATGGCGACAGACAATAAATCGTTAGGTCAATTTAACTTAACTGATATTAAGCCTGGCCCACGCGGTTCAGTGCAAGTTGAAGTTACCTTTGATATTGATGCGGACGGTATTTTAAATGTCACCGCAAAAGACAAAGCAACCGGTAAGGAGCAAAGCATTAAAATTACCGCTTCAAGTGGCTTAACAGAAGACGAAGTTAATCGCATGGTAAACGATGCACTGAGTCACGCCACTGAAGATAAGCAAAAGCGTGAGTTAGTTGAGCAACGTAACCAAGCGGATCAATTAATTCATACGGTGCAAACATCAATGGCAAGTTTGAGTGATGATCAGCAAACTGAGCTTAAAACTTTAATTGAGCAACTAAAAATGGCGGTTAATGGTGATGACAAAGCCGCGATTGAAATGCGACAAAAGACCTTGCAAGAGGCCTACAGTAAAATTATGCAAGCTGAAAAGGCCCAAGAAGCACAACATCAAGGTGAAGCAGCCAACGATGAAGCTAAAAGCGACGATGTTATTGATGCTGACTTTGAAGATGTTAGCAACGGTTAATCGCTAAAGTCTCATTCATTATTAGCTAGAGGTTAATTCACTGACTAGCTAAAGTCTAAAAACAAACCCCTGATATTTATTATTAGGGGTTTTTTATTACCTATTATATTACCTATTATATTGCCGATTCTATTACCGATACTTTTGCCGATAAAACAGATGACTAAGCTGATTAATTTTCTGAGCATTACACCTGCTAAAACAAGCAACTACTGGCTTGTGTATGTACATATTTTACCTGTATATAAAGCAGAGCCTTTTATTAATAAAACCGCTATAAGTCAGTTTCATGCCATGATGATGATTTTTTTCTTTTTGTCTCTCGATGAGAATTCACACGGCATCAAGGTCTGTGTCGAGTGAAGTTACGTGAAGGGAATTAACCTCTGAAATAAAACAATATCGATTATTAGGCTTGCAAAGCGCAAAGTGGTAGAAAATAATAGCGCATAGTGTTTTAAAAAAGTTGGTTATCTTGAATAAATTTGATATTAAAAGTTACTGTCATACAAAATTAATGATCGAGAGTTGGCCTATTGGACAATCTAAAACTTGGTGTGTAATGGGCACTAATGACTCAGGTAAACAACAGCTTGCTCAATTATTATCGGGGGAATTAACACCACATTCTGTCGAGGTAATCTTGTTACCTGCGCCAAATGAAATCGCTATTATTTCTTTTGAGCAACAACAAAAGATTTATGAACACGAGTTAAAAATAGATACCAGCGACTTTAAAGATCAGCAAGATATTGGCACACTTGTGCAAGATTTTTTACCTCAAGATAAACTAAACCATCCATTGATCAAACGAGTAGGCTTAGCGCACTTATTAACCTCAGGTTACCGACAATTAAGCTCAGGTGAAGGGCGTAAACTGCTTTTACTTTCAGCGCTGTTAGATGAAAAAAAACTGATTGTTTGTGAAGACCCTTTTGACAGTTTAGATCAAGAAAGTAGCGAAACCTTATCGATATTGTTTAAAACCATTATCCAAAATAGTGATATAACCGTCATTCTTTTATTAGGAAATCGTAGCGACATTCCCAAATGGTGTGAGCAATTAGCCATAATTAAACAGGGTGACTTTAGTGTTATTGGCGCTCAACATTGCGCTGATACACAAGCTAAGCTCGATGATTTTTTTAAAAATGATGATGAGACAATAACCCTGCCCGAACAGTTTTATAGCACGGCGTTATATCCGCATGATTATTTAATCAAATTAGTTAATGGCACTGTGCGCTATCAAAGTAAAACCGTTTTTCAGGGGCTAAATTTAACCGTTAAACCACAACAACATACCTTAATTACTGGTCCAAATGGTAGCGGTAAATCAACGTTATTACACTTAATAACTGGCGATTGTACACAATGCTACAGTAATGATTTAACCCTATTTGGCCATCAACGAGGTAGTGGAGAAAGCATTTGGCAACTCAAAAAAGATATGGGTATAGTCACGCCTGAATTACATCGTCAATATCGAGTAAACTCAAATCTGCTTACAGTGGTACTGTCAGGATTTTTTGATTCTATCGGCTTGTATCAACAGCCTGAAAAATTTCAAACAACATACGCTCAGCAATGGTTAAAAAAGGTTGGCTTAAATAATAAAGAAAAAATATTATTTAACGAGTTAAGTTTTGGTGAACAAAGATTAGCCCTTATTGTTAGAGCGCTGATTAAGGCGCCCTTGTTATTGATCCTTGATGAAATAACACAAGGTTTAGATGAGTTTAATCGCCATCGTATATTGAAAATCATTAAAATGATCATGAAAGAGAGTAACTCCACCCTACTCTTTGTCACGCATAGAAAAGACGAATTGCTCGACACCTTTACACAACACATTAAACTCTAAATGCCTGGGCTTTATAACTTTTATAACTTTTATAAGGCCCAAAAAGCAACGTGTAGATAGAATAGCGTGACGACTTTTACTTTTACTTTTACTTTTACTTTTATTTTGGCTTTTAACTTGTTGAGACACAAATGTACTCATCACTTTATTCAAGGCTACTTTTCTCCCGCTAGCATCAAAAGCGCAGGAAAATTTACCCCGGCCAGTTCTAGTAATACCAATTTGATTAAGTGTGCTACTTTTTTGTCTGGAAAAATGGCTAAATACGAGAAATAAAATGTAGTCTGTAGTTATGCATCTTATAAATTATATAAGGTCGTATTTTTTCATTTTACCCCTTAAAAATGAGCCAATAATTAATCAACTTGCTATTACATAGTCCAAACCCCCTTAAGTAAAAGTAACAACATCTAGGTCAATTCATTAAAAAATTATCATTAGACCCCTAAGCTTTAAGGGTACTTATGCCATATATTTTATAGCGGCCATTACTCACCTATAGCGCAGTAAAAACAACAGAAACCACACGTTTCGGTACCTGCCGCTATTTTTATTATTGCAAGCAAGTTTGATAACTTCATCAAAAACCGTTAGTATAGATATTAATTGAACGTTCAATCAATAAAAAACAAAGAAGCTTATGCCTAAAGTTGGAATGAAACCATTGCGTAAACAACAACTCATTAATGCCACGATAGAATCGATTGGCGAGTATGGTTTACAAAATACAACCATCATTACTATTAGTCGTATTGCCGGCCTATCTTCGGGCATTATTAGTCATTATTTTGGTGGCAAACAGGGCCTGATTGAAGCCACTATAATGCACCTTTTAGAACAGTTAAGGTTAGCCTTGCTTGAGCGCATTCCTAGGCAACAACTTGAAGCAACCGAGCGACTTAAAATGGTTGTAGAGGCCAACTTCACCTCATTTCAACGCTCTACTTCCACCATAAAAACGTGGCTGAGCTTTTGGACCGAGTCAATGCATGAGCCAAAGCTGAAAAGATTACAACATATCAATAGTAAGCGCTTATATAGCAATCTGCTGTTTTCATATCGTCAATTACTAGCAGACGATGTAGCAAAAATAGCGGCGATGAAAACCGCTGCAATGATTGATGGCTTGTGGCTGCGCTGTGCATTAAGCCCGAGGCCTGATGCAGAATTTATCCAAGCTGAACAATTATGTAAAAACTTTATAAACGAACAAATTAACCAATATGGAGATATTACTTGTCAGTAATACGTTATAAAAATTATGTCGATGGTACTTATATAGATAATGCCAGTGGTGAAACATTTGATGTGATTAACCCTGCAACGGGCAAAGTTATTTATCAAGTTGAAGTTGCCGACGAACAGGTTAAAGAAAAAGCGATAGCCAGTGCGAAACTTGGTTTTGCGACTTGGTCTGCCATGAGTGCTACGCAACGTAGCCGAATTTTACTGAAAGCCGTAGCCTTGTTACACGAGCGTAATGACGAATTAGCCAAAATTGAAGTACTTGATACTGGCAAGCCATGGCAAGAAGCATCAGAAGTTGATGTATTGTCCGGTGCTGACTCTATCGAATTTTTTGCGGGGCTAGCGCCTGGCATAGAAGGAACCCAACAAGCTGTTGATGGTGACTTTTACTATACACGCCGTGAACCATTAGGTATTTGCGCCGGTATTGGTGCTTGGAACTACCCATTACAAATTGCTTGCTGGAAAGCAGCGCCTGCATTAGCTTGCGGTAATGTGATGATTTTTAAACCTTCTGAAGAAACCCCATTGGGCGCATTAAAGCTGGCAGAAATATTTACCGAAGCAGGATTACCCAACGGCGTATTTAACGTGGTTCAAGGCGCTGGAGAAGTAGGCGCTTGGTTAACCCATCATCCAGAGATTGCTAAAGTTTCTTTTACTGGTGAAGTCGGTACAGGCAAAAAAGTAATGGCCGCTGCGGCGAGTACACTAAAAGATGTCACTATGGAGTTAGGGGGTAAATCACCTCTGATCATTTTTGATGATGCTGACATCGACAATGCTGTTTCTGCTGCTATGTTAGGTAATTTTTATACCCAAGGCGAAGTGTGCACAAACGGCACGCGCGTATTCGTACAAGAATCACTGTATCCAGTTTTTATAGCAAAGCTACTCGAACGTACTAAAAAGAATATTGTTGTTGGCGACCCAATGGACCCTGAGACTAACTTTGGTGCCCTAATTTCAGCTAAACATATGAAATTAGTACAAGAGTACATCGATATTGGTATTAAAGAAGGAGCAACACTTGTGCATGGTGGCACATCACTTAAGCCAGATAATGCACCTGATGGCTACTTTGTTGCACCGACTATTTTTGGTGATTGTACCGACGAGATGACTATTTGCCGTGAAGAAATTTTTGGCCCTGTTATGAGCGTATTAACCTTTACCGATGAAGACGAAGTGATCCGCCGAGCCAATGCCACAGAATTTGGCTTAGCCGCGGGCGTATTTACCCAAGATATTACGCGTGCACATCGCGTTGTTCATCAAATAGAAGCCGGTATTTGTTGGGTAAACAGCTTTGGCGCCTCACCTGCGCAGATGCCTGTTGGTGGTTACAAAAGTTCAGGTGTTGGTCGAGAAAATGGCCTTTCTACGCTGAATTATTTCACCCAAATTAAAGCGGTGTATATCGGATTACAGCCACTCGATAGTCCTTTTTAACGCACAGAACAACGCAAATATTGTTCGATAGTTAAATCGTAAAAAGGTCTTCATGCAGTAAATTATTAAAAAGGTTTAAAATGAAAAGCGAAAAATTTGATTACATTATTGTAGGTGCAGGTTCTGCTGGCTGTGTCTTAGCAAATCGTCTCAGTGAAGACAGTGATAACAATGTCTTGCTCATTGAGACCGGCGGCAGCGATAAAAGTATTTTTATTCAGATGCCCACCGCATTGTCTATTCCGATGAATTCAAAAAAATACGCTTGGCAATTTGAAAGCCAGCCAGAGCCGTTTCTTGATGATCGACGTATGCATTGCCCTAGAGGTAAAGTTTTAGGCGGTTCGTCTTCAATCAACGGCATGGTTTATGTACGTGGACACGCCAAAGATTTTGATGAATGGCAACAACATGGCGCACAAGAGTGGGATTACGCTCATTGTTTACCTTACTTTAAAAAGTCAGAAGACTGGGCATTTAGTGCCAATGAATATCGTGCTAAAGATGGCCCACTGGGCGTAAACAACGGCAATGAAATGAAAAACCCGCTCTACAGAGCTTTTATTGATGCGGGAGTAGAAGCCGGATATTTTGAAACTCAAGATTATAATGCCGGTCAACAAGAGGGTTTTGGCCCGATGCACATGACGGTTAAAAACGGCGTGCGTGCATCAACGGCAAACGCTTATTTACGACCAGCAATGGTGCGTAACAACTTAACGGTTATTACCCATGCACTAGTACATAAAGTGCTACTTGAGGGTAAAAAAGCTGTTGGTGTTAGGTACGAGCACAAAGGTAAAGTGGTTGATATTTCAGCGCATAAAGAAGTTATTTTATCGGCTGGCTCTATTGGCTCACCGCATATTTTACAACTGTCGGGTATCGGCCCTAAAGCCGCGCTTGAAGCTGCTAATATTGAAGTAAAACACGATTTACCGGGTGTTGGCGAAAACTTGCAAGATCACCTAGAGTTTTATTTTCAATTTAAGTGCAAACAGCCGATTACCCTTAATGGCAAGTTAGATTGGTGGAGTAAACTGCTGATCGGTACGCGCTGGATATTAAGTAAAAAAGGCTTAGGTTCAACCAACCATTTTGAGTCTTGTGGTTTTATTCGCTCTAAAGCCAGTGTTGAATGGCCCGACTTACAATATCATTTTTTACCCGCAGCCATGCGTTATGACGGTAAAGAAGCTTTTGCAGGTCACGGATTTCAAGTCCATGTTGGCCATAATAAGCCTAAAAGTCGTGGACAAATCAAGGCGATATCAAACGATCCTAAGGTACATCCAGAAATTCGTTTTAATTACCTTGAACACGAAGCAGACCGTGAAGGATTTCGTGCCTGTGTCCGCCTAACCCGTGAAATTATCAACCAGCAAGCGCTTGATAACTATCGTGGCGAAGAAATTCAGCCTGGCCTTCATGTGCAAACAGATGAAGAAATTGACAGTTTTGTACGCCAGTCGGTTGAAAGTGCCTACCACCCTTCTTGCTCATGCAAAATGGGTACAGATGCAATGGCTGTGGTTGACCCACAAACGCGCGTACATGGGATTGAAGGACTGAGAGTAGTTGATTCGTCAATATTCCCAACAATTCCTAATGGCAACCTTAATTCACCCACCATTATGGTTGCTGAACGTGCCGCCGATATGATTCGCTCTCGAGCACTGTTAGCGCCATCTAACGCCGCAGTTACCATAGCGGGTAACTGGCAAGAGCAACAACGTTCAACTGTAGCAAAACGCACCACCAACTAAAGTGTAATCATCAGTGTTCTAAGCAAAATTAATTATCATCGCCATGTTATATACCTAGGTGTATAACATGGCAAAAATAATTAATTTTTCAAACCTAAAAGCTTGATATTGAACACTATAACTATAAGAAAAAAATAGGAGTTAATTATCTTAATATTGATTAAAAACATCATAAGGACACTATCATGACCACATGGTTATCAGCCGGAATGTTATTTACCTTTTCCGCAATCGCATTTATATTATATCGATGGGGCAATATTCGCTGTGTTGGTGTAACGCCCGTTAAAACTTTCACCTTTATTGCCATTTTATTTACCTCAGGACTCGATGTGGGACTTATTATGTTCCCATTAACTGAGTTTGCGGGCTACGCCGATTTAGCCACCAGTCCTGAATATGGTTTCACCAATCCTTTAGCTATTGAGTTTGGTTTTTGGGCCTTTCTTATTTGGAGCTTTTACTTTCTCACCTGTTTTTACTTTTGTGTTATTGAGCCGCGCGTAAAATTTTTTGAAATTCCGCTGGTTAAATTCATTAATAACGTTGTGATTATCGGCACCTGTGCCTTTACTGCTTATTTATTACTGTCTAACTTACCTTGGTATATGCCAGAACTTGGTGATGGTGAGTCTGTGGTTGGCATTTTTTACTTAATTGTATTACTGGTGATCGCCTTTGCGGTGTATTCAAGTACCAACATACGTTATGTGCGCATTTTGAGCCTGTCTACCACTTGGCTTTTTATCGCGTTGATTGCAGTAATGTGGGGTGGCGCATTTTTTGGTGAAAACTCAAGCATTGGCGAATTTGCCAATACCTTTGCCATGTTGGGCGGCTACTTTGGAAGCATCCACGAATTTGTGCTGCCAATGAATGCTTATCATGAGTTCTACCTTTATTGGTGGTTTGCATGGAGTATTATGATTGGCCAATTTACCGCCCGTTTTGTCAGTGGTTTACGCACTTATCAAGTACTACTGGCGATGTTGATCTTTCCGTCTATTCCGATCGCAATATGGTTTAGCGTCTTGTATTACTACAGCATGAACGGCATAGAAACTACTGGTTTCTATAATCTTGCCATGGCATTTGTCGGTATTACTTTTGTCATTAACTCTCTCGATTCATTGATCCGTTTATACACAGACAATTTGAAGATAGGCGTAGCGCGTATAGGTAGAGTTAAATACTTCTTTGGTAATATTATTGCCTTGAGTTTACTGACCTTGCTATTCAAATTAGATTTCTTGCAAATCCAATGGGTTGGCGCTGTAGTTATCGGACTATTCTTCACTTGCTTTGGTTATATTCTGTTAAGAAAATTTAACGAAGTAGCGGCAATAGAGAGTTCACCAGAAGAAAATAAAATCGACTTTACCAAACTAGAACAAGTAACCTAATTAAATGAGTATACAAATAATGAATAAAAGTATTATTGCCTTAGCAACAAGTTTTTTACTAGCCACTTCTTCAGCGGCATTAGCTGATGTATCAACAACCGTTAATTTAACCTCTGACTATACCTTTAACGGTGTTAGCCAAACAGGCAATGATCCTGCGTTACAAGCAAGTTTAGATTACGCAGGCGCTGACGGTTTTTATACTGGCGCTTGGGCATCAAACGTAGATTTTGGCAGCGCTGACGACACTAATGCTGAATTAGATGTTTACGTAGGAAATTACTTTCAACTTGACGAAAAAACAGGCCTTGATGCGGGTATTGCTTACTATACCTACCACGGTGATTCTGCTTCAGATACTTATAATTATCCAGAGGCTTATGCCAAGTTTAACTACACTTCATCAGTAGGTAATACCGAATTAAACTTTTGGTACAGCTGGGACTATTTTGGTCTTGATGCTGGGCATTATATCACTATGATTGCTCATACCTTTGAAGTAGCACCAGGTCATAATATTAGAGCCAGTTTCGATCGTTCAACATCAAGCGATGTTAATGAATGGTCATGGAATGGTAATGACGCGTACAATCATGCTCGTGTTGAATATATGACTAGTTATGAAGGCTTTGATTTTAACCTAGCACTTGAAGATACCAATATGGATCTTGATAGTGCAGATTCACGCATTGTTTTATCTGTATCTCGTACTTTCGGTTTATAGTAGCTAAGTTTACAAAACTGAGCTTGATCACCTTAGGTTGATCATTTTAGCGAACAAAGATTAATTTTATAATAGCTGTTCGCTAATTAAAAAGCCCTTACCTGTAATAGGTAAGGGCTTTTTTTATGCACTTATTTTGCTGTTCATACTAAAGCGCCGCTTTGGTTAACGACTAATTGGTTAACGGCTTAAAGTGCAGTAATAAATTTAGCTGAAATTTTCACTGAACACTTGCGCTGTAAACTTTGGCTAAGACTTTGGCTAAGAATAAGTAACCTTCAGTCTTATGTCTCGAAAAAGTGTAACTAGCGCTTCCTGACTTGGCACTATCCCTGTATTATCTCGAGCATTAAATTTATAGTCCAAATATTGAAATAAATCAGTTTGATTGGAACCTCTTATGACCAAAAAAAACAAACCCAATAGTACCCAAATGCTCAAAAGAGCCCACACCAATATGCCGTTAGGTGTTGCCGATAGCTACCGTTATTGGGGAGAAGAAAATACCGTATTTTTGAGTAGCATGAAAGGCTGCACAGTAACCGATTGCGACGAGCAAACCTTTGTTGATTTTCGTTTAGCCTACGGCCCTATTATTTTAGGCTATCGTGATGAACGTGTTGATAACGCTGTTATTAGTGCCATTACTGATGTGGGTACTATTTCTGGCTTTTCTACCGGGCTTGACTCTGACGTGGTTGAGTTAGTGAAATCACTTTGTCCTAACATCGACAAAATGCGTTTTGCCAATTCAGGTACTGAAGCGGTTATTGGTGCTGTGCGCACTGCTAGGGGTTATACCCAGCGCAATAAGATTGTTGTGGTTGAAGGCGGTTTTCATGGCCTACATGATGAAGTGATGTGGAAATCTGACGTGGATAACTGGGATGCAGACGATATAAACTCGCCTGAAATCATTCCTTTTGGCGCCGGTATTCCACAAAGCACCCGTGAACATCAAGTGAGTGTGCCGCTAAACGATTTTAATGCCCTTGACGCTGTGTTTGCCGAACATGGCGATGATATAGCCGCCATTTTAATTGAACCTATTATGGGCAATTGTGGCTCTATTGCATCAACGCAAGGGTACATGCAAAAACTACGTGACATCTGTGACGCCAACGGCGCTTTACTGATTATGGACGAAGTAAAAACTGGTTTTCGTGTCGCTAAAGGTGGCGTTCAAGCCTTATATAATATCCACGCCGATATCACCACTTACGCTAAAGCCATGGGCAATGGCTATCCTGTCGCTGCTTTTGGTGGCAAAGCCGAGGTAATGGGCGCTATTTCTTTTGACAAAAATGGCGTAACTCATGGCGGAACTTATACCGCTAACATGGTGGCATTAAGTGCGGCGAAAGCAACATTAACAATACTCAAAGAAACCGATGCGCTTGAAACTATTGACCATGTAGGGCAAAAAATTCAAACCTTACTTTCTCGTGTTTTTAGCAAGTTTGATATTGAACATTGTTTTGCCGGCCCAAATGCTATGTTTGGTGTGCACTTTGGCGCCAAAGTACCGCAAAACTATCGTGACTGGAAAAAAACTAACAGCGATTTATATACCCAATTCGCGCTTAATTTAATCGACAATGGTGTGATGCTAGAACCTGATTCACGCGAACCTTGGTTTATTTGTGAAGCTCACCAAACAATAGACTTTGCTTGGTTAGAACAAGTAGCAGAGCAATCTATGCAAGCCGCTATTAACGCGCAGTAAATCGTTGTTTAACTGTATTTAAGCTAATTTATTTACCTTAAATACAGTTAATTTAACATTCTAAAACTTTATCTTAACAAGTGCTAGGCTTATTCTGCTAGTGCTATAGCGGCCATTTTCATCACACTTTCAAACGATTGTGCACCGGCAATAAATAAACCATTATGACAAAACATAGCGTCATCAATACCGCTGACGTCTTGTAGTGCTTGATCCGCTAAACCGGCCCAGGCTTTAGGCAATGGCTTGCGATCTTCAAATGAGCCTAGTTCAACCGGCACTGTTTGAATTCTAAAGGGGCCAGAGCCCGACGGATAAATCACATACAAGGCTTCTTTAGATAGCGTGTGAACAGTTGTTTTCCAAGGCGTGTATTTTTCTAATACGATAACCCTTGGGTCTGCTGCGTTCTCAACAGCTTTCGCCACAATTGATTTAGCATTAATGCCACCGCTTGCAGAAGCAATAAAACGGGCTAAAACTCGCGAGGCAAACTCTACCGCTTCATCAAAACAAAGATCAAAATGACTATCTTCTTGCCACGTTGGGTTAAACATTGAAATAGTTTGGCTCAGGCTAATACCGGTTGAAACCCCTTGAACATGACCACAATCAATAGCGTCGATGGTTGATACCAAACCGGTATCAAGCGACTTAGCAACATCTGCATCACCGTGGCATATTTCTAGACCATACTTTTGCCAAATTAAACCAAATGAAGAATAAGGAATACCATTTTCACGCTCACCTGCGCCGCCACGTTGATGATGATCAAAGCGGCCTGCATCTGGATTATATTCACCACCTACATCAATCACAATATCAGCCTTGGCGATAACGGCTAAATCTCGTGTGCGTATAAGAGTAAAAGCAGGAAGAATGCTTTTAAGTGCAGCGATACTGAAAACATCATCCGCATGAAAATTACCGTTATGAGTTACTATTGTTTTATCATTCATTGTTTGTTTCATGCCGTTTTAGAAGAAATAGGAAGTTGCTGAGCGTTAACGCTTACTTTTTTGCCAGTCGCTAAAAAGTAAGGGCCGAATTCTATCTGAATACCACTGATAACAACAGCTAACTTTCACGCCATTAGTAGTGCATAACAGCGAGTAAATCAAAAGTCATGCGTCAAGCTCTAACTTTAAGTGCCTACTGAACTCGCACTGAATTAGCACTGCACAGCTAAGGGTATTTTTAAAATATTAGCTGTTCGACTTTAAGTTAAGGGTATTAATAAATAACCTGGGATCGTCAATTTTATCTAACATTAAGCTATCAGGCAAACAATCGTCATCAACATAATCTGCAAAATCGCCTGCTGAATCAAACACTAAAATATCTAACGCTAATCGCTCTAATCCGTATAAACCACGGTGGATCATATCAGCTGAAAAAACTAACAAATCACCCGCCGCTAGCTTAATTTTTTCACCACTAGCAAGGTCGTCACTACTAAGGCTGCCTTTTTCTTCTTGGCGGACATTAAATTCTTCATCATTATCCCAGCGCTTATGAGTACCCGGCACGAGTTCCATGCCAAGTTCATCAAATAATGGCACACGAAGATGTAATACTTGTGTCTGCTCTATAGCAAGCTTTTGCCCTGCAACATCATGATCATATTGACAGTCTCGATGCCAAAAATCTTTTTGTTTGGGGTTAACTGGATTAAAAAATAATTGCGTATTCATAAAGGCAGGATTATTCGCGACAATCGCCTCGACAACATCCATGATTTTTTTTGAACTGATAAAATTAAACAGCTGCACCCTATCATCAAAGGCTAAATACTCACTGCCCGTAATTAACGAAGAGTTGAAAGCCTCCTCCTGATAAAATTTTGCATTGTCTTGTTGCCATAACTGATGAAACTTTAATACCACGGCTCTAAGCTCTGCAATTTCAGCCACCGTGAAATAATTTCTAATAACAAAATAACCTTGCTGGTCATAATTGCGCTGCAATTGATTCCTATTTTCTACCATGAACTGACATTGCCTTTAGATTAGGATTAGAACTGTATTCCCAGCTTGATATACCACAAGGCTACAGTCAGGCTATAGTCCGGCTATATCAGATAATTTGTGGCTAACATTACTAGCCTTATACAGGGAGAAATTACTCAGGGTGAAATTATACCAATTCTATTAAATTAATGCCCTATTCTGTCAATAATATAAAACACCCTTTTCAACTCACTTACCTTGCCCATTTAAGCTTTATTTTATTGTTTGAGGTCAGAGTGCCGCGACTAATAAATGCCGTTAAACGGCATTTATTTTAGCCTAGTTATTTGGACTCACCAGGATGCTCAAGTGAATTTCTTTACTTTTATTTTTATTTTTTCAATCTAACGATGCTATTATATTTTTCAGTTTCGTTTTCAACTTTACTTTGAGCTAAGGAAGCTTCATTCATGAACTCATCAAACCCTTTTGTTAAACAAAGTGTTAATTTTTTTAGTTATCAAAAATTAATCATCATCTGTCTATTTCTCCCTATGCTGGCCAATGCGACGATTGCCGATGAAAATTTTCTCCAGTGTAAAGTGAATTTAGCGCAACGCGCTGAAACCGCAGGATTTTCTACTTATATAACTGAAACGGTTATTGATAATATCTCCCCTATTCAGCGCGTTATTGCGTTAGATAAAAAACAACCTGAGTTTACGCAAACCTTTGAGCAATATATTAAGGCAAGAGTTAGTGCTTACCATCTTCGTGTCGGTAAAGAAAAGTTACAAAATAACAAAGCGTTATTTGATAAGTTAGAAAAAGAATACGGTATTCCCCGCCAATATTTAGTGTCTTTTTGGGGCTTAGAAACTGTTTTTGGCAAGCACAAGGGTAAAATGTCGGTATTGAATGCCTTGGCAACCTTAGCTTGTGATCAACGCCGTAGTGAATTTTTCACCCTAGAATTATTAAATTTATTTACCTTAATAGAGCGTAAGCAGGTCTCTGTTGAGCAGCTAAAAGGCTCTTGGGCTGGTGCTATGGGTCATATGCAGTTTATGCCGACCGCATTGTTAAAATATGCGGTTGATGCTGACAACGATGGAAAAGTAGATGTTTGGCAAAGTGAGGTTGACGCTTTAACCACAGCGGCTAATTACTTAAATAAAATAGGTTGGCAGTCAAAAGAGCGTTGGGGCAGAGAAGTTAGATTACCGAAAAACTTTGCCTTTGATAAAGTCGCTTTTGATCAATATTACCCGCTGAATTATTTTCAGCAGTTAGGTGTTCAACAAACCAACCAGCAAGCCTTACCCGATTATAATATTCAGGCTGAGCTTTATCTACCCTCAGGCCATAAAGGGCCGGCATTTTTACTCTACCCTAATTTCAATGTCATTATGACCTGGAATCTTTCAAAAAGTTATGCGTTATCCGTTGGCATATTAGCTAATAAATTAGTTGGCGCTAAAGGCATCGAATTTTTTAACAAAGCGCAAACTCAGATAACACCTTTTAGTGTTGTCCAAATGAAAAACCTCCAAAGCCAACTCAATAGTTTGGGATTTAACACAGGTAAACCCGATGGTATTTGGGGGCCTAAAAGTAGAGATGCCATTCGCTCATTTCAACTACAACATCAACTGATTGCTGATGGATATCCAAATCAAGAGCTTTTTTCAACCATTGAGTTAGTGATCAGTAAAACTGAGCTAGTAACGCCAAGTATTAATCAAGAGAGTTAATTCGTGTCATAAACACACAGCAGAAAAATAAGGCTTGCGATTGCCTTTATATATCGCAAGCACTAGCCAAACTTATATTAAGCAGTAAAATTCGATTAAAATTCGATTAAAATGCCCATTGGCTTCTCAGCTGAATTATATCAGGATGAACAGATTCAAGAGGACCGCCATTTACCTGTAAAACATTAATATAGTTAGCTGAAAATCTGATGGTCGAAGTGGCAAACCAATTAACACCTAAAGTTAAACTCTTGGCTTCACCACCCATAATATTTTGGTCATTTAAATTAATAGTACTGTAACGTAAGCCAAGTTCCCAAGCACCTACACCACCATTACCCACACTAAAGTTAGGTGTTATCTTGCCAAACTTACCTTGTCTATATTGACGTGATTCACCGGTTAATAGATAGCCGGTTTGAATATACCAACTATTAAAAGCCAAACTGGGAGCACTATAGCGGCTAACCGATGCAGTGACATATTCTGATTGAACAGAGAGTGGCCCTGATACCATCGCAACTTCCAAGCCATATTTTGAATGAAAATCTACCTTGGCTATATTGCCAGTATCGACGATATTAATACCCGACACGTTACTTTCAGGCTGTTGCTTAAAACGCAATATAGCCACCTCGCCTGCATCACGATAATTTGCTGATACTGCCAAATGTAACAAGGAACCTTTACTATTAATCGGCGCATAGGTAACTCGGCTACCCAATCCCCAGCCTTCGTCCTTTTCTTTGCCTACTGTTTGTACGGCTTCTCCAAATAATCCAGCGGATGCTGTCCAATTTTTTCTATTGGTAAATACCATAGCTCCTATATGACGCCCAGTGTTAAGACCGTTGGTTAGTGAGCGCTCCATAAATAAGTTATAGTTTGCATTCATTTGAAATTGTAGACTGAAGGGGTCTTTCATATTACCGACTCTGACTGACATTGCATCTAGGCCTTGATATTCAACAAATGCATCAGCAATACCTTTAATTTCACCCGTCGCAAAGTCATATTCAAACTTATAAGCCCAGTCATGATACATCTTTCCTTGTAATGACATACGAGCCCGCCTGATTTTAGTACCATCACCCATGGTGTTATTGTCATTTTTATAAGCGGCGGCATCGGCCATAACACGGGCACCAATTTTTGTTGTAAAAGCACCATCAGGTGTTTTAACGCTTACAGCCCCCTTTACTGACACCTCAACATCAGACGATTTTTTCGCTTGTACCCCTTGTTTGTTTAGGCTTACGACTTGTTGGTTATTTTTTACCTTACGCTCTCCTAACTCAGCTTGTAAGCGAGCGTACTGCGCATCACTGATAGTCCCATTTTGATGCAGCATATCTATCAGTGTTTCAATTTCTGAACTGGCCTGAGCCGCTGGCCCAGTTAACAGGAGCAACAGGCTGATAAGTATTAATATATTTAGTTTCATCATAAGACCTTATCTAGCTTGGCGTGATTCATGATTATATTAGGCAGCCAAAGCGTTACAATTGTGCCTTGTCCAATGGTACTTGTTATTTCAAATCGTCCGTTGTGCATATTTATAAGGTCTTTAACTAAGCTTATGCCCAATCCTGTGCCCGGTATATTTCCAGAGGTATCAGCTCTGTAGAACCGTTCACCTACATGGGATAATTGTTCTGCTGTCATTCCTATGCCGTTATCTTCAATTATCACCCCAAATTCTGATGTTTCTTCTGTTACTTTCATTGTGGTGTAAACTTTCACTACCGAGTTGTTTGGAGAATATCGGTATGAATTATTCAATATGTTAGAGATAATCTGACGTATTTTAGATGAGTCAAATTCAATAAGAGGCCAGTATTTTGGTTGCTGTAAGTCGATAGTATGAAAGTTATCACTGCCAGAAAATTCGTCACAGAGTTCAGTTAGCGTTATTTTTAAGGTGTCTTGAACCATATCAAGCATACCCAGCGTTTTATTTTCTATACTGGCAACATCGATTAAGTCATCCACTATCTGTTTGAGACGCTTTGATTGTTTATTGATACTTCCGGCCATTTCTTTGGTTTTTTCTGGGCCATAATCGCAAAGGGTTAACAGTTCACTAAAACCCATGACACTGGCTAAAGGAGTGCGAAGTTCGTGTGCCGCTGACGTTAAAAACTCACTTTTCATTTTATCTACGATGCTTTCATGCGTAATATCAACAAAAAATAATATATCTGAAGAGTCGACATCAGTTTTGTCTATTTTTTGTCGAGAGACACGTAATATTTTTTCTACCGGTAATTTTAAATACAAAATATTTTCAGTGTATAACTCGTCTAACAATTTCATATTTTTATGCTGTTCATGATCCATTGATTTAGCGATTACCCCCTTAAAACATTCCCAGTCATGATCATTTAAACAGTCTGTTACTAACGAAAACATGGCGTAGAACGCTGGATTCACATATGAAATAGACAGATCTTTAGCAAGAATTAAAAAACCATTGGGACTTAAGTTAAATACCGCTTCTAATTCAACTTTGAGCTGATTTATAGTCGTTAGATCCCGTATTACACCCACAATATAGTGTTGATTATTGAACTCCATGCCACTTGAATGAATTTCTAGGGGGATTTTTTTCCCCTTAGAGGTAACGCCATTAATACGCTGTACATGCCTAACTGTGGAAGATTCTATGTCAAATAAATGTAGTTCAGGAATAAAATCGAACATACTCTGGCCAATAATATCTTGTTCTTGAACACCAAAAAGAACATAAGTCGCTCTATTCATAGAGTGAACTACACCGTCTAAACTGATCATGAAAATAGCATCTGTTGCGGTATTCATGATGGCATCCATGCGAGCATTATCTGATTTCAACGTCTGAGTGACTGCTGAAATTTTAGTCGACATCAAATTAAAAGCCCGCGATGCATCTGTTAGCTCATCATTACCTGCAAGAGGAATTTGCAAACCCGTTTCACCTTGAGACATCTTGACCGCCGCCTCCTGCAATAATATAAGGCGTTTGGTCAGTGTTATGCCAAGCAGTAATGAAAATAGCCCTACAAACATTAGTTCTATTAGCGCTATGGTGGTTAAGCTATGTGTTGCGGCTTTAATTATGGCCTTCTGCTCTGCTAAAGAAAGTCCAACTTCCACACGGCCAAATCGATAACCTTCAACAAATATCTCTGAAAAGGTATCAAAACTTTGGTCTATTTCACTTTCAGCGATAGAGTTATCGGCCTTAAATTTACGATCTAAAAAATCTTGCTCACCTCGCTCTGCTAATACTCCATCTAAACCTCGTATCTTAATATAAAGAATATTCGAGGTTATCATTGCTGACTCTACAATTGACTCAAGTGTGGCAATATCTTCAGAAACAACGGCATCTACTGATGCTGTCGCTAATAATGTAGAAATGTTGTGTGCACGTTCTTTGATGTCAAATTCAATGGTTTCATATAAAATTGATCGACTTTCTAACACCAATATCAATAGAAAAAAAGTTTCGATAAGTGCGATACCAATAATGGTTTTTATTTTGAATGATAATTTAAACATGGGTATGAGTTTCTTTTATTGTTTTATTATCTTGATGTTAAGTGCCCTAACATCATCCCAATCACTATCAGTACTTTTCACAATACCGGTATTAAAACCTAACTTGCTAAGAATTTTTTTGCCTTCTTCTTGCTCATTTAACGACACTAAAGCGTTTTGAATCTTGACTGCAGCTTCAGGACTTATTGTTGAGCTTACAGCGAAGGCATGTGGCGTATAGCCCTCTGAACGCCATATTATCTTTAACTTATTTGACAGCGCTTTAGGCAAAGTAGATAAGGTGCGAACAATACCGCCACCAGCCACAAATAAACCTTTAGCAACACCGGCATAGACAGAGTCATGAGAAGACACATACCTTGGTGTGAAAGCTATATTACGTAGGGTTAAGTTGGCTTGTGGCAGCACAGTTGCGGCGAATGCAGCAGGAGCAGGAAAGGCAATTTCTGCCTTCTCTAACATAGCTAGATTTGATATTTCACTGTCACTCGCTACAACAATAATGCCTTGAATACGCTTATCTTTTTGTCTTGCAATCGCTCGCAAACCTATAGATTTGCTGAATAGCGTATAGTGATATGGATTTAAGTAAACAATGTCATACCTGCCCGCCGCTACGCGCTTTTCAAATTCTGGAATAGTAGGTGCGGTGGCAAAACGAATATTTTCACCTGTTTTTTTCGACAAAAACATTGCCAATGGCACCCATACTTTAGCCAAACTCGACGCAGATTGTTGCGGTACTACGCCTAAGCTTAATACTTTTTCCGCTTGGGCCATAGGGGTAGCAAAAACGATTGTTAATAATATTATGATCTGTTTCATATCAAAAACCCTTTATTTTTAAAGGATGAGCATCTTTTAGGATAGTGGCATAACGCTTGAAATTTATGACTTGTCTCTGTTCATCAGTAAAGCCATATCGCGGGCATATAGTTGTGATTGGCGTATATCCAAATCATTAGTCGACGATTTTTCACCACCGGTCGGCAATTCAATATGAAATTGTACGGCATTTTTTAGATTGACATTTTTTATATTGCCGCCATGATTTTTAATAATGGTTTTAGCTAAACTTAACCCAATACCTAGACCTTGATTGCTAGAACCCTCTTTATCACCGCCACCAATGAAGGGTTCAAATAATGTATTTTTTACTTTTGGTGAAATTCCTCGTCCAAAATCACGAATAGTTATATGGGCAAAATGACTACTTTGCTTAAGCTGCAAATGAATTTCACTGCCCTTATGGCTATGTTCAATACTGTTTTGCACACATTCTGTAATCGCACGTTTTAGCCAGCCAAAACTACCGTATAAATTGCCAATAATCTCGCCTTTTTGCTTGAGTCTAATAACAATACCTTTACTGGCGCTCATTTCGCTAAGTGAGTTAATGGCGCTACGAGTCACTTCAACTAGGCTTATACGTTCTTTGTTACGCATGGGGTCATCACCATAAGTTTCGGACAACTCAAGCAGCTTTTCCATTTTGCTTGTTACTTCTTTAGCACTGTTAATGGTTAGTTCAATCAGAGCATCAAGATTTTTTTCCTTGATTTCGTCTGTGTTAAGTCGCTCAGAAAGAAAAAATGCTCCCTCTGTAAAGGCTTGCATAGGGGTACGTAATTCATGATTAATCAGTTTAAACATATTATCTTGTAGTCCCTGATACTTTACTCTTTCAAGCTCCTTTCTAATATATAGACAAAACATATTTTCTTCATGAAAGATAAGCGTATGGTTGTTGTTTTCAACCTGCTCAATGCCATTTAACTTTATGTCTTTTAACTTTATGTCTTTTAACTTTATGTCTTTTACTTGCTCTAGTTCACTCGTGTGCATTTCAGCTACGGCTTCCATAACACGGTTATCGGCTATTTTATTGCCAACCACAACGCCTTCAAAACCTAATTTTTTTAAATTACTAAAAAATACCTTACCTGTTATATCAAACATCACAATGCCATCGCTAAGTTGGGATAAAAGTTTAACAAATAATTTATTCATAGTGATTAACTACTTAACAGTGTTTTACATTGCTGATTAATGATTTTTTCAATTTCATCAAATGGAATGGGTTTAGTGAAAATAGGTATCCCTGCCGGTAAGCCACCTTTTTGAGTAATCTCTGCTTTTGATAATCCTGATACCGCCATAACCACCATGTCGTTAAATTCTTCCATTTTGGCCAGGCTTTTTAACATATGAATACCATTTACATTTGGCATTTGAATATCGGTAATAACAATATCAGGCTTCCATGCACCTATGTGTATTAAGCCCTGAAAACCATCGCTAGCCGTTTGTAAAATAATAGGTAAATTCCAACCTTCAATAGTCATTTTATACAACATAATTAAATCAGGCTCATCTTCTATAACTAAAACACGTACTAACTTGTGCTCGACAGCAGGGTTAGTCTCTTGCTTAAGTTCAGCCTTAAGCGCTTCAATATCCTCTAGATTAAAGCGCCTGTGTCCACCTACTGTCTTCCAAGCCTTTAATATCCCTGAGTCTGACCAAAGCTGAATCGTTCGTGTTGTTACCTCTAACAAACTAGCTGCTTGTTTTGAGGTACAGTGTTTCACTTTTAAATCAGTGACTTGATGCATTCAATCTTGCTCCTTTCTGTTTGTTCTGAATTTTCCGCATTTTCCGCATACACCAAATGTATACTAAGCACTGACAACAATCAACTCTGTAGAGTAACCTATGGTTAAAACAGCCGAAGACTGTGCTGCTAAGACTTAGCTGCTATCAGGTTTTTTTGTGTTATCTATCGCTGAGATAAAACTGTTAATTTATAACAGTTTCGTTGGTGAGGAGACCTACTTTATAGGCAAAAAACAGCCAAGTATAAAAACGCTTACAGCCGCAAACAAAGCTTAATTTTCCTTATTAATTCTATCGCGTTCATTAATAATGTCATTACTGACAGAGAAAAAAGCTTGAACAACCTTGGGATCAAAATGCGTGCCGCTGTTTTCTTTCACCATAGTAAGTGCTTTTTCATCAGAGAATGCCGGGCGATAGCATCTATCCATGGTGAGGGCATCAAAAAAGTCTGCCAAAGCAACAATGCGGGCACTTAAAGGAATTTGCTCACCCTGTAAATTTGAGGGGTATCCGCTACCGTCAAATTTCTCATGATGTGCTAATGCGACTTCTTCCGCCATTTGTAAAACAGGAACGTCTGAACCACTTAAAATATTAGCGCCATACTCGGGGTGCTTACGCATTAATACCCATTCTGCTTCAGTTAATTTACCCGGTTTTTTCAAAACATCATCAGGTATACCTATTTTTCCTATATCGTGCATAGGACTGGCTTGCTCAAGTAGATTACAGTATTTTTCGTCTTGACCATAAGCACGCGCAATTATGGAAGAAAAACGGCTCATTCTAAGGATGTGCGCGCCGGTATCGTCATCTTTAAATTCTGCCGCTGTCGCTAAACGTCTTATAGTATCAAGATGAGATGATTCAAGCGCTTGATATGATTTTTCTTTTTGCGCCATCAAAATCATAAAATCATGATTAAATCGCTCTAATTGTTTATAGGCAGCATTTTTTTCATTTTCATTCAATGCCGCTATATCGCGCTCAGCAAGTAGTTTTTGAATGTCTTGTGCATAACAAAAAAGCTGAGCTTGTAAGTCTTCTTTTTCTGTCTCCATAACTTTAACGACGTCCCAGACAAGATTTATGTCTGTTGGCGTTGCAGCAAGTTTTTTAACAAGCGAATCCATTTCATTACCAATAAAATGATTAACTGACATTTGATTATTCTCTATTCTCTAGTAGATATATTTATAGTTAAGTTAATGCACTATTAACTTTTTGTATTAATTCCAATGGACTAAAGGGTTTAACAAGGTAGCTGTCTGCCCCAACACGTTCTCCTTCTTCTAGGTCAGACTTTTGCCCTCGCGCTGTTAACAACATCACATATGGAATTTTTACACTACTGTCTTGTTTTAGTTGTTCACAGACCTGATAACCATCAACTTCACCAGGCATCATTACGTCTAGAATAACTAAGTCGGGTTGGATCACTTTGGCTAATGCCAATGCACGATGGCCATCTTCTGCTTCATGTAATTCATAATCACCAAAATCAAGTGTCATTCGGACTAATTTTCTTAATTCACCTTGATCGTCAACAATTAAAATTCTTTTTTGACTCATCGTTCATTCCTCAAGCTATTAATTTTTAACCATGGGTAACCACACAGTTACCACCATTCCTTTTTCGTTATCACTAGAAAATTCAACCTCTCCGGTATGAATCGAGACAATTTCTTTAACCAATGACACACCTAAACCAGTACCTGGTGTTGCACCCGAGTCGTCTGCTCGATAAAACCGCTCTCCAATACGAGAAAGTTGTTTAGGTGTCATGCCTATACCGTTATCGATAATGCTAACACCAAACTGCCTAATGCCATTTTTTTCTCTTTCGCTGGTTTTTAATCGTACTTTTTCATTTTCAGGAGAATATTTAAAGCTGTTACTTAACAAGTTATTAAATACCTGACGCATTTTATCAATATCGCAAGAAATTACCGGCCAACGTCCTGTTGACTTAACCTCCACTTTACGGCCCTTAAAGGCACCTTCCGCTTCCAGACATGACTGCTCTACAAGTTCTTTAAGCGAATGATTATCCATATAAAAATCTTTTCCCGCTCTTGCCTCTATACGTGATAAATCAAGTAGTTCATCTAATAGCTTCTTTAGATTTAATGACTGACGGTGAATAGTTTCAAAAATTTCATGTGACATTTTTTTATCATAATCACGATTCATTAATAATTCAGAAAACCCATAGATACTGGCCAGTGGTGTGCGTAGTTCATGAGCCGCTGTTGATAAAAAATCACTTTTCATCTTATCAACTTCTGTTTCATGGGTTACGTCCCTGAAATAAAGGACTTGGCCTTCTTTTTCACCCGTCAAGCCATGCATTGTTCTTTGCTTACAGTTAATAATGCGTACGGTCGGACGTGATAGATAAATGGTATGTTCACAATCTTCGTTGCCAATAATATTGGTATATTCCATTAGTTCTGAATTATATAAACTTGCCATTGCGTCACTAAAAATTTTAGCACTTTTACCAATAAACTTATCTTCTGTAAACCCGGTCATGTTTAATAAGGCGGGGTTAATATAAACAATATTATTGTTGGCATTTTCTAAAACAAAGCCATCTGGACTTAACGTTAATATGGTATCTAATTCACGCGTACGCTCTTTTACTTTTTTTTCCATTTCAGAACGATAACTATCAAGCTCGGTAATATCTTGGCCTACCCCAACGACACCCACAGCTTCGCCATTCGCATTACGTCGGGTAGTGGCATTGAGTAGCACCAAGACTGGATTGTTCTCTTTTGTATAAAGTGGCAACTCGAAATTAGAGGTTTCCACGCCTTTTAAGGCTTTTTGTAATACTTGGTTTACTGACTCACGATAATCTTTTGTGATCAATTCTTTTACTAGGTTTTTACCTAGTACTTCATCGGCTTGGTAGCCAGTAATAGCCGCTGACTTTTGATTCCATTGGTTGACATTACCTTGAGCATCAACACCAAAAATAGGGGCATTGGCGGTATCCATAAATATGGTTAATTCCTGAGCTACACGTTCCCTTTCAGAACGATAACCGTCTAGCTTTATTTGAAAGGCGAGTTCTTTGTTAGCCAGAATTAACTCGTGTTCCCACTTATCTTTCTCTTCGTGAACAAGGACTAATTCATTGGCTCGCTTTTCTTTTTCTTCGTTAGCAAGAATTAACTCCTCGGCCCGTTTATCTTTCTCTTCATTGGCAATAACTAACTCATCTGCACGCTTATCTTCTTCTTCGTTTTGAAAGGCTAGTTCTTGATTAGCGAGGACTAATTCATTGGCGCGTTTTTCTTTCTCTTGGTTGGCAACAATTAACTCTGCAGCCCGTTTGTCTTTCTCTTCATTTTGAAAGGCTAATTCTGTGTTGGCAAGAATGAGTTCTTCAGCCCGCTTGTCTTTCTCTTCATTTTGAAAGGCCAGCTCTGCGTTGGCGAGAATTAATTCATCGGCGCGTTGTTCTTTTTCTTCTTTGGCAAGAATGAGCTCTTCAGCCCGCTTGTCTTTCTCTTCATTTTGAAAGGCCAGCTCTGCGTTGGCGAGAATTAATTCATCGGCGCGTTGTTCTTTTTCTTCTTTGGCAAGAATGAGCTCTTCGGCCCGCTTGTCTTTCTCTTCATTTTGAAAGGCTAGCTCTTTGTTGGCGATAATTAATTCATCGGCGCGTTGTTCTTTTTCTTCTTTGGCAAGAATAAGCTCTTCGGCCCGCTTGTCTTTCTCTTCATTTTGAAAGGCTAGCTCTTTGTTGGCGAGGACTAATTCATCAGCACGTTGTTCTTTTTCTTCTTTAGCGAGAATCAGCTCTTCAGCCCGCTTGTCTTTCTCTTCATTTTGAAAGGCTAGCTCTTTGTTGGCGAGGACTAATTCATCAGCACGTTTTTCTTTTTCTTCTTTAGCAAGAATCAGCTCCTCGGCCCGCTTGTCTTTCTCTTTATTTTGAAAAGCTAGCTCTGCGTTGGCGAGGATTAATTCATCTGAACGTTTTTCTTTTTCTTGATTTTGAAAGGCCAGTTCTGTGTTGGCAAGCACTAATTCATTTGCTCGTTTTTCTTTCTCTTGGTTGGCAAGCGTTAATTCATCGGCCCGCTTATCTTTCTCTTGATTGGCTAGAAGCAGCTCTTCAGCCCGCTTGTCTTTCTCTTGATTGGCTAGAAGCAGCTCTTCGGCACGCTTGTCTTTCTCTTTATTGGCAAAAATCAGCTCTTCAGCTCGTTTATCTTTCTCTTGGTTAGCAAAAATTAACTCTTCAGCACGCTTGTCTTTCTCTTGGTTAGCTAAAATTAATTCTTCAGCCCACCTGTCTTTCTCTTCATTTTGAAAGGCCAGCTCTGTGTTAGCCAGCGTTAATTCCTCTGCGCGCTTTTCTTTCTCTTGGTTGGCAAAAATTAATTCTTCGGCCCGCTTGTCTTTTTCTTGGTTAGCTAAAATTAACTCTTCAGCGCGCTTATCTTTCTCTTGATTGGCAAGAATTAATTCTTCGGCCCGCTTGTCTTTTTCTTGGTTAGCTAAAATTAACTCTTCGGCCCATCTGTCTTTCTCTTCATTTTGAAAGGCCAGTTCTGTGTTGGCAAGCGTTAACTCTTCTGCGCGTTTTTCTTTCTCTTGGTTGGCAAGAATTAACTCTTCGGCCCGTTTATCTTTCTCTTCATTTTGAAAGGCTAGTTCTTTGTTAGCGAGGACTAATTCATTGGCTTTTTTTTCTTTCGCTTCGTGTCGATTATGTTTTTGATCATTATCTTTAAACATAAATAGTCCTAGTTATTTTTAGTAAACAATCAATTAAATGAGAAGGTAAATTTAAACTCTAAATACAACAGTGCTATTTTTTAAAAAGTCCCCGTAAAAAATCAAGCTCTTCATTGACTAAAATTAATTCATTGGCGCGCTTATCTTTCTCTTGATTAGCTAACACTAATTCATTGGCACGCTTATCTTTCTCTTGATTAGCTAGCACTAATTCATCGGCGCGCTTATCTTTCTCTTGATTAGCAAGTACTAATTCATTGGCGCGCTTATCTTTTTCTTGATTAGCTCGTACTAATTCATTAGCGCGCTTATCTTTTTCTTGATTAGCTAGTACTAATTCATTAGCGCGCTTATCTTTCTCTTGATTAGCTAGCACTAATTCATCGGCGCGCTTATCTTTCTCTTGATTAGCTCGTACTAATTCATCGGCGCGCTTATCTTTCTCTTGATTAGCCAGCACTAATTCATTGGCGCGCTTATCTTTTTCTTGATTAGCTCGTACTAATTCATTGGCGCGCTTATCTTTTTCTTGATTAGCTCGTACTAATTCATTGGCGCGCTTATCTTTTTCTTGATTAGCTCGCACTAATTCATTGGCGCGCTTATCTTTCTCTTGATTCGCTAGCACTAATTCATCGACAAGCTTATCTTTTTCTTGATTAGCTAACACTAATTCATCAATACGCTTATCTTTCTCTTTATTTTGCAAGGCCAGTACTTTGTTAGCGAGGACTAATTCACTGGCTTTTTTTTCATTCACTTTGTTTTGATTATGCTGTTTATCCATATTTCCCAAGGTAAATGGTCCTCATCATCTTTATATTTTAGTAAAAAATTGCCTGAATTCAAGAGGAAATACCCATGATTAAATTCAGCCTAAAAACTTCAATATCGTCTCAATTAAAGCGACGGTGATCATTGATGTATAACAATTTTTCAATAAATCTGATCCTGACCACGATGGTGTCGTGCATGTTGTAAACGACTAACCTGGATTAATTGGCAGTATTTTAGTTTCAACTCCGTCATTTAAGGAGATTAATAGTGGCTCTGAATTTTACGATTGTTCCGACTTTTATGGTTATTCCGATTTTTCCGTATGTTCTGACTTTTCCGTCTAAGTCAAAATTACGCTAAATAAATACAGCAGTCAACTCTATATATTAACAGTAAGCACAATCAATCAAGATTTAACAGCTGATTAACGAAGAAACCTCAGCTAAGAAACATTAAAAAATAAAGCTAGGCATAAGTTCACAGATGGCTCAAAAAAATTGTGCGGTTATTACTCAATAAAAAGCCTAACTAAACGGCGTTTGGGAAATAAATCGTGGATAAATTAGGCATATCATATAATAGTGAGATTTATTATTTTACCGAAAGAATCACTCAAATATTGACGATTGAGCGTAGTGGCCTTACCTGATATCACTAAACTCAAATCGTTAAGCTGAACATTTTTTGCAATAGCTTACGTTTCGTCATCACTTACAGCTCAAGGTTTAAGAACAAGCCTAGATGATCAATGGGCATAAAGCAGCTTGCTAAGGTGAGCAAAGGTTTGAACTGATATTTAAACGCTATACTGGTTTGCTTGTGGCTAATATTTACTATGAATATCTAAGTAAATCAAATTGAATTAAGTTGATTTTTCTGACTAATTTCGCTCAAGGTTAATACCAAAATGCTGGACGGCTTGCCATCAATATCATGGATAAATACATGACAAGCGCCCGAAGTTCATACGACAAAATACGTCTACAAGAGACGTGTCAACGCTTGTTCTAGTTGCGCAACAGTCCGGTCAATATTATGCAGTTTTTCTAAACCAAACAAGCCAATACGGAAAGTTTTAAAGTCAGCACGCTCACCTACTTGTAATGGCACGCCAGCGGCAATCTGTAAACCAACAGCGGCAAATTTCTTACCGTTTTGAAATTCATCATCACTGGTAAAGCTTACAATCACACCCGGTGCGGTAAAGCCTTCAGCGGCAACACTGTTAATGCCATGTTGGGTAAGCAATGCGCGAACACGTTGACCTAAATCAAGTTGTTCTTGACATACTTTGTCAAAACCATAGCTTTTGGTTTCTTGCATAATATCTCTAAAACGCGTCAAGCTATCCGTTGGCATAGTCGCGTGATAGGCATGCCCCCCATTTTCATAAGTTTCCATGATTTGTAACCATTTTTTGAGATCACAAGCAAAACTATCACTGGTGGTTGACTCTATCTGTTGGCGCGCCAGTTCGCTGAGCATCACTAAACCACAGCAGGGTGAGGCACTCCAGCCTTTTTGTGGCGCACTAATCAAGACGTCAACACCGGTTGCTTGCATGTCTACCCAGATAGTGCCTGACGCAATACAATCAAGCACCATAATACCACCTACTTGGTGCACGGCTTTTGCCATCGCTTGAATATAGTCATCAGGTAACATGATACCGGCAGAGGTTTCTACATGCGGTGCAAACACGACATCAGGTGATTCAGCTAAAATAGTGGCCACTACGTCGGCTATAGGTGGCGGAGCAAATGGCGCTTGGGCGTCATCACGGATTTGTTGCGCTTTTAATACGGTTTCACTGCTAGGGATATCGCCCATTTCAAAAATTTGGCTCCAGCGATAACTGAACCAACCATTACGAACGACCAAGACTTTTTTGTTACGCGCAAATTGACGAGCAACGGCTTCCATACCAAAAGTGCCACTACCGGGAACGACAATAGCGCTATGGGCGTGGTAAACGGATTTTAAATCGGCAGAAATATCTTGCATGACCTGCTGGAATGAACCAGACATATGGTTCAAGGAGCGATCGGTGTAAACAACGGAATATTCTAATAATCCATCAGGGTCAATATTGGGTAACAATCCAGGCATATCAGGCTCTCTTAGTAATTATTTATAGCATGATATTGCCGTATATTGCGCTAGCTATCAATGCATTTTACAGAAAGTTGGTGTTAGAGAAACAACGAGGAAATAACTAGACACCCGGCTAAGTTTTATAGCAACAGCATGACTACAAAGCGTTAAGTGGATAAAATTGTTAACTATTAGGATGAAATAAAAACCGTAGCTATAAGTAAATGCCCGCCAATGAAAATGTTAACTTTCAAATTAGCCGCTAATTTGAAAGTTAATTTAAAAGCTAAAGTATAATCACCTTGTCTGCGTTTACTGATGAGTCTGTTGGATGCTTTTATTAATAAGGTTCTAAATGTTAAATGTATTTCAGGACGGGACAGCTAATGATTAAAAGCCTATCAAAAACTCTGCCCCAATTGATACTGACCAGATTGATACTGCCACTAATAATAGTAACCTCGATAGCAAAGCTCAACATTTGGCAAAAAAATTAAATAACCTAAGTCAGCCAAATTAATGGCTGAACATAGAGTTAGCAAGGGCTGCTTAGTCATTATGCACTTCAAATGCTGAGCATTCCCCTTTGTATAATCAAGCTTTTAAAGCTTACTGAGTGATGGTTACAGAGCCACCTACTACCTCAAAATTATTTTGACCAAATTTAGCTAGAGATGGGCAGTTGTTTATTACTCCCTTCAACACAATAAAACCACCGGGTTCAACACCCGCATAAATGCCTGTGCCCGCGACAATATGTAATGTTTCTTCAACCTCAAAAGGTATGTTACCGGCGCCGTTTTCACAAGTTGGATCACCCGTATAAACCATAGTAATCGTGTCATTTGCTGTATATAAGACACCTGTGCGCTCTTTGTTAACAAAAGTATGATTTATGGTAAAATCAGCATTCAAAAGTCCTTTACTAATACCTTTTAAAACAAATTTATCACGGCCAAAATCTGATCCTCTAATGGGTTTTAACACCACTCGAAACTTACCTAACTGCTCGAACTGAGAGACAGAAAATGTTTCTGCAAAACCACGTTTGACATCGTATGTCACTGTATCATTAGTTTTTTCCTCTGCTAAGGCAGAAAAAATAGACATAGATAATAGCGCTACACTGACTAATAATTTTTTCATAATAATAATATCCATTTGTTATTTATGTTGGAGCCCTTTTGGGGAGTAGGGGTCTAAAAGTTGGAAATAATAATTAACGAAGAAAATCCTTTTACTTTGACTGGTGAATAAATCCTAGTAGAGGCGTGGGAATTTTTCAATTAACAATGAATGTCTGATTAATTTTCTTTTACTCGTGGATGTAAATTGGCTTAATGGCTTATCAACATTAATTTGATCTTCGCTAGATAAAGTCGCACAATCCTCGGCTCAGCTATATGCTCAGAAACAGGGGCCGTAGGGGGGAAAAAGCATCAGCACTTAATCATAGTAAGTCGTCATAGTAAGTAATCAGAGTAGAAATAATGCATTCAAAAATACAACTTAGCAAAGAAGACCTTAGAATAAGCAAGCCAACTCGAGATGAATACTTAACCAAGCCAAAAATCCCTTTGATCGTGGTATTAGACAATGTCACTAATAGCTACAACATCGGTGCTTTTATTCGCTTGGCTGATGCTTTTGCTATCGACAAGGTTATTGTTTGTGGCGCGCTCACTATTTCAGATAAAAAGATGAAAAAAGCCTCTAGAAATGAAGCTAAATGGGTTTGTGTTGAATATAGTGATAATACCAGCTCAAGTTTACAAACGTTATTGGATGAGGGTTATTCAGTTTACAGTGTTGAGCTATGCCATGAGTCAGTTGATTATACTGATGTGACTTACCCTGCTAAGTGCGTATTAGTTTTAGGTAATGAACGTAAAGGCGTAAGTGAAGCCGCATTAAAATTAAGTCATCAACAAATACACATTCCCATGTTTGGTATGGGTAACTCACTCAATGTTTCAACCGCTGGCGCGATTGTTTTAGCCGAATGTGCTAATCAAATAAGAAAAAAACAATAAGGCTAGCTGCTGTAAAAGCATGCTATTGAGAGCCAAATACTGAAAAATGTTGCAATCAATGGGAGTCTGAATCTATGACGCTGACCCCATTGATATTCTGCCCTCATTGATATTACATTGACTCAGATCCATTAACATTAAGCACCTCAAATTTAAGCCGAATCTTTTCAACTCGTTCTCGATTAACGTTAAAGTCTGAATAACCCACTCTAGAGCCAGAGCGAATATGTATGCTGGTATCTTTAGACTTTGTTTCTGGGAAATAAAATTCTACATCATCAACAAAGCCAAAAACTTTAGAGGTAAACTCAGCCCTAACATAGCTATTTTCGGTCACTGTGACCTTTGAATTTTTTAATTCATTAACAATGTTCACAATATCGTTTTTGATTTCTAACCTCTTGCCTTTAATCATAATGGGCTTGATATAGTGCTTTTCATTATTTGAAAAGCTACTAACACAATTAGGTGTATCTGGACATTGGGTTAATTGCCCATTCTCAATACCTAGGTTTGGTGCTTTTCCGGCACAACCCGTTAACAATATAAAACTTGTGAAAACAACTTGAGTGAGTTTATTCATTGTGCGAATCCCTTAAATTAATAAACTTATATAAATAAACTTATATAAAATAATAATAACGTTAAGCGCGCCAGTTAATATTAAAAAGCTTATGACAAATATGCGACTTAAAGCATAACTCTCTTTTTTGGAACGTTCGAGCCGATTAACTTACTCGGCTTTATTATTTATTGTAGCACTCTAACGACATTGATTTTCTAAAACGTCTATCAGTTACCTATGACTCTAATCCCATTGATACTGGCCCCATTGATAACTGCTCAACGATATTATAGGCATAGATGGAATCGAGCTTGTTCGCTGCGATTCTATCGCTGAGGCCAATACGGGATAGTCCTGAAACCAGTGCTAATTTGGCCTGTTCTATTGGCGAACTCATATGATACAAGGCGGCATTTTTACGCGCATTCAGTTGAATATTACGGGTGCGCGGTAAACGTATATTTTGATAGCTTTGCAACGCGTTTTCAATATTGCTATCACGAGATAAACAATATGCCAAGGCATAACTATCCTCAATGGCCATCGCTGCACCTTGAGCTAAAAATGGCAACATGGGATGGCATGCATCACCTAAAAGTGTGACCTTTAGATCTGACCATAGTTCAAGGGGTTTTCTGTCGAATAAAGCCCATAAAAAACACTGCTCTGTTGCGTTTAATAATTTGCTTACCTCAGGATGCCAATCACTAAAAGTCTCGCGTAATTCATTGATATCACCGGGCTCATTCCACGATTCTTTTTGCCAATTTTTACGTTCTTGCACGGCAATAAAATTGATTAAGTCTCCGCCACGAAGATAATAGCTAACGAAATGTTTGCCCGGTCCTACCCATAGGTTGGCATTGGGTTTAATTAATCCTTTCGGGAGTTTACTTGCTTCGACCACACCACGCCAAGCGACTTGTCCAGTAAATTCAGCTGGTTTTTTGCCTAACATACATGCTTGGATATTTGACTTGATACCATCTGCACCGATTAACAAGTCAGCTTGGATACTGTCATTGTTGTCAAATTGAATGGTTAGATTTTGTTGGGTTTGCTGGTAACTTTGAATAGTTTTACCTAAGTGAATAGTTACCTTCATATTGATACAGGCATTATACAGCGCCGTATGTAAATCAGCACGGTGAATATGCAGGTAATCGGCGCCATATTTTTGTGTGGCGTTATCCCCCAAAGGCACAGTAAAGAATGGTTTGCCCGTTTTATAATGACGCATCACTGCTGCATCTGGACTAAAAGCCTTGGCTTTAACTTCGTCTGCTATACCAAGTGTTTGTAATACATGCATGGCGTTAGGGCTAAGTTGTATGCCAGCGCCTACTTCGCCCAGTTGAGGGTTTCGTTCGTAAACAGTCACCTCAAATTTGTTTTTAGCCAATGCTAACGCGGCGCACAAACCACCAATACCAGCACCAGCAATAACAATTTTTTTACTCAAAATAATTATCCTAGGATCTAGACTCGTCTACCCCTCAGTGGGGTCCAATACAATGAAAAAATCAACAACATCAATGACTCCATTGATAGCTAACCCCGTTAATAGTTGAGGTAAGTCGGTAAGGTTATCAAAAAGCATTGGGAAGTAATGAAGAATAAATTGAATTCGTTAATTAACAAGCTAAAAATATGCCTCTAAATTCGTCAACCTCCCTCAGACGCTTATTGCATTAATACTTGTTAATTATATCAATGTAAAGAAAAAGCTTGAGCAGCGAATACCACTCAAGCTTTTAGATTATGGCTAAAAAGTTACACTAATTTTTCCATAAACATATCGTCCGGTAAAACCGAAAGGCGAAAAGCCAGAGTAAGAGAACAATCGAGAAAAGGTGGTTACATCTTCAACCAACTCGCGCGTTGTATCAGGGTAAACATCAAAAATATTATTCGCCCCTAAAGTAAACTTAACACTTTCGGTTAGCGCGTAACTCACATCGAGATCAGTCACCCACTTTTCAGGTAACACTTCATTGCGAGCAGGGTTGTCAGATGGGTCTTGTGTTTCACCATAACGTGTCGTTCTTAACGTGGCATACCAACTATCTTTATTCCAGGTCGCACTAAGGTTCAATTTACTTTTTGGTGAGCCAACTTCAAATCGACGCAATTCATTACCAGAAAATAAATTATCCTGATCAAATCCTGCATTTTGTAATACCGTTGGTGGATCGATAACATGAGTTACTTCATTTTTATTGTAGTTAAAACCGGCATTAAGTAATAAATTGCCCATCTCTGCCATATCCATAGAATAGGTTGCAACTACATCAACACCTTTAGTAGTACTATCGATAGCATTTAAGAAAAATCGTGCGCGGTTGGCACCACTACCTGCTAACAAGGTCTCTACTTCAGGGCCTGATAAATTGTTTGATAAGACAATGCGATTGTCAATATCAATGCGGTAATAATCTACCGACAAGCTAAATTCAGCCAATGGTGTCCAAGTAAAGCCGCCGCCAATACTCATGGCATCTTCAGCGTCTAAGCCCGGAGAACCTAGTGCCTTAGCCACATTACTGTTTGGTGAAAATGTACCTGTTTCTGTTGGTACAGCATCAACGAAAACAGTGGAAATAGAGGTGAAATGTTGTTGCTGTAATGAAGGGGCTCTAAAACCTGTTGAAGCCGAAAAGCGCAGTGCAAACTCATCAGTTAATGAGATCCTATTAGCAACTTTACCACTTACCGTAGAGCCAAAATCAGAATAATCTTCATAACGTGTCGCTACTGTTAAATTCCATATTTCAGTAATATCAGCTTCTAGATCAATATAGGCACTGACATTATGACGGCTATTGTCGCCTGCTGATGCGGGTGTAAATCCAGGGAAAACTTGTGAGCCCGCAGAGCCAAATGGACCATTTATCGGATCAGTTACCGCACCGCCACTACCAAAAGTACCACGTTCGTAAGATGCCGTTTCACCGGCTTCAATTTGATAGCCCTCGTTTCTATATTCAAAACCAAAAGCAACATTGAGGCTACTGTCAAACATATCAACATCGACTTCTTTGCTAAAATCTGCATTTAATGTCAGTTGATCATAAGTTAATGTACCGGCATCAAATTCAGTCTGGCTCGACGGACCAAATGAGGTATTTAAGCTATTAGTGACGCCAAATTGAAACTCATCTTTGCCGTAAACTGCTGATAGATCATAATTATAATCATTGATATAACCGCGTACTCCTGCAGCTAAAGAATAATCAGCAATATCTGACGTAATGACCGGTAAAAAACCATTGGGGTAAATACTTTGTATATTACGACTGTCTTGTGCTCGGCGATAAAACCCACCTCCCTCACCTTCTCGGCCGCTATAAGAGCCAAAGGCATAAAGTTCAGCATTTTCGTTAAGGTAGTAGCCACTATTAACAAACAGTGCGATGTCGTCCACCTCGCCATTCCCGTAGGTATGATTATATCTATTCGTTGTTAATTCGCGTGGGTCTAGACTACCGTCATCAAGTCGTGCGTAATTTTCTCGTTGGTCATAATCAGCGCGATTGGCCGCATGGCGATTACGAAGCTCTGCTGATACATTGACGAAACCATCTTCACCCAGCGCAAAACCTGAGTTAACTCTTAATGTTAATGTTTGACCATCAGTGACTTTGCGATCCCCACCCTCAACAAACGCTAAGTCACCATCATCACCAACACCCACTGACTTTAAAGTGGGCACTCCATCCATTGTAGAGACATTAGCACCATAGGTTACCGATGCTGAGCCGCCACTATTAGCACTTTTAAGGACAATATTAATGACGCCAGCAATGGCATCTGAACCATATTGAGCCGCAGCGCCATCACGTAATACTTCAATTCGCTCAATGGCATTAGCAGGAATGGCGTTCATATCGACAGCTGATGAACCTCGTCCAGAAGAACCATTTAGATTTAATAAAGCACTACTGTGTCGACGCTTACCATTAATTAATACTAAGGTGTGATCCGGTGCCAAGCCTCTTAATTGTGCAGGTCGAACATGGTCGGTACCATCGGTAATTGAAGGTTGAGGAAAGTTAAAGCTGGGGAGTAATGTTCCTAAAATTTGATTGGTTTCAGTAAGCCCCGTATTCATAATTGCATCAGCGTCTATAATGTCGATGGGGACAGGGCTATCTTCAACACTCCGCCCTAATCGTCTTGAGCCAACAACACTAATTGTTTCTATGTTTTCATCCACCTTAGCCTCTTCTGCCAAAGCACTCGGGGTAAATGCCATTGCTGATAAACCAGATAAAGCGATAGCTGATGTAATTAAGCTTAGCTGTGATTTAATATTTTTAATCTGTATCATTGTATTATTCCCATAGTAATTAACTCTCCATTTCGTTCTATTATCAATCAGTTGCTTTTATGTTATCGACTTGTGTATCCATCTATCAATATCAATGGGGTCAGAGTTAACAATATCAATGGGGTCAGCGTTAATGACTTTCATTAATTATTTATTTACTTCCATGATATATAAATGATTTTTTATCACCTCCCCTAATTAAGGGACTTGCTATTTTAGCTTTAAATCGTTCACTACCAAGCACCCAAGCTTTATTTGTTGCTTCTTGTATTTCAAGCAAAATTTTTGGCGATATCTGCTAATGAAATAACGCATAATAAGCCGGTTGTCTTAACTCACTATTTATTCCTAACATTTGATAACAATTTTGATAACAATAATGAGGAGTGATTAGCCGACTCGCTTTTCCTAATGCATTATGCTGATAACCTGACCATAAATAGACACTGGCCGCTAAAACCATATTAGCCCTTACTGGCTTTAATTCAATATATCGGCTCACCACTAAAAAATAGTGTTCACTATCTACGAGTGTAGATTTATAGCGCCCTTCCCACAAAATTCCTGTTCGGCAATAAGACTAATTAATATAGTGCACATAGTAACAACCCAATGATTGCATCAATTGACTGACACCTTTTTCAGTCGCGGGGGTAAGTAATAAATGTACATGATTCGTCATTAACACATAAGCATGCGCTTTGAACTGCAACAATCAATGGGATCAGAGTTAATGATTTTCATAAATAATCAATGACTCAAGTAACCATGTCTCTGACCCCATTGATAGAATAATATTCAGCTATAAGAGCAACCATCCAGGCTGCTCTTATAATGTGCCTTTATTTATTAAACTTCCGACGACGGAAAAAGGCGAAAGGAACAAGTAATAACGATAACAAACCTAAACTACCGCCACTTGATTTATTTTTTATCGTAATGTCGAATGTTTCCACCTCACTGGTAGCATCGCCATCAGTTGCCGAGACCGTTACTACTGCTGTGGTATCAGCATCAACCGGTGGCGCATGATAAAGGTAAGAATTAGTGCTGCTTGAGACTGCCGCACCATTAACTTGCCAGTTGTAGCTGATGTCATCGCCGTCTGCGTCAGTGGCTGAAACTACCAGCGTAGTTGCTTCGGTCTCTTCAAGCGTAATGCTTTTACCGCCACTAACAACAGGCGCTACATTGACATCTGCAACATGAACAATAGTGTGGGCATTGATGTTAACAGTGCCATCGTTCACCACTACCTCAAAACCAAAGTCAGTATCTGTGCCAATGACAGGAACAAGAAATGTCAATTCAGCAGCTGTTGCATCGCTTAAATTTACATTAGGTCCAGAGGTTTGTGTCCAACTGTAGGTTAGCTCATCAGTATCGTGATCTAAAGTACTCGCTGATAACGTTACCCTAGACTGGCTACCGTCGGTAATTTCGTCAACCATCTGGTCAGTAACAGTCACTATCGGGTTACGGTTAACACAAGTTGCGGTGTCGGCAACCATGACCGAAAATATGGTATTAGTTGCACTGGTGAATGTAACATTGTCGATGTTCCAACCCCATCCGCCAACGGCACCGTCTGTACCAATTCTGAAGCGTAACTGTACATCCTTGCCGTTCAACAGACCATCAGCAAAGCGAATAGCTTCAGGCGCATAGTCTGTTGTAAGATATTCAACAAAAGCGTTACGGTTTGGCAGGTACGGATTATACTCAAGAACTTGACCATTATAACCAATATCGAAAACACCACCGGCATCAACCACATCGGTCCAATCGCCACCGTCTACGCTGATTTCTACTACACCACCATCCCACGAATCGGCTTCGAACTCGTAATAATGTTCGAAATTCATCGCAAAATCGCCACTGGCTGCTACGTTGATCACTGGTGTAGTAAGGGTTACGTCAGTCGCTACGTCACCGTTTGGTCCCCACATATAATTGCCCGTGCCGTAATCCCATATCGTTGGTGGTACCACAACCCAGTCATTTAACCAGTCGGCTATGCCTGAATCTTCAGGTCCTACCTTGTTGATAGTCCAGTCATTATACGTGGCATAAATATGTTCAAAGCGTTCAACCAATTTAGCCTCATCTTTGACGAAGTCACGATTAACCTCAAACGTGATCACTTGAGGATCAGGTACGCTTATGGTTTGATCGTCAGAGATAAATTCAACGGTAATGGCAACGCTTTCATTTAAAGCAGCAGAATTAAGCTTAACTTCAGCCATGGTTGATACAATGTCATTCCACTGGGCCATATCGGAAAAGTCAATCACGCCATTATTACTAAATGTTACGTCAGCATCTGAACTCAGTTGCGCTCTTAAGCCACTAATGCCAGAGGTACTGAGGTTTTGAGCACTAACGGTAATAGACGCTGTTTCGCCAACATCCAAAGTACTATCAGCATCACAAAATGAACCATTGATACCGTTGTAATTATTATTAGTCTCAACCGCTGAAAAGGCTACTTCTTTACGTATTGAAATAAAATCTTCAACAACGCCGGTAAAACCGTCCTCTTGCCACCCAGTATCATAACGGGCTGGTGATACTGCATTTGCCCCCATACCACGTTTAGTAAAGGCATCGCGCATTACTTGATAATCTTCAGGGTCATTGGCAATGGCAACGGCTAAAATAGCATCACGGGCTTCTGTGAATGTTGGGGCTGACGGGGTAATTTTCATACCAGCTACAATGTAATCCATCATGCGACTTTGGGCCTGGTCAAAGCTATGCGTTTTGCGGTTTAGCAAGGCAACATAGGCTTCAAATAATGTGTTGGCCCAAATTTCACCGGCAGCGTGAACTTCTGCGTTAAAAAGCCCAGCCATAGCGGCACCACCACCGCTAACCTGATGATGTGTCGGCAATGCTACACCATCACTAATGTGTTTAAAGGTCAATGCATTGTAGTTCATGTCGGTGGTATAGGGCAGACGACGAATACCGAAATAATAGGGATGGTAGAATGAACCAGTATTCAATGCATACGCACCCGTATGATAAATACCTTGCCACATATCGTTACCGCTGAGCCAATTATCTTCTTCACGAACCATAGTCATTAAGGCAATAAAGTCACCCCAACCCTCGCCCATGGCACCCCCTTGTTCATTGCTGTGCAAACCGCTGATCAAACGATTGGATATATAGTGACCCCATTCATGCTCGATGATTGGGTTATCCATGGTGCCGTCACGGTAAATCGCCTCTGATGCAACCGAGCTAAGGGTCGCTTGAACCGAACCTTCAAGCAATAATGCGTCAATATCTAAGCCTGAGTTATAAGAAACCATAACCGCAGGAATAGTGATGGAAGACTTAGTACCACCCATATCAATCACTTCATCCGGACCGTCTACATTGTTATTGACAACGATTACAGCAACTGCCCCGGCATCCTGAGCCTTGGTCGCTTTTCTCTTAAACGCACATCCGCCACGGTCAACCATGGCAATTTTACCGGCAACCTCTGCGCCATTGTTTGCACTTTCACAGCCGTCATTGGCTTCATCAACGCCATGGGTCATACGTACAATATCGGCGCTAAATTCAGCGAATTCTTGCGCGCCTAAGCTGTTGCTCAGTTGGTAAGTGAGATTGTCAATACCGGCAATCGTCATGGTGGTGTCATTACTTGGCTGGTATTTAAACAAATACATTTGCATTTGCGGTGATGAACCATCCAGTGGCGTCGACATATTGGCATTGTTCAAACCACTGTAGTCTTGTGCCTCGGCCTTGATGGGATCTCCGTCCAAGCCACCACGGCCGTAGTTATCTACCTGCGCATTACCAGAAGCTTCATCAAAACCATGATCATAATACAAGTCATGCATGTAGTTGTTGACATAGAATAAGTTAACAATGGCAGCGTTCATGTTGTTTTCGTTATCAACGGCATCGTTCATATTATAAGGATAGTCAAATATATTGGCACTGGTGGTTGCCGCAATCAAGTCACCTGGAGTGGGGTTGCCGTCAGCATCGATGTCTGGTGCTTGGTAACCGTTAGGTGCAATGATATCGGCATAAGCTTCGACGTTATTGCCCGAAGTGCTGGTGGCATCATCAGCTAACCATGGATCATTGGTTGACAGTCCGGCGTTGGTGATGTTGACGTAATTCATGGTCGCTTGAGTTTCATCGATGGGTGAATCGAATATGCCAGTAGGATGAGGAGACTTGTCACCTGTTGGGTAATCATATGGACGGTAAGGTGCAGTGTCTTCAGCAAAGACTTTATAGGTAAATGGCAAGACTTCACTGTGAACCATGCTGTTACGGCGTAAAAGAATGCCGTCTTCAGCAGATATGATGTAGGTATAACCAACTAACTCAGATGAGTCGAGAGCTGATCCCAATAGTTCGATGTAGTAGGCTGGGATGAATCTGTCGCCGGCGGAATAATAAATTTTCTTACTGCGCGGCTCCTCACTAAATGAAAATTTTTCACTGCCCGTAGCAGTAAAACGGGTAAATTCGGCTTGTTCTCTCGCTTTGGTTAAAATGATGGCATCCCCACCCATATCGGTAAAGGCTTTACTGATGGCATCAGAGGCAGAAACGCTAAACTGGCTGCTAAGTGAATGTTTAGATTCTTTGTTCTTTGAGAAGTAACCTGAAGTGGCAACCAACTGCATTTGTTGGTTGAGCACCACATTTAGCTGGCGGTCAAGGACTTCAATGCCATTTACACGTTGTTGGTACTTAACGATAACTGCACCACGACCGATGTCATGGACTGATTTCAATTCTGCTTGTTCGAGTGATTTGGCCGTAGCGCCATGTTTTAATGCATTAACGGAGGCAAAATGACCTGCCGATTTGCTAATGGCAAGCTTACGGTATTCTTTACTGTAGGGCAGCACAGAAACAGGCGAGCGGTCGTTGTTCTTAGCCCAACTAAAGGTTGAAACTCCCAGCGTATCATCAAAGTAAGCAGTTTTTGAACGCACCTTTTGGCTTTGGGTTTTTATCTTGTGGCTTGAAAGAGAAGCGGTACTTCTTAAACCTGCACCTCTTGAGTCTTTGACCTGTGCGTTGGCTGGTGATGACTTACTGAGATTGTAGTCAAACCTGGGTAGTGTCTTTCTGTTGTGTTGTATCTCTGTGGCAGCAAATGCTGAGCTTGTAAGGGCAACTGAAACAGCTGTAGCCACGAGTGTTCTTTTTATATTATTATTCATGGTATATCTCCAGTATTTTTATAAAAAACAGTTATTTTTAGCAAGAGCTAAGGATTTACTAATGTGAACGCGTAAACGTCCAATACTCAAAAATTCATATATACTAATGTAGAAATCGGCCTATTCCTTAAAACGACTAAGAGATAAATTTAACCCGCTCTGAAAATTTGCCCAACGAAAATTTGTATTTTCAAAAAATACGGCACTAGCCATTTCCACATTCATCCGAAATTCGGCTAGAGCGAAAAATACTTTGCTTTCAAAATGACTTAGAACAGCCGAGAAGTTTTGCTTAAAAACTGCACGTTGATAATTTAATGGGTCAGAGGTAGTAGTATGATTCAAATCAATGTCATTATTATAATGCTGGCGAGACTTGATAAAAGAATCAGCTAGTTGGCTTGATTTTTCGTGAGCTAATTTTTTAACCAGATTAGTACTAGCATTGACACTAGTCAGATCAAATGAGGCTTTATTTTCTTGATTAATTTTCTGATTGTGCGTTGTCTCAGCACTAATCACAAATTGCGGATATGCGAAAAGACAAACTAACCCGTATAATAGAATCGTAAATAAACTAGTATGAAGTAAATTTTTCATGATCTTTTTGATTTACTTTAATTCTATACAGATAAAAATACAAGTATTTCACTATCCTCTATCAATAGGATCAGAGTTAATAACTTTCATTAACTATTTATTTACTTCCATGATATATAAATGATTTTTATCAGCCCCCCTAGTTAAGGGACTTGCTCTTTTACCTGTTTGTTGTGCTATTTAAGCTTTAAACCGTTCACTATCTAGCACCCAAGCTTTATTTGTTGCTTCTTGTATTTCAAGCAAAATTTTTGGCGATATCTGCTGGTGAAATAACGCATAATAAGCCTGTTGTCTCAACTCACTATTTATTCCTAACATTTGATAACAATTTTTATAACAATAATGAGGAGTGATTAGCCGACTCGCTTTTCCTAATGCATTATGCTGAAAACCTGACCATAAATAGACACTGGCCGCTAAAACCATATTAGCCCTTCGCACAAAATTCCTGTTCGGCAATAAGACTAATTAATATCGCGCACATAGTAACAACCCAATGATTGCATCAATTAACTGACACCTTTTTCAGTCGCGGGGGTAAGGAATAAATGTACATGATTCGTCATTAACACATAAGTATGTACTGTGACCTGAAATTTTTAAGCATAAGAATTTAGTTTATCAAGGTAGGCTTTATAGTCCTGTTCGGCAAAAAAGCATAAGTGACGATTATTGCCGCATTGAACAACAGTGGTGGAATATTAGGTAAATTTAAACGCGGAAGTCTGCCATATTATTCACTAATCCATGTGAACTAAGTTAGCGTTAAATCGAGTTCACTAGTAGCCAAGTATCAATGACTCTGACCCCATTGATACTTACATTAGTACTTATTTATCGACAGTTTGAATTTAAAAACTCTTCTGTTACTTTAAGAAGTTTTGAGCGGTTATTATTAAAACTGTGATCGTCTTTGATCAACCTATAATTGACATTACTACCTTTAACTTTTCGCATGGCGTTAGCTAGAGCATTTATCTCTGCAATAGGGATAACGTCACTGTCTGCGGGAATAAAGAGTATGGGACGAATGCCAATTTCATGAGCTCTGGTGATTAAGTCTAATTGCTCTCCCCTCTCGGCTAACTCTCTAGTGGCAACCTCCCCAGACCACCCACGTAGCATAAACAACGAATCTGCATACGCAGCCCACATATTTTTAACTTTTTCATCGTCACTTTTAAATGTAACGCCAATATTTGCTCCGTCGTACACAACACCACAAGCGACTTCAGGATTATCAAATAGGCCTGCAACCGCCATGTGTCCTCCCATGCTGTGCCCAATATAGGATATTTTATTAGGATTTATTTTAAACTTTTCAGCATTTTTGGGTTGTTGAAAGAATTTCGTTACCGCCGTTACATCTTGCTCCGAGCCAGTAAATGAAAAATCACCCTCTGCTCCCCAAGCTCCTCTATAATGGAAAAATATTACATTCCACCCAGCGTCTCGCATGCCTTGTGCGACATCCAAATTTTTCTCATTGCCAGGATATCCATGTAATAATATAATGGTAGGGTGAGGCCCTTTACCCTGCGCGCCGTAATAAATAGCGGGCAAACGTTTGCCATCAGATAACAGGGTAACTTCAGCAGAGTTCTTTGGATAAACCTCTACTTGGACCTGTTCAGGCTTAGCGTGAACACAAAAAGAAACACTCAACAGTAGACTGACTAAAACATAACGATAACTCATGGCAATTTCCATTAGCAGAATTTCAAATAGTAAAACACCAAATATGACACAGTAAAGATATGTTTGACTATATCTAACTATAGCCTTTGCACAAAAAATTGATTTTTATCCAGTATCAATAGGGTCTATTCTCAATCTATCAATAAAGCACTAGTTTATCGCGAAGAAAATAACTATTTAAGATTATCAATGACTTTAACCCTATTGATTAGTATTATTCAAATAGTAACCAACCAAGGAATTACCCATGATGAGTCGCGCTCGTTTTTATACTTTTGTTTTTATTTTATTTTTTTCAACATTCTCTCACTATGCAAATGCTACCAGTGAAATTAACCCAAAGGTTTCTCAAGCGGCAGTGGCGATCCCAGATAAATATGCGGCTCAAGTAGCTGAAGACATCCTTCTCGCTGGCGGCAATGCTGTCGACGCCGCTATTGCAACGGGTTTTGCATTAGCTGTCACCTATATTGATGCAGGAAATATAGGCGGTGGTGGATTCATGCTGATCTACATAGACGGCAAAGCATTATTTTTAGACTACCGAGAAACCGCGCCCTTAACTGCCCATCGGGATATGTATCTTAATGACGAAAAAGCCGTTATTCAAAACTTGAGTTTAATTGGTGCTAAAGCGCCTGGCGTACCCGGCACAGTCGCAGGCTTTTGGGAAGCTCATCAACGCTTTGGCAAACTGCCATGGAGTAAATTAGTAGAACCCGCGATTAAACTTGCTGAAGAAGGGTTTATTCCAGCAAAAATACTCGTCGATGATATTCAAAATAATTACCAACGTTTTAATGGACTGACTAATTTTAAGACCTATTTTGGCGGTGTTGAACAAGGTAAAAAATTTAAACAACCAGAACTTGCAGCAACCTTAAAACGGATCGCAAAAAATGGCCGCAAAGAGTTTTATCACGGCGAAACCGCGAAATTAATTGTTAAGCAAATGCAGAAAAGCGGTGGCATCATCAGTGCCCAAGATCTTGCTGAATATAAAGCGGTCTGGAGAGAGCCATTAAAAGCGAATTGGCGCGACTATCAAATACTGTCATCTCCACCACCGAGTTCAGGTGGGTTTGGCGTAATCCAATTGTTGAAAATGAAAGACTATCTAAACGACGAATTTAAAGGTGTTAGCCACAATTCCGCTCAGTATGTTCATTTAGTAGCAGAAATGGAAAAGAGAGTATTTGCTGATCGCGCTGAATACCTTGGCGATCCTGCATTTGTTGATATTGATATGACTGAGTTAATTAGTGATGCGTATATCAAACGGCGTGCGTTGGAAGTAAAACCACATGAGATATCGAGTTTAGCTTCCGTTAACCCTGGCCTTGAGTCACCAAATACTACCCATTACTCGATTGTTGATGCTGATGGCAACGCCGTTTCAAATACCTATACTATTAACTGGGCATACGGCTCTGGCGTGGTTGTTGAAGGTGCAGGTTTTTTATTAAACAACGAAATGGACGACTTTAGTGTTAAACCTGGTGTAGCCAATGTATTTGGTGTTGTAGGAAATACCGCTAATGAAATACAACCGGGCAAGCGCATGTTATCTTCTATGTCGCCAACTATACTTTTGCAAAACGATAAAGCAGTGATGGTGATCGGCACACCTGGCGGCTCGACCATTTTCACATCGGTATTTCAGGCCATTGTTAATATCATAGATTTCAAAATGACCCCCCTTCAAGCCGCTAGCGCAAGCCGTTTCCACCACCAATTATTACCACCCGATCTAATCACCCAGAGCCCTTCTCTTCCGCTATCTCAAAGTACGATTAAGGCATTAACCGAACGAGGTTATCGAGTTGAACCCCACAGCTGGGAGTATGGCGATATTCAAGTTATCTGGAAGGATGGAGAACAACTCATTCCAGCTTCAGATTCTCGCGATCGAGGTGTTTCAAAGGTCATTGATATAAAATAATCCATATAAAAAGCATCATTCTAGTTAGGGTATAAAAGCCCTAACTAATTTGAATTGAAGTTATTTAGTTAAAAAGTAGCTTAATTAGGGGGGGAGTTAATGACTTAATCAGGTCAGTCTTACCCTATTATTTACTAATCTATTTTAATTAAGCCAGCGTTAAACATAATTCACTATCTATCCATTATCAATGACTCTGACCCCATTGATAATGGATAGATAGTCTCATTGATAAACAAGAGTATTGGGTGAAATAACTTTAGTGACTAATTTATGTAAAATACCTACCATCAGCCATAGTGAATGGCTACACTAGCGTTTTCAGTTTTCAGTTTTCAGTGAGCATTATGACTACACCCTTTTATTGTCCCACTAAATTCATCTCAGACAAAGCTCATATATTAGGAAAAAGTCATGCCTCTAATCGCTGTTTATCCACACCAGCCATCACTTTTATCGCTGGTGATATTTAATGACTTTAATTCGCCAACGGTCATCTAGATGAATAATCCTATTCGCTTATCAAATGCAAAATTTATCTGCTTATTTTTTGGCGCCTGGTTGCTTTGGCTTTATCTCGCGCCTGCTAAAATAACTGAATTAATGGATTACGCCTTATTCAGTTTATTAGGAATAATAGGCGCTATTTTTGCCAACGCAACGGGCGCCGGTGGTGGTGTCGTTTTTATTCCCATGTTCAAAGAACTAGGCTTTACTGATACTCAATCAGTGGCTACTAGCTTTGCTATCCAGTGTTTTGGGATGACCGCGGGCGCGATAACATGGTGGCATCACTATCAAACTGAAAAAACGGATCTGCGTTTATGGCAAGGTTTTAAACGTATTATTGTGATCACCAGTATTGCCGCCATAGTCGGCATTGGAGCCGTTCAAGGTTTTGGCATTGCATCTCCCTCATCTTTACATCATAGCTTCAGCTGGTTTTCATTAATATTAGGCTGCGCTATTATTTTAACGGTTTATGCTATTAAGCCCAAACGCGAACGTAGCCAAATTCAATGGTTTGACTGGTTAGCCTTGTCAGTTATTGGTTTAAGTGGTGGCGCCATCACGGCGTGGTTGTCTGTGGGCGTGGGTGAATTACTGGCGGTATATTTAATTCTTCGCCGCTTTGATATTAGCTTGGCGGTCTCTGCTGCGGTTATTGTTTCAGCAATCACTGTCTGGACAGGTATTTGGCATTATACTGTGGTTAATTTTCAGGTGTATTGGCAAGTGGTCTTATTTGCCGGCCCTGGCGCGATAATCGGCGGTATTTTAGCTAAAACACTAGTCACACATTTGTCAGCGACCAAGCTCAAGCTTTTCTTCGCTTTTTGGCTAGTTGTTATTGGCCTCGTTGGTCTGGAACTATAGCTTTTAAACTAGCTAAAAATAGTACCGAACCTCCCCCGGTTCAAGTATGTTAGATATCGCTATCAATGCATATCAATGGGTCAGAGTTAATGATTTTCTAAACGAGGAATCTGCCATATTATTCACTAATCCCTCTAAGTTAAGTTAACGTTAAAACTAGTTTACTATTAATTATGTATCAATAATTCTGACCCATTGATACACATACCAAAACGACTACTTTATTGTTATTGGTGTCCCTGCTACGCCTGCATAAAAGACGATTATTTCAGCTGGTATTTCACCTTCATTTTTACCGTAATGCCATTTATCCACCACCTCTACAATCGAGGAGCCTGCTTTTAAGTGTAGCGTTTTATTTTCTTTAGTAATTACCGTTAATTCACCTTTCAGTAAGATCCCTGCGTTTATTACCAGATGTTTATGCATTGGTAACTCTGCACCTTGAGGTATTGTGATGCGTAAAATGGTCACCTCAGGTTTCCCCTCAGGATAAGCAGATAATTCACTACCGTCCCAACTAAGGCTCGTTTTCGTTAATGTTTCAACTATAACTTTATTTGTATCTTCAGCGAAGACTATTGTTGATAACACTAGAAATAAACAGAGTATCCCAAATAAATTCTTCATTATTTTTCCTTTATTTAATTGCAGACAAACTTATTAGCTTCACTTAACAGATTGAAGCTCGACAACACTGGCGCATAGACGCCTAAAAATAGTTGGTTAAAATAAGCTACGAAGGAGTAATAATCAACTATTTTTTGTCCTTGTTTAATTTTTTGTATCAATAATACATCCATATTTTTTACTATTTTCAAACCAGTTTAGGTAAAGTGAGGACCAAGCGTTAGCAGCAACTAAAGCATGTTTTACAGTATCAATGGCGCATAGTTAATTATTTTCTAAACGCGGAGTCTTGCCATATTATTCACTAATCAATCTAAGTTAAGTTAACTTAGATTGACGTGAAACCTAGTTTACTATTAGTCGTTATCAATGACTCGGAGCCCATTTATAATTGGTTAGGTGATGAACGCCTACCCGTTTGCTGCTCAATTTTATCCTTGAATCGAGCGCTCTTCAAAACCCACGCCTTGTTTGTAGCGTTTTGAATTTATTTTAACTAATTTGATTCAGCATCTATTAACGTTTAGTAAAAAACGTATAGTGAAATTGTCACTATCTCATATCAAATAACTCTTGATGAAAGTCATCGTTTGTAAACCCTTTATTTAAGAAGCCTTCACGCAATGTTTTGCCAAACTCATTTGGTCCACAAAACCAAATAGTTGAATCTTGCCAATCAGGTACTTGGTCGCATATTTGGTCTGTTTTTAATAGTCCGTATTTATTAGCGACTAAAACATGAAGTTTTACACCTGCCACCTCTGAAGAATTTTTGAGTGCGTTAATGAAAGATTCATCAGGTTCGTTGGTGCAATAAAACAAATCTATACATTTACTAGTTTGTTTATCAGTTTTTTTTGCAGCTAAAGCCTCAATACGGGCGATAAATGGCGTAATACCTATCCCTCCTGCAACCCAAATTTGCCTAGGTTTACCGTTACTAAAATCAAACTGCCCATAAGGCCCTTCAATTTCAACCTTGTCTCCTACTTTTAAAATACTCGGTAGCGTTTTTGTATAGTCACCTAGGCCTTTGATAAGAAATTCAATCCGAGCGTCGTTCTTCCATGCTGATGATATAGTAAAAGGATGAGGCCCTTCTGCTTTATCAAAGGTAACAAAGGCAAATTGTCCGGCCTGATGCCCACTCCAACTATTTTCTAAATCAATACTCAGACCCAATACTCGATTGTCACTGTGATAGTTTATATTTTCGATGTTGCCCACAGAACGTCGAGAAACGCCAATTTTTCGTGACAAGGATAGAAATGCCGCAACACTTCCAGCAATCATTAATAATACCGTCAACCAAGCGATGGCCTCATCCCAATAATCAACTTTCATAAGTATGATCGAGTGAAAAACTAAAAATAGATAAATAACAGCGATAAACCGATGAGTTTTGAAAAAGTATCGATACGGAAACCATTTAACCAAGGCTAAAACAATAAATAATATCAGGGCATAAAAGGCCCATTCACCTATTGATTCAGCAAGACCATGTTGTTCTTTAAAGAAAAGTAATTGGGTGTTCATTTCTTCATTTGATCTATGACGAGCAGGCTTAGCCATTAACCCCCAGCCAACTAACCATTTGGGCACCATTGCCCATAGATAATGTAAAACTGAAAAGATAAGCCCTGTGACACCCAACCATTTATGTAAACGATAGTTTTTATCAAGCCCACCAAAAATAGGTTCAATAATAACAGGACGAATTGCCAATATCATACCAATACTCATCACAGCAATGGCCATAATACCGGTGTAACTGAGCATAGATTTTCTCAGTGGATAAAATTTATATGATGAAAAGAGTATTGGGTCTGCAAGTAACCAAAGTAATGTCAGAGACAGCAGAATGATAAAGTAGATTAATTTGATATTTTTCATGTGGATAATACCTTTTCTACAAAATGTAAAACAGAGGCTTTATTCGTTTCGTTATTTCATAAGAAATTTAAATTTCTTTATCAAACTTAGTATAAAGTCATCAAGGTGAAAATTTTGAGTTCCAAACTTATTCGCCTTATTAGCTTTGAATCTTCAAGCTAATTTTATACGCTGTACTTGCGTGATTCTTTGATCGAAAACTTGTTTTAGCAAACAAAAAATCAAAGGAATGAAAAATAGATCTATTGATGAAGGGTTTTTCTTAATATATAGCAGATGAACGCCTACCCGTTTGCTGTTCTATTTGATCCGTGATTCGTTAGCGATTAGCCCCTCGCTGAACAATATTTTGAGATAAATTAAATCCGGGTAAACTATCCACCTTTAATCTTGCTATGAAAGAACAAATAAATTTAGGTATAGAAGGCTAATTTATATAATCAACGACTCTGCCCGTTTGATTTTTGATTTCGGCGATAGGCTCCATCTGAGTGTCGTGGCCACTTTTAAAAGATCAATTAAGTTACAAGCTAATTTAAAGTTAATAAAGCTTTATTTAATTCTCTTATAGAAACCGAAGATGTTTTAGCTTTATATTCGTTATACTCTCCAAGATAAAAACCTTCAAGATCAACACTTAACCCGATGTACTTCAATTTTTTAATTTCTATAAAATCTTCATATTCTCTAGTTGCATGTTCGACTGCTTTATCTTTTAAAAAATCACTATACCCACTAAAGATCGGATAACCATTCAATCTTAATAGATTATCAAGTTGCTCATGAAGCCCCAGCATAGTCATTACTTTACCCGATAAAGAAGTGGATTCAGCATATAAAAGGAACTGCTCTGATAATAGATGCATACGATATACTTCGGTCTCACTAAGGTAGTTTTTTCCAACTAAAACCTCACTCTTACTTGGTAAAGCTCCTTTAAACGAATTCACTCCCATCTGCTCTTCTACATGGTTTGCTCGATCTATAATTAACTTGGATGACGTCATTTTTGTTATCGCATGGTGAAACTTATCTTGAAGTAAAGAATAGAATTTTCTTACTTCATCAGATGATGGTTCGTAATCTGATGCCGCTAATTTGAAACATTCCCTAACAGATGCATATACATTTTTTTCGTTCGCTCTAAGTTCTCTTATCTTTGCAGCAAGTGCGTTTAATTTTTTTGGATCAGAACGGAGAAGCTCTTCATTAATGACAAATCCATCTTTAACAAATTGTGTTGTAACTTGTGTTGCCCACATCCTAAACTGTGTAGCTTTTTTTGAATCAACTCTATAACCAACTGAAGTAATTAAATCAAAACTATAATAATCGACCATATTTGTTGAGGTAGCCGATGGAGCTGTTTGAAAGTGCTCATGCTCATTAAGTTCTTTTTCTTTAAAAATATTTTCAATTTGAAGTGAAATGCTCTTTATATCTGTTTCAAATATATCAGCAATCGCCATTTGAGTAGCCCAAACAGTTTCACCCTTTATAAAAACTTCAATATCATCACCACTTGAAGAGTATATTATTGGGCTATAAATATCCTTATTTTCAAACATTCCGTATCCATTAAATTTTGAGAGTTCGTTGTCCTATTATAGTGCTACATAACAAAAAAGCGAGCCGTAGCTCGCTTTTTATTATTTCAGATCAATTAGTTAGTCTTGATAACTAGAAACCGGAGGACAACTACAAATCAAATTTCTGTCGCCGTAAACGTCATCTATACGGTTAACCGTTGGCCAGAATTTATTCGCTGCGGCCGCAGGCACTGGGAATACCGCTTCTTGAATCGTGTAAGCACGATCCCAAGGTGAGGTAATATCCGCTAGTGTATGTGGTGCATTATGTAGTGGGTTGTCTTCACTTGTCCACTCACCAGAGGTTACTTTACGCACTTCGCCGTGAATAGAAATCATAGCTTCGATGAAGCGATCAAGTTCCACTTTTGACTCAGATTCAGTAGGCTCAATCATAAACGTACCCGCTACTGGAAACGACATGGTTGGCGCATGAAAACCGTAATCTATTAAGCGCTTGGCGATATCGACTTCAGTAACACCTGATTCTGCCTTAAGTGGACGCAAGTCAATAATACATTCGTGGGCAACACGGCCATTTTTCCCAGCATATAACAGTGGAAAATGTTTGCTAAGCTTTGTCGCTACATAGTTAGCATTGGTAATTGCGTATTTAGTGGCATCGGTAACACCTTTTTTACCCAGTAAGGCACAGTAAAGGTATGAGATACATAAAATACCGGCACTACCATAAGGTGCTGCTGATACCGCGCCGTTACCTTTAGTTTCTTCATCAACATTAATTAATGCATGGTCAGGTAAAAATGGTGCTAAGTGCGCTTTAACGCCGATAGGACCCATACCTGGACCGCCACCACCGTGTGGAATAGAAAAGGTTTTATGTAAGTTTAAGTGTGAAACGTCAGCACCGATGAAACCCGGTGATGTTAAACCAACTTGGGCATTCATGTTTGCGCCATCAAGGTAAACCTGACCGCCGTGCTCATGCACTATGTTACAAATTTCTGCAATGGTGGTTTCATATACACCGTGCGTAGACGGGTAAGTGATCATGATACAAGACAGGTTGTCAGCTAACTCGCTTGCTTTCGCTTTTAAGTCGGCCATATCAACGTTACCGGCTTTATCACAAGCAACCACTACCACTTTCATACCGACCATTTGCGCTGACGCAGGGTTAGTACCATGTGCTGAAGATGGAATTAAACAAATGTTACGATGCGCATCACCACGGCTTTCGTGGTACTTGTGAATGGCAATTAAGCCAGCATATTCACCTTGTGCGCCGGAGTTAGGTTGCATTGACATTTTGTCGTAACCGGTTAACTCAACTAACCATTTGGCTAGTTCGTCAATCATGTGCTTATAACCTTGCGCTTGGTCAACAGGGGCAAAAGGATGCATGTTGGCAAATTCAGGCCATGATACTGGGATCATTTGCGCTGTCGCATTTAATTTCATGGTACAAGAGCCCAATGAAATCATGGAATGATTAAGCGCTAAATCTTTGTTTTCTAATTTTTTGATGTAACGTAGCATCTCAGTTTCACTGTGATACGAGTTAAATACTGGGTGCGTTAGAATCGCAGACTCACGTTGTAAGGCCGCTGGAATTGACGAATGCCCTGCAGCGATAATTTGCTGATCAAGTACTGCTACGTCTAAGCCGTGATCTGCACCTAATAAAATATCAAACAAGGTTTGCACGTTTTCACGGGTAGTTGTTTCATCTAATGAAATACTAATTTGACCGTCAACATCAGTGCGAAGGTTAGCGCCATTAGCTAATGCACGGGTAACAATTTCATCTTTATTGCTAACGTTAAAGGTTAAGGTGTCAAAGTAGTGCTGATGAAGTGCTGGCAAGCCATTTGTTGCCGTACCTAAAGATAAAATATCAGCAAAACGGTGAATACGTTGTGCGATAGTTTTTAAACCTTTAGGACCATGGTAAACCGCGTAAAACGCCGCCATGTTCGCTAATAATACTTGTGCGGTACAAATATTTGAGTTGGCTTTTTCGCGGCGAATGTGTTGCTCGCGTGTTTGCATTGCCATACGCAGTGCTGGGTTATCGCGTGTATCTTTTGAGACACCAATAATACGACCTGGTAATGAACGTTTGTATTTTTCAGAGGTAGTGAAAAAAGCGGCGTGTGGTCCGCCGTAGCCCATAGGCACACCAAAGCGTTGAGTTGAACCAATAACGGCATCAGCCCCTAATTCGCCTGGTGATTTTAATAGCACTAAGCTCATGATGTCGGCAGCAACGGCAACAATGCCTTTTTTCTCATGTACTTTGGCAATTAAATCGCTGATGTCAGTGATTTCACCTGTAGCACTTGGGTACTGTAATAAGGCGCCAAATACGTCATGTTCAACAACTTCTGCGGCCGGTGCTACAAGGATGTCGAAACCAAACATTTCAGCACGTTGTTTAACTAAGTCGATAGTTTGTGGATAAACGTCACTTGAGATAAAGAACAAGTTTGATTTCTTGTTTTTTGATACCCGCTTAGCTAATGCCATGGCTTCAGCTGCTGCAGTGCCTTCATCAAGTAATGACGCTGATGCTAGTTCTAAACCCGTCAGGTCAATACACATTTGTTGGAAGTTTAATAATGACTCTAAACGACCTTGAGCAATTTCTGGTTGGTATGGCGTGTATGCTGTGTACCAGCCTGGATTTTCTAACACGTTACGTAAAATAACGTTAGGCGTTAGTGTGCCGTAGTAACCTAAACCAATATATGTCTCGTTTACTTTGTTCAAACTTGCGACCGCTTTCAAGTCGGCTAAAGCTTGTACTTCAGTTTTGCTTTCTTCGATAGCAGGTAAATCAGCTAAACGAATATCACTAGGTACGATTTCATCGATAAGGGCATCGACAGATTCTGCACCGATATCTTTCAACATGGCTTGTGTTTGCTCATCACTTGGACCAATGTGACGTCGAATAAAATTTTGTCTTTGCTCTAATTCAGTCAAAGATAAAGAGTCATTATATTGAGTAGTCATAAAACAGCTTCACTATAAAGTTAATAATATTTAATAAAAAGAAAGCCCTGAACTATTAGATCGAGTTAAGGGCTTAAATATCGTTTTTGATAACAATCGGCTTTTAGGCACAAATAAATGGCTGCAAACTTAAACCTAGTACTTAAACTTGGCACTTAAACTAGCTACTTAGGTTAAGTTTTTGAGCTCAGTAGTTACTACAATATAAGCAACACGATTGATGTTATGAGTTTTACGAATTTAGTAGACTAAATGATCACAAAAAATAACAGAAACAAGGTGTGTCGCAGCATAATGTACCTAAAATTTAATCTTCGTCGATTGAGTTTGCATAACCTTCAGCATCAAGTAAGTTGTCGAACTCACTTTCATCTGCAATTTTTAATTTAAATAACCAACCGCCAACGAAGGCCTCTGAGTTAACTAACTCAGGTGAGTCTTCAAGGTTTTCATTCACTTCAATTACTTCACCGCTCATTGGTGCATAAATGTCTGATGCAGCTTTTACCGATTCTGCTACAGCAACATCGTCGCCCGCACTCACTGTGTCGCCCACTTCAGGTAATTCAACAAATACCATGTCACCTAAAAGGTCTTGTGCGTGCTCAGTAATACCAACAGTAACAACACCGTTGCCATCGTTGCGTACCCATTCGTGTGATGTTACATATTTTAATTCTGAAGGAATGTTGCTCATTGATTTTGTCCTAATCTTTATTTTTAAATTGGATATACCAAGCAGATTAACTAATTGGTACTAACGACTATAGTATGAAGCTTGCCTGCGCTAATCATCCCATACTATAGCTTAAATTTTTAGCATTTTTTAACTAGGTTTTACGGCTCACTAATGAGCGTTGACCTAGCCTTAAGTAGTTAAAGAACTTTTTTGCCATTACGCACAAAGCTTGGCTTAATGACTTTAACCTTAACTAGCTTTTTACGCATTTCAACTTCTACTGTGCTACCTAGCGCTACACTACGTGGTAAACGAGCCATTGCGATACTGTAACCTAAAGTTGGAGAAAAAGTACCTGAGGTAATAACGCCTTCGCCTGCTTCAGTGATCACTTTGAGGCCACTGCGTAATACGCCTTTTTCTTCAAGCACTAAACCAACAAGTTTAGGTTGGTCGCCTGCAGCACGTTGCGCCGCTAATACTTCACGACCGTTAAAGTTACGATCTTCAGGTTCCCAGCTAATCGTCCAGGCCATATTAGCGGCTAATGGCGAAACGCTTTCATCCATGTCTAAACCATAAAGGTTCATACCGGCTTCTAAACGTAAAGTATCGCGAGCACCTAAGCCGCAAGGTTTAACACCAACATCAAGCAATTGTTGCCATAGGTCGGCAGCTTGGTCAGCAGGTAAGGCTATTTCATAACCGTTTTCACCGGTGTAACCAGTTGTGGCAATAAATAAGTCGCCGGCTTGTGCCGAGAAAAATGGCTTCATGCCTTCAACAGCAGCCGTTTGCTCAGCGTCTAATAGAGTGGCTACTTTAGCTTTAGCTTGTGGGCCTTGCACGGCGATCATGGCAAATTCTGGACGTTCAGTTATTGCTACGTCAAATGCTGATGCTTGCTCGTTGATCCAAGCTAAGTCTTTTACGCGAGTCGCTGAGTTAACCACTAAGCGGTAATCGGTGTTACTGAAAAAATAAACAATTAAGTCATCAATAACGCCACCTTCAAGGTTACACATTCCTGTGTAAAGTGCTTTACCCACAACATCTAACTTAGCTACGTCGTTAATCACTAAGCGGCGTAAAAATGCCTGTGCATCAACACCTTGAACATCAACAATAGTCATGTGTGAAACATCGAACATACCAGCGTCTTTACGCACCGCATGATGTTCTTCAATTTGAGAACCGTAGTTGATCGGCATTTCCCAACCATAAAAATCAACCATTTTAGCGCCAGCTTCTAAGTGCTTAGCATGTAATACTGTTTTATTTGTCATCGTACGTTTCACTCACGTTAGTTGTTTTATCTAAGTTTGTCAGTGCTTAAAATAAGCATCACGATTAAACCCAGGATAAAGACGGAAGATTTACAAAAAGTGTTAAGGATTATAGCCCTGAGTAACTGTTGATTCAACAGATAAGAAAGCATATTTGAAATTTAAAACCGACTAAAGAAACTATTTAAAATTATATTTTCAAAACGACCTCTTTTGAAAATATAATTCCTTGAGCGTATGGAAATTTAGCTTGTAGCAAACTTAAATTTTATATTGCTGAAAAGAATAAAAGTACTATTTTACTCAACCTACCCATTTGTTATTGGCTGACTGAGCAAAAAAACGCTTTTGTTGACTAAGTAGTCAACAAAATAACGCGGTAAGTGTGACGCTATGAGCTATTTTTTTGTTGTGGCACTTGTTGTGACACTGGTTTTGGTGAGTGCGATGATTGTTGTAGAATTTTTTGTGAAACTTGTGGTGAGACTTGTTCTGATAATTTTTGCGGCACTTGCTGTGAAAGTGCGGTAGCTAATTTGGGTAAATCATCTTTGAAACCCAAGGCTTGATTAATCATTAACGCTTTTGCCGGTTTAATATTATTGAGTAACGACATACCCAAGCCACGAAGTAATTTAATCGCGCTTTGCTGAGGCGTAAAGGCTTGTTTTATCGCTTCCATCGAGGCAATCATTTCTACTGCTTCACTTTTGCGCCAGCGGGCAAATTGTTGTAAAGATTTGTTGCTATACCATGCGTTATCATCAAGCGTGCCTTTAGCTTGTACTTTCTGAAGTTGCTCGCTAATGGTTTGTGACAAAGCGGCAGCATCAAGCAAGCCTAAGTTAGCACCCTGCCCAGCTAACGGGTGAATAGTATGTGCCGCGTCACCCACCAATACCATTCTGCCTTTAACAAACTCTTGAGCAAAACGCATGGTTAACGGGTAGGTAAATCGCTCACCTACTAGCGATACTTGCCCTAACTTACCGTCGCTAGCGGCGGTAAGTTCTTTGCCAAAGTCTTCTGCTGACAAGGCAGTTAATCGAATCGCCTCTTCAGGGCTTGTTGACCAAACAATGGAACATAAGTCAGCTTGATATAAAGGTAATAGTGCTAATGGGCCGGTATCTAAAAATACTTGCCAAGCCGTGCTTTGATGGCCTTGTTGACATTTAACTGTAGCGACAATCGCGTGGTGATCGTAATCTCGAAAGGTTAATGGCACGTTCATTTGTTGACGTACAAAAGAGTTTGCCCCGTCAGCACCAACCACCAATTTCGCCACTATCGGCATAGGTTGGCTGTTGGTATGGCTGTTATGTTCGAAGGTAGCAAAAACTTCGTTATCGCTAGGATTTAATTGTTGGAGTTTGCTGTCAGTAAAAAACTCAATACCGCTGTCTTGCGCCGCTTTTTGCCACAAGGCATTACGAATGGCTTTATTTTCAATTATAAAACCTAATTGCTCTGGGCCATTACCCAAAGCTGAGCGGCTAACATCTTTTAAAGCAAAGTTTAGCTGTCCATAACCGGCCTTGTCCCAAATGTGCATATCGTAATAAGGCTGGGCACGTTGCGCGATAATATCTTGCCAAACATTAAGCTGGCTAAATATTTGCTGGCTGGCGGCATTAATAGCACTAACACGCACCTCAGGTTCAACGCTTAACGCTTCAATAGGTGCGTTATCAACAATAGCGACACTTAACTGACTTTGTTGGCGAATAGCAAGTGCCAGTGTTAAACCCACCGTACCGCCACCGACAATTAATAGATCAAATTTTTGCATTGTTTTTCACATTTATGTTATTCACATTCACAAGCCCGCAAAGTTGTAGGTAGCTGATTATTTTCCTGCCTATGCACTTGGAGCAGCAAGCCAGCTTTAAGGCTTAAATCACCGGCAAGTCAACATTGATTGACTCCCTAAAAACTAAGCCATCAAAGCTTCAATTTCAGCAATGGTTTTTGGTGCATTGACCGTTAGGTTTTCATAACCTGTTTGGGTTACTAGCACATTGTCTTCAATACGTACGCCAATACCACGCCATTTTTCGTCCACAGTTTGATCATTTTTTGGAATATAAATACCCGGCTCAATCGTCATCACCATACCGGCGACAAAAGGGCGTAATTGCTCTCGCTGTTGACTCGCATGGTAATCACCCACATCATGAACATCAAGACCTAACCAGTGTCCAAGGCCATGAATAAAGTATTTTTTGCAGGCTCGTTGAACTAATAATATGTTTAAATTGCCTTTGAGAATGCCTAAATCATGTAAACCTCTGGTCAGAAAATCACACACTATGCGGTTTAATTCAGCAAGGTTTTGTTCTGGCTTTATCGCGGCAATGGCAAGGTTTTGGCTATCTAGCACTAATTGATAAATCACTTGTTGTGCCGCAGTAAATTTACCATTCACCGGAAATGTACGTGTAATGTCAGCGGCATAACCCGCTAACTCACCACCGGCATCAATAAGTAATAAGTCGCCGTCGTTTAGCACGTCATCATTGTCAGTGTAATGTAAAATATTGGCGTTATCGCCGCCAGCCACAATTGAGCCATAAGCCGGGTAACGCGCACCATTAGTGGCAAATTCGTGCAATAACTCTGCTTCTATTTGATATTCAAACTTACCGGCTTTAGTTTGTTGCATTGCTCTTTGATGAGCGCCGCCACTGATGACATTAACCTGGCGCATAATATCAAGTTCAGCATTTGATTTATGTAAGCGCATTTCATCTAGTAAGTTACTGCAATCAATTAAGGTCGTTGGTGCTTTAACACCCGTGCGACCTGCCTTTTTAATCTCGGCTAACCATGAAAGTACTTGTTGCTGGAATGCCTTTTGTTCATGCTGGCAAATTAATACGGCGGTTTTACCTGCCATTAACGCCAATAATTGCTCATCAATTTCTGCTAAGCTAAAACACTTATTAAACTGATAAACGTCAACCGCTTGCACTTGACCAACACGTCGGCCATGCCAAATTTCTTGCTGAGGATCTTTTTCACGAGAAAATAAAACACTTTCTGCTGACCTTGCGTCATCACCTTTAATTAGGGCTAAAATGGCATCGGGTTCATTAAAACCGGTAAGATAATAAAAGTGCTTATTTTGGCAAAATGGATATTCGGTGTCATTACTGCGGGTAACTTCCTGACCAGCAGAAATTAATGCAATGCTATTTACCGGCATTTGCGCCATAAAATCATTTCTACGCTGACAAAATTCAGCAACGGGCAATAAGGTGTTTTTGATCATGGATACCAGCTTATTTTTATAATTAAATTTTGACAGTTAGGTTTTCAACCTTGAGTGTTTTAAGCTGATTTTTAAGTTATTAGTATTAAAATTTCAGCGTTAAAAGGTCAGCGTTAAGCGTTTTATTACTAAAGAAATTTAACCGCGAAGCGCTAGTGCAAGGTCGCGCTTGTGTCTTGTTGCGCAGGTGGCGCACCTAATTCAGTAAAACACAGTAGTGCAGAGATTCTAACATATTCAGCAATTTCAAAATACGCTTGCTCGGTCGCTTCATTTTCTTCCATTTCGTCTGACAAGTTAGCAATTTCGCCAAAGTCGACCAATACTTCTTTAACATCTTCAGACAAAGCGGCATTTTTTGTTTGTTGTAAACCAAAGCCTAAGTTGAAGCCTTGCACCCACTTACCTAGTGCGTGTCCACGTTCAATAATTGAGTCGTCATCATCAGGTAGCATTAATTGGAAGCCGTAGGAGTCATCAAGGATTTTTTGCCAAATATCACTATAAATGTCTTTAACTAAGCTTTTAATGGCTACCGGTAAACCTTCAGCATTATTAAGCATGTCATTAACCATAGCGATATAATCATTACTTTCAAATTCAAAGCCTGCAGAAATCAAACCTGTTAGCACACCGTGAATTTCAGCAGCATGTGCCTCAATACCTTCACTGGTTAATATCGCTTGTGCGGCGGAAAAATCTAAAGCGGTGTTATCAGACATAAAAATATAAATTCAATCAGGGGGATATTGCTAGCTATCTTAACATTGGCATAGCCTTGATTCCAGAAAAAACCATAGAGATCACTTGCATAGTGTAACGCTCACCGTTATAGTTTCATCTTATGGCGCACTAAGTTTAGTTATCAGTATTTTTCTTGGTATTACAAGCGAGTAGCGCAATTTTTTGAGCTTAGAGCTCAATAAACTAATATTATGCATTGAGAATATACACGCAATGAGCCAACACACAGTCACCATAAATGTTGCCAACAAACGACTAAAAGTCGCTTGTCCAGCTGGAAATGAGTCTGCGTTGTTGCAGGCGGCGAGTGAAATAAACAAACGTTTAGAACAAGACGCCAAGAAAAAATTCTCAACAAAAACTGTTGAGCAGTCGCTGGTGATGATGTCATTAAACCTTGCCCATGATTTAATCCAAGCACGAAATGAGCAAGAGCAAGAACGCGAAAAAATGCAAAGCAAAATTGAACTGCTACAAACCACTATTGCACAAGCAGTAAACCGCACTAAATCTGCCTAATACACTTATTCATCGTTTAACCTATTTTTAAATATACTCTTTTCGTTTAAAGAAACTTCAATTTGTTCAAGCATTAAGCTAACAGGTCTTACAAGTAATAAAAGACTTAATTTGGCTGAGATTATTCGCTATAATGTTTTTGACTTCTGGGGTGTTTGTTGTGAACTATGTCCCTGAGCCGATAAGTTTTACCTAAGGATGTTGATTATTAACTATTGTGCAAGCCCGGCTCGTATCGGGAAGCCTACGGTTAGCATGATACGTCCGCCCTGAACACCCGGTGTTCAGGACAAATGTAAACTGCGGCACCTTGGAAGTCACTTTCCTCTACTTTCTAATTCTGTAACTCATCCTAAAATATCAACAATATTTTTGCGCACTCCTAGAAAAGCAAAAATAATCGCATTAAAAAATTAACCCGCACATTCATAGTTAATCCCTAAACTTTCAATAGTTTTATTTAGCTAAATCTTATCGTAACGTTCAATTTGTCTTAAGATCGCTGTGCTAATTAGCCCTCCTTCCCTTCTCATTGTTTCCTCCCTGTAAAAAAAGAATAAAATAACAAAGTAATTCACAAAGAGAAAAGCAGGAGAACTACATGAGTAAAAGCATGGCAAACAGAGCTTCAAACTTTAACTTACTGACAGCTAAAAACTGGTCTTTAAACGCTCCTAAATCCCCTGTCTTCAGGACTCATCTCAACGGCGGCAGCTTGGCAATCAATACCTATCTCAAAATATGTATAGATCTCATTTGCTTGTTGATAATATACTTGGCCCAACTAACTACACCAAACTTAAGCTGTGCTTAATTAATGCCCATGCAAAACCAAGCTGATATAAAAGCAGCTACTTCAATCCTAAAAAGTAAACGCCAAACGGCTAATGCCGATCCTATTGGTATATTTGACTCCGGCGTTGGTGGTTTGTCTATCACGCAGTGCATTGAACAACAATTACCCCATGAAAATTTGCTCTATGTCGCCGATACCCTGTATGCACCCTACGGTGAAAAATCTACTGAATTTATTCAACAACGGGTTAATGAGATTGCCCAGTGGTTTATTGCCCGTAACGCCAAAGCTATTGTTGTTGCCTGCAATACCGCCACGGTTAATGCTATAGATCAGCTACGGAAAAATATTTCAATTCCAGTTATTGGTGTTGAACCCGCCATAAAGCCGGCAACCCGCATTAGTAAAAACAAAAAAATAGCCATATTAGTCACTAAAGCTACGGCTGAAAATCAGCGTTTTTTAGCCTTAGTGGCGCAATATAGTCATAACAGTGATGTGACTATTCAGCCTTGTCCCGGCTTGGTAGAACTTATTGAACAAGACAAGAAAAACTCGCCTGAGTGCAAATTAATGCTGTTGAGCTATTTACAACCTTTACTCGAAAAAGGGGTAGATACTATCGTATTAGGTTGTACACATTACCCGTTAATCAAAAACTTGATTAACGAAATATGTGGCGACAGCGTAGTCATTATGGAAACAGCACAGCCGGTAACTGAGCAATTAAAACGGCAATTATCCTTACATCAGCTCATTAATCCTCTGAATAATATAGGCACAACGACCTTTTACAGTTCGAAGTATTGCCTAAAACAACAAGCGCTTTTTAGTCACATTTTACAACGGCCACTGCGCTTAAATATGTATCCTTAATAGCGTAACTTCAGGTTACATCTCGCTCAAACTTAATTTTGTCAATAAATGGCTACATAATTTATATTGAAAATTTCCCGTCTTAAAGACGTTTAGCCATCTAGGCGTAAATAAATCTAGAAAAAGCTTAACTAAACAGTTAGAATATCGTTATTAAAGACGATTATTGTTTTTCAGTTAATTTTTACCGAGGTTTTATGTCTACACACCTTTTTACTTCTGAGTCAGTGTCAGAAGGACATCCAGATAAAATTGCCGATCAAATTTCTGATGCGGTTTTAGATGCTATTATTGCCAAAGATAAAAATGCACGCGTTGCTTGTGAAACTATGGTAAAAACGGGTGTTGCTATTATTTCAGGTGAGGTTTCAACCTCTGCTTGGGTAGATTTAGAACAAATTACCCGTGACGTTATTTCTGAGATTGGCTACACCTCTTCAGATGTTGGTTTTGATGGCGCAACTTGCGGCATTATGAACTTAATTGGCCAACAATCACCCGAAATTGCCCAAGGTGTTGACCGAGAAAATCCAGAAGACCAAGGTGCTGGTGATCAAGGTTTAATGTTTGGTTATGCGACCAATGAAACCGAAACCCTGATGCCTGCGCCATTATATTATTCACACCGTTTAGTTGAGCGTCAGGCTGAAGCACGTAAATCAGGAATTTTACCTTGGTTACGTCCTGATGCAAAAAGCCAAGTAACCTTTATTTATAAAGATAACAAGCCTGTAGCTATTGATACCGTTGTGTTGTCAACTCAGCATAACCCAGATATTAAACAAGAAGACTTGCACAGTGCCGTAATGGAAAACATTATTAAACATGTTTTACCTGCCGAGTTATTAACCAAAGACACTAAATATCATATCAACCCAACAGGTCGCTTTGTTATTGGTGGTCCTGTCGGCGATTGTGGTTTAACTGGTCGTAAAATTATTGTTGATACTTATGGCGGTATGGCTCGTCATGGCGGTGGTGCTTTTTCGGGTAAAGATCCATCAAAAGTCGATCGCAGTGCGGCTTATGCTGGTCGCTATGTTGCCAAAAACATTGTCGCAGCAGGTTTAGCTGAGCGTTGTGAAATTCAAATATCGTACGCTATTGGTGTTGCTGAGCCGACCTCAATCTCGATTGATACTTTTGGTACCGGTAAAGTGTCTGAAGAGCGTTTGGTTGAAATAGTACGTGAACACTTTGACTTACGCCCTTACGGTATAACTAAAATGTTAGACTTGCTACACCCTATGTATAAGCAAACGGCGGCTTATGGTCACTTTGGTCGCGAACCATTTGAAATGACTGTTGGCGATGATACCTTCACCGCATTTAGCTGGGAAAAAACAGATAAAGCTGAAGCACTGCGCTTGTCAGCCGGTATTTAATTCGTACTTTGATTAAAGCTTCTGTTTAAAAAAAACCGCTCATTGAGCGGTTTTTTTATTTTCATGCTTGAATTTTCATGCTTTTATTTGCAATAGGCTTATCAGTCATAACGTATAAAAATACTCCTAATATGCTATTGCTTGTCACTATTAGCGAAATATCATCATCCGCTGCCACTTATTTAGACGGTACTTCACCAACCTCAATGATTACAGTGATATACTCAGACAAAGAGAGAAAAATAACACGAGTTATATAATAAGATAGATACAAATAATAAATCGTCTGGCAAGTGACTTATCTTAATAAAAATTCAATCAAGAACAGCAGTATCTCAATTTCAAGTGTTTTAATAGCCTGCGAGTTTTTCTGCTTTATTTTGAACAAGTGCTAACAAAAAAATAATATCATTTTTTTAATATAAACAATTGAATTTACGATGAGTTGCCCTTATTAACAGGCTATATTAGAAATAATTATTACTCATAATTTCTAGCAACAAAGCTTTGGTCTTTAATCGCTATTAACTTTAACCTGAACGGCTACTGTAATATCACTCATCTATAGCTGCGACAATAACCATGGATAACCTTATATGCGTAACCCTCGTATTTACCAAGCACAAGCATTTGAAATAGGTCAAACACAAGTATTAAATGCTGACGCTTTTGGCCATATTGTGCGCGTATTACGACTTAAAGACGGCGATGACATTACACTATTTAATGGCATCGCAGAGCAAGAAGGTTATTTTGAGTATCAAGCAAGACTTTGTAATGTAAATAAAAAGTCTGCTGATGTAGAGATTATTACTAAAAAAATTGTTGAAAACGAGTCGCCACTCAATATTCATTTAGCACAAGGTGTTTCACGCGGTGAACGCATGGACTTTACGCTGCAAAAATCGGTAGAGTTAGGTGTTAATACCATTACGCCTATTTTTAGTGAACGTTGCAATGTAAAACTTAGCGGCGAGCGTTTAGAGAAAAAACACCAGCAATGGCAAAAAATAGTGATCAGCGCTTGTGAGCAAAGTGGCCGTTGCACTGTCCCTATTGTTGCCCTACCCATTTATTTGGATGAGTGGTTACAACAAGACAGTTCAGCATTAAAGCTAAATTTACATCCTAAAGCCCAGCACTCTATTATGAGTTTGCCAATCGAAAACCAACGGGTTCGCCTGTTAATTGGGCCAGAAGGTGGTTTAAGTGATGATGAAATTGCTCGTGCCAATACAGCAGGCTTTCACGATGTTTTACTCGGGCCGCGGGTACTAAGAACAGAAACCGCAGCCCTGACCGCAATAACGGCATTACAATGTCGTTACGGTGATTTAAATTAACTCAGTGTTAAGTTTCGTGCACCATAGAGCAACTAGTAGAAAGACCAGCTAACAGAATTTAATCGCTTGCAGCATATAAATAATGCCATGGCATTTATCAACATATAACCTTTAGGAAAACACATGAGCATAAAAATTGGCGTTGTTATGGACCCTATTGCCCAGGTCAAGGTAAAAAAAGATTCTTCAATGGCGATGATGCTTGAAGCGCAAGCCCGTGGTTATGAAATTTATTATATGGAAATGCAAGATCTCTATTTAGAGCAAGGCGTTTGTCGAGCAACCGCAGCCAAAGTGAAAGTATTTGACGACACTGAGCATTGGTATGAATTAGATGAACGAGAAGACATCAATGTAGCTGACTTAGATGCGGTATTAATGCGAAAAGATCCGCCGTTTGACACTGAGTTTATTTATGCCACCTACATGTTAGAACGCGCAGAAGTTGCGGGCACTTTGATTGTTAATAAGCCACAAAGTTTACGTGATTGTAACGAAAAATTATTTACCGCTTGGTTTCCAGAGTTAACACCAAAAACATTAGTTACACGTAATAATCAAAAAATTAGAGAATTTCATAAAGAGAACAAAGATATTATCATCAAACCCTTAGACGGTATGGGTGGTTCATCTATATTTCGTATTGGTGAGAATGATCCCAATGTTGGCGTAATTCTTGAAACATTAACAGCACATTCAACACAGTATGCTATGGTACAAGAGTACCTACCAGAAATCGTTGACGGTGATAAACGCATATTAATCGTTAATGGTGAACCTATGCCTTACTGTTTAGCCCGCATTCCTGCACAAGGAGAAACCCGCGGTAATTTAGCCGCTGGTGGTCGTGGTGAAGCGCGTCCATTAAGTGCTAGCGACAAATTTATTGCTGAAACTATTGCACCAGAATTGAAAAAACGTGGCTTATTTTTTGTTGGTTTAGACGTTATTGGCAACAAAGTCACTGAAATCAATGTAACAAGCCCAACCTGTATTCGCGAAATTGAAGCAGCATACCCAATAAATATTAGCGGTAAACTCATGGATGCTATTGAGCAAAACATCAGAAAACGCTAGTTAATACCAATCGCAATAAGATTGCTAAAGGCAAAGTGACCTTTAGCGTATTTCTCTCTGATTATTAAGGTATATTTATGGATAGTTTTGAAAATCAACTTTTGATTGCTATGCCCAGTTTAGACGACTCTTATTTTAATAAAACAGTGACTTATATCTGTGAGCATAATGCTGAAGGGGCAATGGGTTTGATCATAAACCTTCCTATCAATGTCACCTTGAACGAATTATTAACCCAAATAGATCAAGATAAAGTTGCCGCACCCGAGTTAGACCAACAAGTCTTAACCGGTGGCCCCGTTTCACAAGACCGAGGCTTTGTTTTACACAGCACACAAGCGGGCTGGAATAGTTCTTTAGCCTTAACTGCTGAGGTAATGATCACGACCTCAAAAGATATTTTATTGGCCCTGGGTACAGCACAAGCACCTGAAAAATATATGGTAACCTTAGGCTATGCTGGCTGGGGACCGGGCCAATTAGAGGAAGAAATTAAAGCTAACTCTTGGCTACTTACCCCCGCTGATGGCGATATTATTTTTAATACCCCTATTGAGCAAAGGTGGAAAAAAGCCACTGATAAATTGGGTATTGATATGGCTCATTTATCCAGTGAAGTAGGACATGCATAATGGCGAGTAAAACCGCCATTGGCGAACGAACAATACTTGGCTTTGATTTTGGCAAAAAATATATTGGGGTTGCTGTCGGTCAAGAAATAACCGGTTTAGCTTCCCCTTTGGGTTCAGTAAAAGCGCGTGATGGTATTCCTGATTGGGACAAAATGACCAAATTTATGCAGGAATGGCAACCTGACTTTGTTGTGGTGGGTTTGCCACTCAATATGGATGGCAGCGAGCAACCCTTGACCCATGATGCGAAAAAGTTCGGTAACCGAGTATCCGGAAGATTTGGCGTCAAAGTTGAATTTCAAGATGAACGCCTAACCACCGCCACTGCCAAAGAAGCACTGTTTGCTGAAGGCGGTTACCGTAATCTTAAAAAAGATAATATCGACGCCGCATCAGCAAAATTAATTATAGAAAGTTATTTTGAAAATCAATATTAAGCCGATTAACCGTGATTACAATCTAGCCTGATGAGTATTAACAAGTACTTGTTTAGCGAGTTTTACTTTGTCGTTAGAGTCATAAGCGTTTAATGGCTATTTTCACCCTTATTAGTCCATTAATTATGGTCGGCTTGCTCGGTTTTATACTGGCTAAAAGTAACTGGTTTAACAAAGCCCAAGTCGATGCCCTAAGTAAATTTACCTTTAATATCGCTATTCCGGCATTTTTATTTCAACAGTTGGCCAATGCGGATATGAGCACAATAAATTTGAATATTTATAGTGCCTTTTATTTACCCTTATTGTTAGTTTATGGCCTAGCTTGGGCGATAAATTACTATTTTCACCAGCATTTAAAACGTGATCTTCCTGCATCCGCGGTTTACGCTTTCGGCGCGGGTTATTCAAATAATGTTATTGTTGGCATGCCTATCGCTTTAATGGTGCTAGGTGAGCAAGTATTGCCAACAATATTTTTAGTGATCAGTTTACACAGTGCACTGCTAATTGGCATTACCAGTGTGTTGGCGGTTAATATTAAACAGTTTAATGGGTGGATATTTCTCAAGCAGACATTTTACAACCCATTACTCATTGCTATTACCGGTGGTTTTATCGTTAATTTAATGACGATAAAGTTACCCGTAATCGTTAACAACAGTCTGTTATTGTTAGGTAAACCTGCTATTACCTTAGCACTTTTTTTACTCGGCGCTTCGCTAGCCTTTTATAAAATTCGCAATGAAGTTAAATTTATTGTTACTGCCAGTCTACTAAAGCTAGTATTGTTACCAACTTTAATCCTATTAACCAGTCATTTTATATTTCAGTTTTCGGCGCTCACCACAATGACGTTAGTGATTTTAAGTGCAAGTCCAACGGGCGTAAATGCTTATTTAATTGCCAAGCAACATGCAAAACATCAAGAGACTATAGCCGGAATAGTAGTGATTACCACCTTAATGTCTATCGTTTCTATCCCCTTATGGATATGGGGTTTGTCGAGTCTCTTTCCTTTATAAAAACTTTATGACAGACTATAAAAGCCTTATTGAAAGCCTTAGAATGGATTAACCTTATAACCTTTGCTTTGTAATACCGCATGAGCGGTCATTGCAGACAAGGCCATTTCAACGCCTGGTGCTAACATGTCATTGCTAATCTCGTAATAAGCGGCCGATTGACCACATAAATAAACCCTTACTTGGTTTTTCATCAAGTCTTGCAACAGTGCGCTATTCGCATTTTTTTGCTGAAACTTTTCTTGGTACAACAGCCCTTTTAGTAAATCAAAACCCGCTTTACCATGTACCACCAAAGCTAAATGAATATTCTTTGCCGGCATACCATTTGCCACATGCATGTTAATAAAACGCGCCAGAGTCTCGATCTTTCGATTAACCTCGCCTATTTTTCCTTGCTCACTGATGTCAAAAGCGACTTTAAAGACACTGTTTTTATCAAAATTAAAATCCTGCTGAACCTTGGCATGCTTGCCATAGTTTTTAATCACTGGCCCCGCCATAAATTCATCAGTCCCAGCTATGGCGAAATTAACTGTAGTGAAGGCTAAAACAAGCATTAACACACGTATTGTAAATAACATTGGCTGATCCTTTTATTTTGCATCTAAACTTTATTTTACTTTATTATATTTTATTATAGCGTTTAAAAAACCACCACTCTTTCTAAACATAAAAGCATGCCGATATAGGCATGCTTTTATGTTTAGAACGGGCGACTTATCCGATAATTATCATTGCTCTTTCGGCGCTAAACCATCAATCGTTACACCCGACAATGAACCCGTTCCTCCTTGATCATTGCTACGCAACTTGATCATTAAGCGTAAGTCATTAGGTGAGTCAGCATGATGCAAAGCGTCAGCGTAATTAATAAGTCCTTGTTGATACAAATGAAATAATGCTTGGTCAAATGTTTGCATACCTTGATCGGTAGATTTTTCCATGACTTCTTTAATACTACCGATATCACCTTTTTTAATTAGCTCAGCGATATACGGCGAGTTAAGTAATATTTCAATCGCTGCCACTCGGCTATTACCATCACGCGTTGGAATTAATTGTTGCGCGACAATACCGCGTAAATTTAATGCAAGATCAAACAGTAGTTTGCCATGTTGATCTGCGGGTACTAAATGCATAATACGATCAATAGCTTGGTTTGCATTGTTAGCATGCAAGGTCGCAATACATAAGTGACCCGTTTCTGCAAAGCTCAACGCATGCTCCATGGTTTCTTGGCTACGAATTTCGCCGATAAGTATAACATCAGGGGCTTGGCGCAAAGAACTTTTTAAGGCGGCATCAAAGCTCTCAGTGTCTAAACCCACTTCACGTTGCGTTACCATACATTTACCGTGCTCATGAACAAACTCAACGGGGTCTTCTATCGTCAGGATATGGCCACGAGAGTTTTTGTTACGATAGCCAATTAACGCGGCCATTGACGTTGACTTACCGGTACCCGTACCGCCAACAAATAACAATAAACCGCGCTTTGACATCACCACATCTTTTAGTACTGAGGGTAAACCCAAATCATCCGCTTCGGGTATTTCGGTAACAATACGGCGAACAACCATACCTGCCATATCTCGCTGCCAAAATGCCGACACACGAAATCTGCCAATGCCGTCTATCGAAATCGCAAAGTTACATTCTTTGCTTGCTTCAAACTCAATTTTTTGTTTTTCTGACATAGCGTCATGCACTAAGCCTAAAGCCTCAGTCGCCGACAAAACTTGCTCATCAATAGCGATAAGTTCACCATTAATTTTTGCACTAACGGGCAATTTAGCCGTAACAAACATATCTGATGCTTCGTGCTGCACCATTTTCTGTAATAAATCATGAAAATTCATTTAATTACCTTTCGCTTTATTTCACACCAGCAAGACTAGTAACCATTAAATTGGTTTTTATCGTACGCTGTGTCCATAGCATCTTGCCTAGTTATCATGCCGCGGTTGACCAAGTTTTGTAAACATTGATCCATCGTTTGCATGCCATGAGACATACCCGTTTGGATAGCTGAATACATTTGTGCAATTTTATCTTCACGAATAAGATTACGAATTGCCGGCACACCCATCATAATTTCGTGCGAAGCAACACGGCCGCCACCCACTTTTTTAACCAAGGTTTGCGAGATTACCGCACGCAATGACTCAGAAAGCATTGAACGCACCATAGCTTTTTCTTCGCCCGGAAATACATCAATAATACGGTCAATCGTTTTTGGCGCTGAAGTTGTATGTAAGGTGCCAAAAACTAAATGGCCAGTTTCAGCTGCAGTCATCGCTAAACGTATGGTTTCTAAATCACGCATTTCACCCACCAAAATAACGTCAGGGTCTTCACGTAATGCCGAGCGTAATGCGGCGCTAAAACTTAAGGTATCGCGATGAACTTCGCGTTGATTAATCAAGCAAGACTGGCTTTGATGCACAAATTCGATCGGGTCTTCAATAGTTAAAATATGATCGTGCTTATTTTTATTTATATAATCAACCATCGCGGCCAGCGTTGTTGATTTACCTGAGCCTGTCGGCCCAGTAACCAAGACTAAGCCACGAGGAAGATCGGCTATATCTCGGAAAATATCAGGGCAACCTAAATCATCCAATGAGAGAATTTTGCTCGGGATAGTACGAAATACCGCGGCAGGGCCACGATTTTGATTAAAGGCATTGACCCTGAAACGCGCTAAATTTGGCACTTCAAAAGAAAAATCGACCTCTAAATTTTCTTCATATTCTTTGCGTTGTCTATCATTCATAATATCATAGACCAAAGCGTTAACATCTTTTTCGTCAAATGCTGGTATATTTAACTTTCGCACATCACCATCGACGCGAATAGACGGGGGATTTCCCGCTGATAAATGTAAATCTGAAGCATTATTTTCGACACTAAATGCTAATAATTCGGTAATATCCATACAAACCTCTTAGTCTAATTTATAATTGAACTAACAACTTAATAAGTCATTGAGAACTGAAATAAACAATATGATTGCTATTAAAGATAATATTGCTGCGGTTGAACTGCAAATTGCTTCTGCTTGTCAACTTGCTCACCGCAACCCTGATGAAGTCACTTTGCTGGCGGTAAGTAAAACTAAACCTATTGAAATGCTCGAACAAGCTTACCACGCAGGACAACGAAATTTTGGCGAGAACTATGTACAAGAAGCGGTGGAAAAAATTATCGCTTTGCAAAATAAGCCAGATATAACTTGGCATTTTATTGGTCCAATTCAAACCAATAAAACCAAGTTAATCGCTAGCCATTTTTCGTGGGTACATAGCATAGACAGAATTAAAGTGGCTAAACGTCTTAACGAGCATAGGTCTGGTCAAGATACTCCGCTAAACATTTGTTTACAAGTGAATATTAGTGGCGAATTAAGTAAAGCTGGCGTATTACCCGAAGCGCTTCCTGAACTGCTGGCTGTTATCGAAACTTGTGACAATTTATGCTTGCGTGGTTTGATGGCCATTCCAGAAAAAAATGCGGCTCAGGCAAGTTTTGTTAAGATGCAGAATCTGTTCATCGAACTTAAACAGCAATATCCCACCATGGATACGTTATCAATGGGCATGTCTGCTGACCTACAACTTGCGATTAATGCCGGCTCTACGTTAGTGCGTATTGGCTCAGCAATATTTGGCGCTAGAAGCTAAGTAAATCAGTGCAAAAAAAATAATATAATAATGTTAATATAAAAGGTATCTGCCGCTAACAATAGTGACGGTTTACTACAAAATATTCCGGTATTTGAGCGACGACTAAATATCGAATCAGTAATTCTTGAAGGATAATTATGAAAAAAATAGCTTTTATCGGCGCAGGCAACATGAACGGCGCTATTATTTCTGGCCTTATCAATGGCGGTTTCAACCCTGAAAATATCATGGTGTCGAATCCATCGCCCGAAAAACGCTTAGCATTGCAAGCAACACATGGCATTAAGCAAACACCAGATAATATTGAAGCAACAACATTTGCTGACGTTATCGTGCTTGGCGTTAAGCCTTACCTTATTAGCGATGTTTGCCAACACTTAAGTGAGCATGTGGATATTACCGGTAAATGTTTTATCTCTGTTGCGGCAGGATGCACCATAAAGCAAATAGAGCAGGCGCTAAATAAACCATGTACTGTGATCAGAACTATGCCAAATACGCCTTCACAACTAGGTTTTGGCGTGTCTGGAATATATGCCAACGATCACGCTAATGACGAAGAAAGAGCATTCACCACATCGCTTATGGAATCAGTCGGTATTGTTAAATGGTTAGAATCAGAACAACAGATTGATCATATCATTGCCGTGTCAGGCTCTGCCCCTGCCTACTTCTTCTTATTTATGGAAGCTATGCAAAAACAGGCAATAGCTTATGGATTTAGCGAACAAGATAGTCGAGATCTTGTTCAGCAAACCGCCTTAGGCGCAGCTAAGATGGTGATAGAAAATCAGTTACCGATCAGCAAATTACGTGAAAACGTCACCTCTAAAGGTGGCACAACCCAAGCGGCTCTGAGTTCTTTGATTGAAGGTGGATTAGAGTCACTGGTATCAAATGCCATGAATTGTGCTGTAGATCGTGCTAAAGAAATGGCGAAAAATGGTTAATAGTATTATTATCATGATGTTTGAGATTTTAACTGTATAAAAAATTAGTAACATGCTGATATTTTAGTCTTTTACATCTCCAATAGTCACTTGAGTAACTTGAGTAACTTGAGTAACTTGAGTAACTATTACATGATGATCAAATCCCTTCTCATAATTTTGGAGTTTTAGATGGAAGCAATTAATTACTTGCTTAAATTTGCCTTTGACACTGTACTCATGATTTTAGTATTGCGAGTGTGGTTACAATTAGTGCGCGCTGATTTTTATAATCCTTTTAGTCAATTTATTGTTAAAGTGAGTAACCCATTAGTTATTCCATTGCGCCGTATCATCCCCAGTATTGCTGGTGTTGATTTAGCCACCATTGTTTTAGCTTATGTTTTCGCCACGTTAACTTTTATCATTATTCCATTAATCAATAGTGGCCCTATTGATATCGTTTCTGCTTTGTATTTGGGCTTAATATATCTTATTAAACAAACCGGAATTTTACTGTTTATCATTATGTTGGTTATGGCGTTAATGAGCTGGGTAGTTCAAGGTTACAATCCAACGCAAATGATTTTTCATCAACTGACTACACCGGTTTTAGAACCGATTAGACGCATTATCCCCAGCATTGGTGGACTTGATTTATCTGTGCTGATCGCCTTTTTATTATTGAACGTACTTAATATTCTCTTTAGAGGTTGGATACCGTATTGGGGGATGTTGTAAGCGGTTATCTAATTTGAGATTGTCATATATACTAAACATCAACGACTTAAATAATAAGGTCATCAACATGAAAAGTATCATCAACAAATTTGTATTAATTACTTTATTAGCACTGTCTGTTATTACCACCAGTAGCGCTGAAAACATGAAAAAAATGGATGGTCTTAATGTACATTACATTGCCTTAGGTTCGGCATTTTTAACACCTGAAATTGCTAAAGCATACGGTATTGAACGTAGCCGCTATAAAGGTTTAGTCAATATCTCAGTGCTGGATAATACCCAAACGGGCAATCCGTCAAAAGCGGTATTTATTAACGGTAAAGCTCGAAACGATGTTGGGCAAATTAAATCATTAGAATTTACCGAAGTAAAAGAAGGTGATGCGGTTTATTATCTCGCACAAGTGAGTTATACCAATAAAGAAACCATCTATTTTGATATTAATATCACAGATAAAGGCAAGCAACATAACTTAAAGTTTTCTCAAAAATTTTATGTTGATTAGTTTTATCTTGCCTAGCTTTATGTTGACTAGCTAAGCTACTAATAATACTGCCCCCAAAAAAACGGCAATTAATTTGCCGTTTTTTATTGCCTGCTGTTAACATAAACTAGCGTTTTGGCCCTGATAGCAATCTCATTACATTATCGCCTTCTTGTGCTCAGTTCTGGGTAATTGTGTCTTTGACGCTCCCTCTTTGATGCAGATTAAGGTATTATGCGCGCCATTGTTTTAATTAATTTATCTAGTCGTTTACTTATCACTATCATAGGTTGTTCACGGCTTGTTTAAGCTAGGCCGCTAATCAGACATTAGCTAGGCTTTTAGCTAGAAATATAAAAGGTATTTTCCATGACCACTATCGTATTAGCCACAGGTAACAAAGGTAAAGTTAACGAACTTGCCAGTTTGCTAGCAACGCACAACATTGAAATTAAGCCACAAAGCGAATTCAATGTAAGTGATGTTGCAGAAACCGGCACAACCTTTGTCGAAAACGCGATTATTAAAGCTCGTCACGCAGCGAAAATCACCGGTTTACCTGCTATTGCTGATGATTCAGGTCTAGAAGTTGACGCCTTAAACGGCGCACCTGGTGTTTATTCAGCTCGTTATGCCGGCGAAAATGCCAATGATGATGACAATACCACTAAGCTGCTAAGCGCCCTAGAAAACATTGCTGATGAGCAACGCAGTGCGCGTTTTCATTGTGTGCTGGTTTATATGCGCCATGAAAACGATCCAACGCCGCTTATTTGTCATGGTGTATGGCAAGGTAGCATTTGCAGAGAAAAAATAGGTCAGCAAGGATTTGGCTATGATCCCGTATTTTGGCAAGCTGAACATCAAATGACATCGGCACAATTACCAAGAGAGCTAAAAAACCAACTCAGCCATCGTGGCGAAGCACTACAGAAATTGGTGCCACTGCTTTTAGAAGAACTCGCTTAGATGTTAATTGCACCGCCACTTTCACTTTATATCCACATACCTTGGTGTGTAGAAAAATGTCCCTATTGTGATTTTAATTCGCACGCATTAAAGCATGCTATTCCTGAGCAAGACTATATTTCGCAGCTGTTGCTTGATTTAGACAGTGATATTACCCGTTTCAAGCTCAACAACAGGCCCTTACATTCCATTTTTATTGGCGGCGGAACACCCAGTTTGTTTTCTGCACCCGCTATTGAGCAACTGCTAACACAAGTTCTGCAACGCTTTGAGCATAAAGTTGATATCGAAATCACCTTAGAAGCCAACCCAGGCACGGTTGAAGCAGATAAGTTCATCGGTTTTTTTAATGGCGGTGTTTCAAGATTATCGGTGGGTGTACAAAGTTTTGCTTCAGATAAATTAATTAAACTAGGGCGTATTCATGATAGCGAGCAAGCTAAAGTAGCGGCAAAGTTAGCGCACGAGTGTGGGGTGAAAAGTTTTAATCTTGACTTAATGCACGGCTTACCAGAACAAACGGTAGCCCATGCACTTGATGATTTAAAAACAGCTATTAGCTTAAATCCAAGCCATATTTCTTGGTATCAATTAACCATTGAACCTAATACTGCCTTTCATTCGCGGCCACCGAAATTACCGCAAGATGAAGTACTTTGGAATATCCAAGACCAAGGCATTGCGTTATTAAACCAAGCCGGTTATCAGCAATATGAAATTTCAGCTTACAGTAAGCCTGAATTTCAATGTCAGCATAACCTTAATTACTGGAAGTTTGGCGATTATCTTGGCATTGGTTGTGGCGCACATGGCAAAATTACTGATGTTGAAGAACAAACTATTTATCGTACGGTAAAAGTAAAACATCCAAAAGGTTATTTAGATATCAGTAGAAAAGCACTGGATAAACTGCATACCGTAAGCGATGAAGAATTGCCCTTTGAATACATGATGAATCGTTTACGTTTGTTTTCAGGTTTCTCACTCGATGAATATCAAGCGTATACCGGCTTAAGCATTAACAGTGTTTTACCGATATTATTAAAAGCCCAAGATAAAAACCTAATGGAATTTAATGGCACACATTGGTCAGTCAGCACACTTGGCCACCGCTACCTTAATGATTTATTAGAAATGTTTTTATAGCTTATGATAAAAAATACCTTAGCAGATAAACACAAAGATCCTGTCGTTAGTAAAGTAAATGATGACGGGGTTTCTGACCACAGTGTTTATGATGACAGTTTTTCTGATGACGCTTTTTCTGATGACGATCGTAAGTTTATGCGCCGCGCTATTGAATTAGCCAAAATTGCCGACAGTCATGATGAAATTCCAGTTGGCGCTGTGGTTGTTTCTGCAGGGGAAATTGTTGGCGAAGGTTTTAATCAATCGATTATGAATAATGACCCTTCAGCACATGCAGAAATGATGGCCATTCGTGATGCGGGTAAAAATTTACAAAATTATCGTCTACTAGATTGCACGCTATACGTTACCCTTGAGCCTTGCCCAATGTGTGCTGGTTTATTGGTACACAGTCGTATCAAGCGATTAGTCTTTGCCAGTCACGATTTAAAAACTGGGGCTGCAGGCAGTGCTTTTTCATTAGTAAAGCATGAAAAACATAATCATCAAGTGGCGGTCACAGCCGGTCTTTTAGCCGATGAATGCAGTACTATGCTGTCGACTTTTTTTAAACGTCGACGAGCAGCAAAAAAAGCTGAAAAACAAGCGGCAAAAAAAGCGCTAAGAATCCCAGAATAAACACCATTTGAATAACACCAATTAAAATGGCCAAATGATTATAACGAGGAAACACAATCCCATTTGTAAAAATATGACATTGGGAATATTGTGCTAGAAATCTTGCACACTACAACTGGCTTATAAGCCAAAGTTTTGCTTCTTGCACGTCAGTAAACTCTCGACGGCTTTTGAGTTCAGATAATGCCGCTTGCTCATTTTTTACAATATCAGCATAAATATTCTGGCTATAAATAGTGGCTAGGGCAATATAATTACTTTTATTTAACCATAGTAAATACTGGTTGGATATTTTATGCGCATCAGGCGTACTACCTTCATAGCCAATACAATTAAGCAATATGCCAAAGGCTTGACCATTCAAGCTTTCAACTTTAGCTTCTATTTGCTGACAAGCAGAAAGTGTTGCAATATCATTAAACGTACCTAATAAAGTAATGCTTAACAAATTGCCCTCGAGTACAACTGAAAAAATGCCATGTTCATCCATAAGTAAAAGACCTCATTAAACATTGATTTTCTTAAGTTAGGTTTAGCTTAACTTAGATGGGATTTTTTTACACCTACTTAGACGCTCTTTGTTGCACAGCTGAAATATGCACTTTGATTAATTAATGAAAAAGCCGATTGTATTGGCAATACATAGTTGATTATTTAAAACGATGGCGTGACTTTATGACGACTACAATGGAAGTTGGTGCAATTAATGTGGGAGCGAAATGACTGAAAAAGCGACTGGAACCGCTACAAGCACGATTAAAAGGCTAGCAAATTAATTTAAATCCAGCTCGCTTTCACTATTTAACCACGGGCGGTCGTTACTACACAGATCCAAGGCAAATTGGGTATGACGGCGATTAACTAATCTTGTTTTATTACGATTTAATGTTCTTTTTCTTTGGTTGCTTAATAAACTTTTTTTAATTCTCATATTTACCTCTTTGGCATGAGTATAACTAATAATATATAGACTACTAATACTAGTGTTATACCAAACAGATTAGCAAATGGATCACCTTCAAATTGTCTAAATAATAAATTTCTTCACTGTGCGCAATTGTGAAACTCACTATTGCTCAACACTTGTTTTGCCTTGTTCTACTGACTTACCTCAAGCTACAAGGCTTTGCTAATAACGTACAGCCGTGTTGTGACATAGCTGTAGCTACTTATGTTTAGTCTGGAACAAAAACATCTGAATTTAACTATTTATCCTTGTTGAATTTTTAATCCTTTATTTAATCCCTTGGTTACTGGTTACTGGTTACTGGACTTAGTATTACCCACTTTTGTGACAACTTAGTGACATAACAGATAATATTCTAGTATGCCTTAACCATTATTCTTCAGCCGCATTCACCGTTAACTCACTTTTCGCCGGCTGTTGCTTAGTCTGATTGTCTATCCAAGTTAACGTATCATAGTAACGACGAATATTCTCTACGTAATGAACAGGTTCATCACCACGAGCATAACCATAACGGGTTTTTTTATAAAACTTCTTTTGCTTTAGGAGCGGTAAACGTTCTTTTACGTCGACCCAGCGGTCATGATCTCCACCTTGTTGTCGGGTGATTTTACGCGCATCGTTTAAATGCCCTAAGCCAACATTATAAGACGCTAACGCAAACCAAAGTCGATCCGGCTCTGGCACTCGTGCAGGCATACGTTGAATAAGTTGTTTAATATATTTAGCACCACCACGAATACTTTGCTCTGCATCTAAGCGACTTTTTATACCCATTTGTTTTGCTGTCGGCAAGGTCAACATCATCATGCCACGCACACCGGTATAAGAACGAGCATGAGGCTCCCAATGCGACTCTTGGTAACTTATTGCCGCCAATAAGCGCCAGTCAACTCCTTGACCATATTTTTCAAATAGCGGCTGGTATTTAGGCAGCTTTTTTTCAATTGCTTTGATATACATACGGGTATCGACATAATTGAACTCTTCAATGTGGCCATAATGTTTATCATTCAAGGCTAACAAAACACCGTTATGATGCACTTGACCAAAAAACTCAATTAAACTAGCAAAAATGGAATCATCGCTATTTTTATTGATCATCCAAGCTAAAGACTCTGCTTCATTGATAGTAAATCCTATACTGATCTCTGGATAATATCGGCGACTAATGGCCAAAGCATTACTGTCTGCGATGGTATAGTCAATTTCATCCATTAGTACACGTAACAAAAGTTCTTCGCTATCTAACTCGTTAGTGGTCGACCATGACAATTCAGGGTTAGATAATTTTAATTGCCCTAAACTTTCCACGTGACTAGATTGCTCTAGCACTTCTAACGTGCCGGTTAAATCAGCCAATGTACGTGGGCGAATATTACCTTGCTTGAAAACCAACTTTTGGCTGACTTCATCATAACTTGGCGAAAAGTGATAATTTTTCAGACGTTCATCTGTTACCGCTAGCCCCGCAGCGAGTAAATCGACGCTGCCATTATCGAGTTGCTGAAATAACTCTTTTAAGTTGTAACTCGGCATCATTTTTAATTCGACACCTAAATATTCAGCATATTCTTGCGCAAGTTCGTATTCAAAACCTGCCGGCCCTTCGGCATCAAGATAGTAACTAGTGTTACCATAAAGTGTGCCTACGGTTACATAGCCGCGATCAATAATACGCTGCAAATTTGCCGAGGTTTTTTGTGTTTCACAAGCAGACAAAATAAAGATACAGGGCAGTAACAATAAGGTTAACAGCTTATGTACATTCACTTTATGAGCAAATAATTTTATTTGTTTTTTTATCATAGTAGCCATTGTCACGTGAATTGAGTTATTTAAAAAGCTATTTTTTTACTGCTTAACCAGTTTTACCCTCATAAAATTAGTTTGAAATGAGACAAATCATTTCTCTAATCGCCCTGTTTCATCTATAATACGCGCGTTTTTTATGCTTAATTTCCTTAATTAATATAACCCGGTGAAATAGTCTATGTCGATGTTGATGAAAACCTTTCGCGGTGCGCCAGCACTTTCTGATTTTAGAGTAAACAAGCTATTAAATCAGTGTACTGAGCTGCAACTGCCCATCACGGATATCTATGCTGAATTTAGCCACTTTGCTCATATTTCAGCAGCACTAAACGTTGAAGAGTCTCAGGTTTTACAGCAACTGCTTAAGTACGGTCCGACCATTGAAGAACATGAGCCTGTCGGGCAATTTATCTTAGTAACCCCACGACCTGGCACTATTTCTCCTTGGTCATCAAAATCTACCGACATTGCCAACAACTGTGGTTTAACTAAGGTTATTCGCCTTGAACGTGGTTTAGCTTATTATGTCAGTACCGAAAATTCAGTGCCATTGACGACAGAGCAACAATCGACATTGAATAATTTAATTCATGATCGCATGATGGAAGCCATTTTCACTGATCTCAATGACGCTACCGCACTTTTTGCTAGTGCAGAGCCAGGTGAACTTACCAGCATTGATATTGAACACGGCGGTAAAAACGCTTTAGTTCGAGCCAATAGTGAACTCGGCCTTGCCTTAGCCGATGACGAAGTTAATTATTTATTCGAAAACTTTACTAAACTTGGCCGTAATCCCCACGATATAGAACTGTACATGTTTGCCCAAGCGAATTCAGAACATTGTCGTCATAAAATATTTAACGCCGATTGGACTATTGACGGTGTAAAACAGCCGAAATCATTGTTTAAGATGATCCGCAACACGCATGAACTCAATCCTGATTTTGTCTTAAGTGCCTACAAAGATAACGCTGCGGTTATGGTCGGCAATAAAGGTGGTCGTTTCTTTCCAAATCCAGACACTAATATTTATGGTTATCACCATGAAGACATTCAAATATTAATGAAGGTTGAAACGCATAACCACCCTACCGCTATTTCTCCTTATCCAGGTGCAGCAACTGGCTCAGGTGGTGAAATTCGTGACGAAGGCGCAACCGGTATCGGCTCAAAACCCAAAGCAGGTTTAGTCGGATTTTCAGTTTCAAACTTACGTATACCTGGTTTTGAACAACCTTGGGAAACCGACTTTGGCAAACCTAATCGTATCGTTTCAGCCTTAGATATCATGACTGAAGGCCCATTAGGTGGCGCCGCATTTAACAACGAATTTGGTCGTCCAGCTATTTTAGGCTACTTTCGTACCTATGAAGAACAAGTTAATTCATTCAATGGCAGTGAAGTGCGTGGTTACCACAAACCTATCATGCTGGCCGGTGGCTTAGGCAATATTCGTGATGAACACGTACAAAAACGTGAAATTGTTGTCGGTGCTAACTTAATTGCCCTTGGCGGCCCTGCAATGAACATTGGTTTAGGTGGCGGTGCCGCTTCTTCAATGGCATCAGGTCAATCCGCTGAAAGTTTAGATTTTGCTTCTGTTCAACGTGAAAATCCTGAGATGGAACGTCGTTGCCAAGAAGTTATTGATAAGTGTTGGCAGCTAGGAGAGGAAAATCCTATTGCTTTTATTCATGATGTGGGTGCAGGTGGTTTATCTAATGCTTTCCCTGAGTTAGTCGCTGATGGCGGTCGTGGTGGTGTTTTTGAACTGCGTAACGTCCCTAATGATGAACGCAGCATGGCGCCACATGAAATCTGGTGTAACGAGTCTCAAGAACGTTATGTTATTGCCGTATCAGACAAAAATTTAGCGACTTTTGAACAAATATGCCATCGTGAACGTGCACCGTTTTCTGTCGTTGGTCGTGCGACCGAAGAGCTACATTTAACCGTGACTGATGCCCACTTTGCCGGTAATGATAAACTCGATACACCGATTGATTTACCGCTTGAAGTGTTATTAGGCAAAACCCCTAAAATATTCAAGGACGTGGAAACAGCAAAAGCCGCTGGCGATAACTTCTCTGTTGCTGACATCACTTTAGCTGATGCGGCAGAACGTATTTTATCACTCCCCACGGTTGCAGAAAAAACTTTCCTCATTACCATAGGCGATCGCTCAGTAACTGGCATGGTTAATCGCGACCAAATGGTTGGCCCATGGCAAGTACCTGTGGCTGATTGTGGTGTTACCGCTTCAGCACTTGACTCTTACCACGGCGAAGCTATGTCATTAGGTGAGCGTACCCCAGTAGCGTTATTAAACTTTGGCGCTTCAGCGCGTTTAGCGGTTGCTGAGTCGTTAACTAATATTGCCGGTACTGATATTGGCGATTTAAATCGCATTAAGCTTTCAGCTAACTGGATGTCACCAGCAGGCCATCCGGGTGAAGATGCGGGTTTATATGAAGCAGTTAAAGCCATTGGTGAAGAGCTTTGTCCAGCGCTTGGCTTGACTATCCCCGTGGGTAAAGACTCGATGTCGATGAAAACCCAATGGGATGAAAACGGTGAGCAAAAATCTGTTACCTCGCCAATGTCATTAATTATTACCGCTTTTGGTGTTGTTGAAGATATTCGTAAAACGGTAACGCCGGAATTACGTATAGATTTAGGCGAGACGCAACTTATTGCCATTGACTTATCAAAAGGTAAACAGCGTTTAGGGGGTTCATGTTTAGCTCAGGTTTATAAACAGTTAGGCAATGAAACGCCTGATGTTGATAGTCCTGAAACCTTAAAAGCTTTCTTCAATGCCATGCAAACCTTAGTGCGTGATGAGAAACTGATCGCTTACCATGATATTTCTGATGGCGGCTTATTCACCACTGTGGTTGAAATGGCTTTTGCTGGCCATACCGGTGTTGATATCGACTTATCTCAGTTAACATCCATATCAGGCAACGACGTTGATGTATTATTTAATGAAGAGCTTGGCGCAGTCATTCAAATTCTCGCCAGTGATGCTAATGCTATTCAGGCTGTTTTTGCTGAGTACGGTATTGCTGATTGTTGTACTGATATTGGTCGTATCAATAACGAAGATACACTCCGCTTTAGCCGTGATGGCGAAGTGGTGTTAGAAAACTCTCGTACTTATTACCGTACTACGTGGGCACAAACCACCTATAAAATGCAGTCACTGCGTGATAATCCAGAATGTGCACAACAAGAGCACTTTGTTAAATTTGATACCGAAGACCCAGGCCTAAGTGCTGACTTAAGCTTTGATATCAATGAAGATATTGTTGCACATTTAATTGCACAAGATGCACAACAGGGTACCAATCCGCGTATTGCCATTTTACGTGAGCAAGGCGTTAACTCTCATGTAGAAATGGCAGCGGCCTTTGATCGTGCAGGTTTTATTGCTATTGATGTGCATATGTCAGACATTTTATCTGGCCGTACTGATTTAGCTGACTTTAATGGTTTAGTGGCTTGTGGTGGTTTCTCTTACGGTGATGTATTAGGCGCTGGTGAAGGTTGGGCAAAATCAATCTTGTTCAACAAAGATGCCAAAGCCATGTTCAAAACATTCTTTGAACGTGAAAATACTTTCTCATTAGGTGTGTGTAACGGCTGTCAAATGTTGTCAAACCTGAAAGAAATTATTCCGGGTGCAGCCGCATGGCCTCGCTTTGTACAAAACCAGTCGGAGCGCTTTGAAGCGCGCTTTAGTTTAGTTGAAATACAACCAACGCCATCTATCTTCTTTGATGGTATGGCTGGCTCTCGTATGCCTATCGCCGTATCACACGGTGAAGGTCGAGCAGAGTTTAGTTCTGATGACGCGATTGATAGCGCAAATACATCTGGCACAGTGGCTATGCGTTATGTCGATAACTATGGTCAGATCACTGAAACTTATCCGGCAAACCCTAACGGTTCGCCAGACGGTATTACGGCATTAACCACCACTGATGGTCGCGTAACGATTATGATGCCGCACCCTGAACGCGTTTTTCGCACCGTAGCTAACTCATGGCACCCTGACGAATGGCAAGAAGATTCGCCTTGGGTACGTATGTTCCGTAACGCGCGTAGGTTCATTGCTTAGGTCGAGGTTTATTGCTTAGGTCGAGGTTCATTGCTTAAGTCGTCAATCTCAGTATAAAAAATATCAGCATTAAAAAAGCGCCTTGATGGCGCTTTTTTTTATGCCTCCTAACTTTTTTATGCCTCCTAATAAGTACTATTGTGCATTAGACCTTTTAGCTTTTAGCTTTTAAAATGAGGGCATCACAAGCTAAGCCATCAACAACATACTCGCAAGAGTGGCCTTTAAGTAAATCGATTAAACCATGATGCTCACCAGCCCCAAGGGTAACAATATTCGCATGATATTTTTTAGCTACATGTGGAATAACGTACTCGGGTAATCCCGGTTCAACGTGTATAGACTCTGGTTGTAAACCATAGCGTAATGCTGAGTCTTGTAAGTGACGCCAATGCTGTTGTAATGGCTCTTCAAATCCTCCGGCAAATAGCTGGTCAGCCAATGAAATGCTTGGCTGTTCTTGATAACAGTTGAGCAAATGCACTTCACTATTTAATAGTGTAGCCAAGTACTGACTTTTATCTATCATAAAATGGTTTAGTTGTTGATGTTTTTCAGTTAACTCTTCTGTTTCTAGCGCCGCTAGAATCTTGCCTCTGTTTGGCCATTGTGTTTCACCAACGAGCAAGAGATTTGTCTCACCTTCGCGCAATAAATAATAATTATCAGACCAAGATAAACCCCACTGAAAATGTGCTGAATGAATGTCTTTAATCAGTAAATCATAAGCATGTTCAGTAATTTCAGCTAGTATCGCTTGGTGAGAAAACGGCGCTGCACAATATTTTATATTGATATCCATGTTAAGTCTTGATGCTTGATAGCCATTTAGCATGGCTAAATCTGCTATTTTTTGTTGATAAATCAACTCAAGATGCGGCGCTATTTCATTACCTTGATTATTGGCCATAATCGTTAAACTTGCCTTGGCACGTTGCGCAAGCGTTAGCGCTTTGTGCAGTAATGTTTGATTTTGGCCAATATTTTCAGCAACCACTAAAATATTCTTAAAGCTTTTCATTTTAAAACCTTATTTATCCCTAAGGAGTTAATGAATAACTTTAGTCCATTTAAATTTCTGCGTTGATAATTATGCTGTCAAACACAAGTGGTTTTTTATTGATTTCACTACGCTTGCGAGCATTAAAAAATAAAACCTCATAAGCTATTGAAATAAAAAATTTAAACCTCGCACTGAAAAAAAGCTATGAGATTATAAACTTCACTTCTTTCATATATTATTTTTGAATATAAATTAACTTATATATTCCTATTTAGTTAATTATACTTATTAATGAATAATTAACTTTGTATAGTAAGAAAATCAGCCATTGAAAAAAGTCACATCGATAAAGCCGCTCTATCTAGAGAAAGCATTAATGGCAACATACGTATGGTTGCGCATAACCTTAAGCTATTGCGTTGTGGGTGCGGTTATCACCACACTGTTGTCTGCCTATATTCAAACGGTGAGTTTACCCGCCATCAGCTTAATTATGACCCTATTCCTTTTCATTGGCGTGTATAACGCTGAAGTTACCCGTCGCTATACTGGGCTCAATAGCTATTTGATTAAGTTATCTCATCAAAAACACCACGATTTTTAAATCACTACCCTCCCCCTGATATATCTAGCAACTTCTCGCTCCTTTAAAATATAGTTTGCTGACATAAACTTGCCTTTTGATGAGTTTTATCGATAAGCTATAAAAAATATTGATAAGAGAAGTTAGTTTATGAAGGCCCATAACTCATCGCCTTTAAGCGATTATATTGAATACCCCCCTGAAGAAATGTTACAGCGCTCGGCTGAATTTTATGAAAATATTAAACGTCGCCACAGTGTTCGCAGTTTTAGTGATCGCTTGGTGGCAAAACAGATCATTGAAAACTGTATAAAAGCAGCAGGAACAGCGCCAAGTGGTGCTAATCATCAGCCATGGCATTTTGTTGCAATCAACGATATTGACGTTAAAAAACAAATACGCCAGCAAGCTGAGATCCACGAAAGTAATTTCTATCAGGGCCGAGCAAGTGAAGAATGGTTAGACGCTTTAAAGCCTTTAGGCACAGATGCTAAAAAGCCTTACCTAGAGCATGCGCCTTGGTTAATTGCGGTTTTCAGTGAGAAAAAAGGCGGGGTTGCTACAGCAGATAAGAATACCAATTATTATGTGCATGAGTCGGTGGGTATCGCCACTGGTTTTTTAATTAATGCCTTACACTCAAGCGGCTTAGTCACCTTAACCCATACCCCAAAACCCATGTCATTTTTAAGTAAAATTTGTGGTCGTGATGATAATAGCCGCCCTTATATGCTGCTTATTGTTGGTTATCCAAGTGAAAACGCGACCATTCCAGATCACGCAACAACAAAAAAAACGCTTGCAGATATCGCAACATTTTTATAGCAAATAAAACATAACGAGCTAGGCCAAACGTACGAGCTAAGAAAAATCACTTAACTCGTTATATGACAAAATCTAAAGCGATATTCGTGCAACCTTTAGCACAGAATAAACCTGTGGTTTTTTTATCTTCAGGCAAAGTAACTCTGATAAATGTTCCACATTGCTTACATGCCATGTCTCGTCCCGCTAGCACTTTTTTTATCAAGGCTTTTTGATCATTAAATGATTTAGCGCTGACACTTTTTAGACGATCAAACTGTTGTTCATCCATAAAAAATTCTCAACCTTTAGGTTTTGCTCGTATCAACACAATACCAGCCGTCATACTGGCCAGAAAAGGGTGTTGCGCTAGTCATTAGTAGCTCTTGATAAGCGGCGATATTTTCATAACTCGCTGACATAAAAGGATAAGCAGTAATTTCCCAAGGAAGATTGTCATCGCCTTCATAAGGACAAAAAGATAATTTCTGATTGTTTTCTAACAGTAACTGACCAAATTTTAAGGCTTGGTCTTGACTTGAGAAAATGGTGGAAAATTCAAACTCGCGTTCAATAGTTAAATCATCACCACTATTTAACATCTCCCATAGTGCGTTACCGACGTTATCGAGTGGAAATAATTTTTCGTTACGTTGCATAGCTTGTGCTCATATTAGTTTTACTGTTGCGGGTATTTTATCTTTCTCTGAAGTTAAAAACCAAGGGCAATTACACTTAATTAAACATATTTATCGTCAATATTCCCTTGCAGCAATAATAAGTTGCTTTTAGCCATGCCAATTATTGGAAGAAATTTGTTAAACTAAGCATTAATTATTAATTGAGTAGATTTATTTTGAAAAAATTTGAATGCCATATCAATATTGATCGCGCGATAAATATCGTTGAAGCGCTGCAAATTCAATGTGACTTAAGCGTCGGTGAAATAAAAAAAGCGATTGATAAAGGCGCATTATGGCATAGCCGCGGTAAAACGACACAACGCTGCCGTCGCCTGAAAAAAAAATTACATATCGACGATAAACTGCATTTTTATTATGACGTGAATGTTTTATCTCAAACCCCAACACCGGCAATATTAATCGCCGACTTAAGTGATTACAGTGTTTGGTATAAACCTTACGGCATGTTGTCTCAGGGCTCAAAGTGGAGTGACCATTGCACCGTAACGCGCTGGGCACAAAAAAACTTGCTTCCTGAACGGCCAGTTTTCCCCGTACATCGTCTTGACCGTGCCGCCACTGGCTTAATTTTAGTTGCTCACAGTAAAAGTGCCGCACGGGCATTAAGTATGATTTTTGAGCAAAACCAAGTAGAAAAAACCTATCATATTATTGTTCATGGCGATCACCAGCAGCGTCCGCAACCTGAAACTATTGACTTGGCTATTGATGATAAAAGCGCGCGCAGTCATTTTCTTTGTCTTGAACATCACCAAGCAAGCAATTTATCTTTACTGCAAGTTAACATTGAGTCTGGTCGCAAGCATCAAATACGCATTCACGCTGCTAGCATTGGCTTGCCCGTGGTTGGCGACCGACTGCATGGCAAGGCAGCAGAGCTAAATCAACTCAACAACGCTGATGAGCAAGTAGATTTACAACTTTGCGCCGTACAGCTCAAATTTTTCTGTCCAACAAACAAAACTGAGCAGCACTTTTCTCTGCCGATTGAACTTCACCCGCAATTAGCAAAATTGCTCGATTAGCAGCAAGTTCAAGTAAATTTAACTTACTTTTAACTTACTTTTAATTTACTTTTAGATTAGTTATAGCCTTAGAAACAAAAACAGCGAGCATAAGCTCACTGTTTTTTTAATTTTTAAGACCTGGTTAGGTTATGAACTTAACGCTTTAGGTGTTAGGTTTTTTAACAACAATATTGAAAATCATCATCTGCCATTAACATCAGTTTATCACCTACAAGTTCATCTTTAGCAATATTGGCAAGTAGGGCTAGACCTTGTTCACGCTGAACTTTAGTTAATGCTTTATAAGGCATTCTGAAAATAGGCGCTACAGCACCTGTCATCATGAGTGCGGTATTAATACCAATGGGGTTCGGTTCACAAAAAAGCCATTGCATTAACGGTTGCATACTTTGCTGTAAACTGTCGTTTGGCGCATCGATTAATTGTCTCATTAAGTTAGGAACAATATTAGAAGTTACCGAAATAACACCATGAGAGCCATACTGATGGCGCCCAGCGGCACTTTCATCATCATTACCTGACCAGCAAGCAATGCCTCGCTCTTCATAATAGGCGATGCGCTCATTACCGGTACATTCTTTAACACCGATAAAGTTTTTATGTTTTGATAATGGCTTAATTAAGGCGGGCGTTAAATCCTGACCTGTGCGGCTTGGCACGTTGTAAATAAAAGTGGGGCCAATATCAAGCAATTTTTCAAAATGCGCTATGACACCTTCAGATGAGCTGCGACCATAATAGGGATTAATTTGCAGTGTTGCATCCATACCGGCAGCAAAACCATATTGTGTCGCTTTAATAGCTTCTCGAGTGTTGTTACTACCGGTATTACCGATAATAAGTAAATCTTTACCATGTTTGTGAACACTATGAGCAATAAGGATTAAATGTTCTTCCCAAGTAAGCAAGTGTCCTTCACCTGTAGTACCGCCAACAACAATGCCATCAACACCGGCTTTAATTTGTTTAGCGACCAATTGATCATAAGTATTAAAATCTATCTCGCCTTTGACATTAAATGGTGTTTTGATTGCCGTCATTAAACTGGCTGCTTTAAATTGCTTCATCCGAACTCTCATAAAAATGATAAATGGAAACTGATAACAAGAAGACGATACTTTTGCCCTTGTATTAGTTTAAATAAGTTTAACTTAAGGCAATATTATCAATAACTCGGCGCAGGATAAACACTTCATTACTTAAGATGTGTTGATATTCAAAAATTTGGCTATTTAAGGTCAGTACGCGATAAGCATGATAATTATCATCATGCTCTAAGTCCGCCGCATAATGTTCATCATTGACAAATTCACTCTTACTAATGGTAAAGTGAATATCGCCTACTAAACCCCAATCACCTGATTCTACCGATTGTTCTGAAACCGTACCATGGTCGTCATGCTGCATAAAAGTAAATTCATAGCGGCCATCAGCTGAGATTTCTGCAAACTCGGTAAACATGTAACCTTCGTCATCTCGTTCGCTGCGATACCATTTACCAAACAAAAGTGTGCGATGGTACGACTGTATTTTCTTGGTCATTTTATAAAAAGTCTTATTAATTCATAGTGATGTAGCCAAACCACTTCAAGCTAAAGGCTTGGGTATTGGACTAAAAATTGGCTAGTGTTTCAAAAATTTCGCTCGTATTTCAACAATTTTTGTTCGTATTTCAACAATAGTATATTTCTGCTTTATTTTAGTACGGCTTGACTATTTTCACTTAAGCATTGCTATCATCAAGATTACCATATAATACAGGCTTTAGCCTCTATGTTAGTCAGAGTGATAGTGACAGATGAAAGAACCACAAGGTAAAAAAACACACTTAATAACCCCTCTACTTTTGTTTTTTGCTATTAATCGCTCATTTTGCATTATATTTATTATCTATAATGACAATACGGCAATCAGGTGAAAAACAATAAAGCAATCAGCTAAATTTACAGCGCAATCAAGCCACTTTTTCGCTAACATGAAAGCCATATTACAATTGAATTTTGGCGCTATATGACTACTCAGGTGAATATACTGTTAACCGGTAACGAATTGATGAACGGCGATGTTATTGATACAAACTCAGTAATGTTTGCACAACAGCTCAATGACATTGGCTTAACTATCAATAAAAAAGTAACCATTGCTGATGATCTAGCACTTTTATGTGCCGAAATAGTTCAACTTAGTCAAACAGCAGATGTATTGCTCATTAATGGTGGCCTTGGCCCAACGATTGATGATCTTACATCACAAGCACTAGCACAAGCTTGCTGTGTTGACTTACACCTTGATCCACAAGCACATTCACACTTAAAAAAATGGGCCAAGGGCAGAAACACTCAACTCAATCAACCTAATTTAAAACAAGCTTACTTACCCTTAGGCAGTGAAATTGTTGATAATGCCACTGGCAGCGCTGTCGGTATTCGTATTCAATTAGGCCAGTGTCTGATTATTTGTACCCCTGGGGTGCCAAGTGAATTAAGCCACATGCTAAAAGATGAAATTATTCCTAGCTTGCAGCAATTATTTCCAATAACAAACAAACAAAATCTCATCCGTTTGCAGACTTTTGGTATGGGGGAGTCAACATTACAGGCACTGATCAATGACAAGTTGCCTGACTGGCCTAATGAAATAGCGATTGGTTTTCGCGCTGCGATGCCATTGTTGGAAGTGAAATTAAGCGTTCAATGCCCAAAAGGTAAAGAGCTATTAGCGCAATGGCAGCATAAGCTGAGTAACTTGTTAGGTAGTCATATACTCACAACAGGTAAAAGTAACCATGTAACAATCGCTGATTACCTTGTCCCCTTACTCATTAAATCACAACAAAAAATCACTCTTGCAGAATCTTGTACTGGCGGACTAATTGCCAGTCAGATAACCGCTATAGCTGGCGCTTCAGCAGTTTTTGAAGCCGGCTTTGTCACTTACTCCAATAAGATGAAAAGTGAAATGCTTGATGTGCCGGCGGCAACTTTAATTAGCCACGGCGCGGTTAGTAAGGCAACCGTGTTAGCCATGGCCAAAGGAGCTTTAGCGAAGTCGAATGCCGATTATGTCATCGCTGTTTCCGGTATAGCAGGGCCAGATGGCGCTACAGAAGATAAACCTGTCGGCTCGGTCTGGATAGCTTGGGGTAACAAACAAGCGTTACAGGCGAAGTATTATTGTATCCCTGTCGCTAGACAACATTTTCAGCAGGTGGTTGCTGCTCGCAGTTTAGACTTAATCCGAAGGATGTTAATAAATAGTTAAGATGAACCATACTAGGACCGTATAAGTTAATCTATAAGGCAAATTGAGCTAAGCGAGCGGTTTTATATTGCTTAGTGATTCAAATCTTTATATATTTAGAGCCATTAAATTTTAATCTTATTGCAAGCTGATATTAATATAAAATAATATATTTAAACATTAGCAGCAAAATTTGCTTTGACAACAAGTTAAAGTGACAAGTCACTCATTATCATAGGGAGAGTACTTTGAACGATAAAAACTTTAGAGTCAGTGGCCGTAACACTATTATTCATAAAAACAGAAAAATTGATCTACTTTTGGTTAACGGTGATCATCCAGTGATAATAGTAAGCCATACAGGTATTGATTTATATAAAGGTGTTTTACCAGAAAAACGCATAGATGCAAAAAGAGCCCATCAAGAACTTATTGATTTGTGTAAACCTGACGTGTTTGGCCAAGAAAAAACTTTAGTGTTTATCGAGGCATTAGACAATAAAGAATATAAATTAGATTATTCAAAAATAAACACCGAAAATTTTATTAAAGTTCATCAAGAGAATTATATTTAGGGATAATAAGTTTTATAAAATAATGGAGTTACAGGCTTGTGAGCAAGGTAAGTTCATCAAGAGAATTATATTCAGGGAATAGTAAATTTTATAAAATAATGGAGTTATAGGCTTGTGAGCAAGGTAAGTTTAGTAAGTAACGAAGTCAATAACATCGACCTAGTGTTGTCTCCGATAAAAACGAAGACCCCCCTAACGGAAGCTGATATACATGAGCTAATTAATAACTCTCAATACAGTCATTTATATGTTGTTGAGGCTAATATTAAAAATGCCATCGCTGAACTAGAAAGTGTTTTAAAACCGTTAAAAGAAAATCATACTGGTCGTGAAATAAAATACCAAATACTTGAGCGGCGCGATGCTACGTTTTTAATTGAAATTGCTGACGACAAAATGTCAGCTTCAGCAGAAGTTACAACAGCGCTTGGTGGCCAACACATGAGCGCAAAAGCAATACTCGATGCGGCTCAAGCCGCTAAGGTTTATAAAGGTTTTAGTAAAGAACAATTAATATCACTTGCCAAACGGGCAGCTAAAGAGCCCGCCGGTTCGATGGTAAAGTGTGAAATAGCGCACGGAAAATTACCGATAGAGGGTAAAAATGCCTATGTAAAACTCTTAGTAGAGAGTGCACAAGATAGAATATTAAAACCCAAAAAACGTGATGATGGTAGTGTAGATATGCGCGATCTTGGTGATATTATCTGTGTAAAAATAGGCGATCCTCTCGCTAAAAAAATCCCACTGACTAATGGTATTCCAGGCTATACCGTCACCGGCGATATATTAGACTCTACACCTGGTACAGATATTGACATATTAGTTGGTGAAGGAACCGCTTTAAGCCCAAAAAACAGCAGCATTTTAGTTTCTACCTTGGTTGGCCTACCTCGTATTATTGAAAACGGTATGGAGGTTGACAGTGTTTACCATCTTAAAAATGTTGATGTCGGTACTGGCCATGTTAAATTTAAAGGTAGTGTCATTATAGATGGTGACATTGGTGAAGGCATGAAAGTAGTTGCTACAGGTGACATTTCAATTGGCGGTTTCGTTGAATCTGCTACGCTAGATGCTGGTGGAGATATAACTATTGGCAAAGGTATTATTGGTAAAAAACAAGAAGTTGAATCAGTCGATATTTCTAAAATCCACTTAAGTGCTCATATTAAAGCCAATGGTAAGGTTTTTGCCAAATATTGCCAATACGCCGATATCACCTGTGACTCATTACGAATTGAAAATCAAATAATGCATAGCATAGTAAAGGTTAATAAAACGGTGTGGGTTGGTCGCGAAGAAAAAGCCAACGGTAAACTTATTGCTGGCTATATTAGTGCAGGTAAGTCAGTGCACGCAGGAACAATAGGTGCAACAGCCGGCAGTATGACCATTATAACTTTTGCCCATAGAATGCACGAGTGCTTAGCTAAAATTGTAGAAATTGATCTAGCTATAAAAGCTGAGTCTGATACGCTTTTCGCGCTAAAAGATACAGTGATTAAACTAAAAAAACGCCCCAAAAATAAAGCAAAACCAGAAATATTGGCGAAAGTTATCTCCACTTACCGCTATCATATGAAAAAAATGGCTGAGTTTAGCGCTGAAAAAGAGTCAGATAAAGAGAAGCTGCAAGAATATATGACCAGTGGTTGTGTTGAAGCAAGCGAAAAAGTGTATCCTGGTGTACAAGTTATCATCGGTGAATATCACGATAAAACTCGCCGTGAATACGGCCCTAGTCGTTTCATTTACAAAGACCAAAAAGTTCATATAGAACCACTTGTTTCAATATAATAATTTCCGCTACAAATCCGATATAATATGGAGTTTTGCTATGGCATTTATCGCCCGCAGCTTACTAGTTAGCTGTTTATTTATCAGCGCAGCAAACGCCCAACAATGCGATATTAATTTTAATTATGGTGTTATTATCGATCCAGCTCACCTGCGTATTGTCAATCAGGGGCAAACTTATGTACAAATAAATGGCCAACATCAGCTTTTTGTTTATGGCCGTGAAGTTGCGCTTAACCAGGCACAAAAAAGTCAATTGAGCGAATATACCCGCGGCATTAGATCACAAGTGCCTGCGATAGTTTCAATCGCTATAGAAGGTGTTGAGCTCGGGTTAAAAGCGGTCAATAAAGTGATCAGCAGCTTAACTGGCGAAAACAGTGCTACACATCAACAGTTTCAAGAAAAGTTTGATGAGATGAAATCGCGACTACGTACTCGCTTTAACCATAGCGATGAAAGCTACTATATTGCGCCACAAGATTTCGACGATTTTGATGAGATTTTTGCTGGTGAATTTAAAAAAGAAATCGAAACTATTGTGACTAACTCTGTCGGTAACATTTTAGTCGCTGTGGGTGAAGCCATAACCCATAAAGAAAAACAAAGTACCGAACAACGTGTTGAAACTTTTGACCAACGCATTGAGTCAATGGGTAATGATATAAAAATCGATATAAGTAACCAAGCTAATACGTTAGAAAATAAAGCGGCAATAATTTGTGCAAGCTTACTAAAACTTGATCAGATAGAAAACAAGCTGCAATTAGAAATACCAGCCTTAGCAGAATTCAATTTGATAATAACTCATTAATCAACTGCATTGACAGCGCTCCTCGCTACGGCATTGAAAAAGCACTAAAGTAAACTTTATAATTGTAAAGCCCCATTTTATAAACATAAAAAAACCTGCAATTGCAGGTTTTTTTGTTCAAAAATAGCGATATACACAATCACATCAATCTGAACGAGTGGCTAATCATCCGTTTTATATTACTACATATTAGGATAATTAGGGCCACCGGTGCCTTCTGGTGTTACCCAAGTAATATTTTGGCTCGGATCTTTTATATCACAAGTTTTACAGTGCACACAGTTTTGCGAGTTAATAACAAATTTATCGCCGTCTGTTGTACTTTCAACTTCATATACCCCTGCAGGACAATAAAGTCGCGCTGGCTCACCATATTTGACTAAGTTAACACCAATAGGAATACTGCTATCTGCTAACTTCAAGTGGCATGGCTGCTCTTCTGCATGATTAGTATTTGATAAGAATACTGATGACAGTTTATCAAAACTCAATTTATTATCAGGTTTGGGATAATTAATCACCGGCACATCTGCGGCTAGTTTTAGTTGTTCATGATCTAAGCTGTCATCTTTAAAGTTGAACGGTAACTTACCACCAAAGAAGTTTTGGTCGACTGTGTTATAAGCGCCACCTAAAAAGGTGCCGAACTTGTGCATAGCTGGGCCAAAATTACGTGTCTTATATAATTCGTCATATAACCAAGAATTTTGATACTTCTCTGTAAAACTGGTTAAATCCTTACCACCTTCATCACCGGTTAGTAAGGCATCAAAAATAGACTCAGCCGCCAACATGCCAGACTTCATCGCGGTATGGTTACCTTTGATTTTAGCAAAATTAATGGTACCCGCGTCACAACCTACTAATACCGCACCTGGCATAGTCATTTTAGGTAGTGAATTAAAGCCACCTTTAGCCATTGCTCTTGCGCCATATGATACACGCTTGCCACCTTCAAGATATTGGGCAATTTTAGGATGATGCTTGTAACGTTGAAACTCATCAAACGGACTTAAATGCGGATTGCTATAACTTAAATCAACAATTAAACCAACAAAAACTTGGTTGTTTTCCGCATGATATAAATAACCGCCACCGTTAGTGTCTTTCTCAAGCGGCCAGCCAGCAGAATGCACCACTAAACCTTCTTGGTGCTTTTCAGGGGCAATATCCCAAATTTCTTTAAAACCTAAACCGTAATGTTGTGGTGATTTATCAGCATCCAGGCCAAATTTAGCGATAAGTTCTTTGCCTAAATGGCCACGACAGCCTTCAGCAAAAACCGTGTATTTTGCTTTTAGCTCCATACCCGGCATAAACGAATCTTTAGGCTTACCTTCTGCATCTAATCCCATATCACCGGTAGTAACACCACCAACACTGCCATCGTCATTATAAATAATGCTATGTGCAGGGAAGCCTGGAAAAATCTCCACGCCCAACTCTTCAGCCTGTTCGGCTAACCAACGACAAACATTGCCCATACTAACAATGTAGTTACCGTCATTGTGCATAGTTTTAGGGACACTAAAACTAGGTAATTTTATCGCACTCTTTTCGCCATTAAATAAATAAATATCATCGCCGGTAACAGCGGTATTTAAAGGCGCACCCTTTTCTTTCCAATCAGGAAATAATTCATTTAATGCTCGTGGTTCAAAAACTGCACCAGAAAGAATATGAGCGCCAACTTCAGAGCCCTTCTCAACTACGCAGACCATAAGTTCTTGTTCTTTTTCTTGTGCAAGTTTCATTAGTTGACAAGCAGTCGACAGGCCTGCAGGACCCGCTCCAACAATTACAACATCAAACTCCATTGATTCGCGTTCCATAACATCTCCCATCATTTAATTATTATATGAAATATTCAAACACACGTTTGATTTTCAAACACCTGTTTGATAATATCAAACATTATAGATATATTCGTGTTAAATACTATCTTGTATTGCATTAATTAACGATAATATTTATTTAAACACGATTTGACTGACCATATCGACAGAAGACGTTGACGTAAACGTCATCTGCAAGTAGTCTTTCAAGCCATAATTATAGCGTTAAGTTGAATTAACTTTAGTTTAACCAAGATTACCTACAACCAACATAATCAGAGGCAACGATGAAAGTATTAGTACCCATCAAACGCGTTATTGACTATAACGTAAAAGTACGTGTTAAAGCAGACAATTCAAATGTCGATCTTGCTAATGTAAAAATGGCAATTAACCCTTTTTGTGAAATTGCTGTTGAAGAAGCCGTTCGTTTAAAAGAAGCGGGCATAGCCACTGAAGTTATCGCCGTATCTATTGGTAATAAATCTTGCCAAGAACAGTTGCGTACAGCCCTAGCCTTAGGTGCTGACCGTGCTATTCAAATTGAGACAGATGAAAGCTTAGATTCAATTAACGTTGCTAAACTATTACAAAAAATAGTGGAAGAAGAGCAGCCACAACTGGTTATTCTTGGTAAGCAGTCAATTGACAGCGACAACAACCAAACAGGCCAAATGTTAGCGGCACTTACTGGCATGTCACAAGGTACATTCGCCTCGGCTGTAAGCATTGATGGCGATAAAGTTAATGTCACTCGTGAAGTTGATAGCGGTTTGCAAACTATAGCCTTAACTCTACCAGCTATTGTCACCACTGACTTACGCTTAAATGAACCTCGTTATGCCTCATTACCGAATATAATGAAGGCCAAACGCAAGCCACTAGTGGTAAAAGCGGCCGCTGATTTTGGTATTGATTTAACCGCACGTACTAATTTAATTAAAGTTACACCACCTGCTGAACGCAAAGCCGGTATTATTGTTGAAAGCATTGATGAATTAGTAGAAAAATTAAAAAATGAAGCGAAGGTGATCTCATGAGCATTTTAGTATTTGCCGAACACGATAATAGCGAATTAAAAGCCGATACACTAAAAACTGTTGCAGCAGCGCAAGCTATTGGTGGAGATATTCATCTTTTAGTGGCTGGTCACAACTGTCAAGCCATTGCTGAAGCAGCAAGCAAGGTTAATGGTGTTTCAAAAGTGTTGGTCGCTGATAACGCCGCTTATGAACACCAACTGGCTGAGAATGTTTCATTATTAGTGACTGAACTTGCCGCAGATTATAGCCACATCATGGCGACAGCACTGACAACGGGCAAAAACTTTATGCCACGTGTTGCTGCGTTATTAGATGTTACGCAAATTTCAGATATTATTGCCGTAGAAAGTAGTGACACCTTTGTCCGTCCTATATACGCTGGTAATGCCATTGCCACAGTGCAAAGTTTAGACAGCAAAAAAGTAATTACTGTTCGCTCTACTGGTTTTGACGCCGTTGCAACTGATGGTAATGCTGAAATTATTGCTCTAGACAAGGTCACTGATGCCGGCATTTCTAGCTACGTAAGTGAACAACTTTCGGTTTCAGAAAGACCTGAACTCGGTGCGGCAAGTGTGATCATCTCTGGTGGTCGTGGTATGCAAAACGGCGAAAACTTCAAATTACTTGATGGTATAGCTGATAAGTTAGGCGCAGCCATTGGCGCTTCTCGTGCCGCGGTTGATGCTGGCTTTGTACCAAACGATATGCAAGTGGGTCAAACAGGTAAAATTGTTGCTCCTGACTTATATATCGCCGTAGGTATTTCAGGTGCTATTCAACATTTAGCCGGTATGAAAGACTCTAAAGTCATTGTTGCGATTAACAAAGATGCTGAAGCACCAATATTCCAAGTAGCTGATTACGGTTTAGTGGCTGATTTATTTGACGCTTTACCTGAATTAGAAAGTAAGCTTTAAGCTCACTTTATTCTCTGTATAATAAAACCACTCGAGCAGTGGTTTTATTTTATCCAAATTTTAGCAGTAGGGCCAGTTCCATTAATTGTCTGCTCTACTTTATATGCAGGTAACATCACCAAATACAAAGCATTTATTTAATAACGACTTGTTTAGGGCAATAGGCTACTGCATTGCTTAATAAGCGGCATTGGTAAAGCGATAATGATTAAATAAACAAGCTAGTAGTGGCTTGTTTTAACCAATAGAAATGATCAGAAATTAGTGAGATTGGTACAACTATGACAAAAAAATTTTCTAGCCTAAGTGACTTAGCTAGTGCCTTTGGTAAAAGTATCGACGATACAGCCCCTAAGCAAAATAGTAACGATCAAGCTTTGGTCTATTCAACGGCTGACGGAAGAATATCACCGGCTAAAAGTACGACAGTTACACCGTCAGACGGTTTTGCAAAAGTACGTCGAGAAACTAAAGGCAGAAAGGGAAAAGGTGTTATCACCATTACCGGTTTAGGTTTAGATAATAAAGCCTTAAAAGAACTTGCCAAAAAACTTAAAAAAACCTGTGGCACTGGCGGCAGCGTAGTGGGTGACGTAATAGAAGTTCAAGGTGATAAGCGCGAAGAAATAAAATTAGTGCTCGAAAAAAGTGGCTTTAAGGTCAAATTTATTGGTGGCTAAGTAATCAATTAAAAACTATAGAGTAATATTATGAATCCAAATGAATTATCTTTACTGGTTGTTGAGCCTTCTGACTTACAAAGAAAAATTATAATTAAAGAGTTAAAACAGCTGGGTATCACCCAAGTATCAGAAGCTAAAAACATTGCTGAAGCTTATGACAGTGCCGAAAAATATCCACGTGATTTAATTACCAGCGCGATGTATTTTGATGACGGTAGTGCGATAGAATTGCTGCATAAAATAAGAAATAACCCTGCTATTGCTGACACACCTTTTATGCTAGTTACCAGTGAGAGTCGCCTGAAAAAATTAGAAGAGTTTAAGCAATCTGGTGTTATTGCTTTATTACCAAAACCTTTTACTTCTGATCACTTAGCAACAGCAATAAACACGACCATTGATTTATTATCAACCGATGAGCTAGAACTTGACTACTTTGATGTTCATCAAGTGCGCGTTTTGCTCGTTGATGATAGTCGCCTAGCCAGAAATCATATTAAACGCGTATTGAACAACTTGGGTTTACTTAAAATAACCGAAGCCGTTGATGGTAATGAAGCCATTGCCTTATTAAAAGAAAATATGTATGACCTCGTCGTTACTGACTACAATATGCCAGAAGTCAATGGACAAGAGCTAACCCGATATATTCGCAGTGAGAGCCAACAATCACATATTCCCATACTTATGGTAACGAGTGAAAGTAGTCAAACCCACTTAGCGAATATACTCACTGAGGGCGTTACAGCTATGTGCGATAAACCATTTGAGCCTAAAAACGTTAAACAAATCCTCTACAAAATACTAGAAGATTAAATCATCTTCACAACGGTTACCCACAGTTATTAGTGATTCGGTATTTGGCATTATTTATTAGTTATTTAGTTATTTAGTTATTTAGTTATTAATGCCAAACTGCCTCAATTTCATGGCAATTTTGTTATGTGATACCTTTAATCGCTCTGCCAATTTGCGCGTTGTCGGATAATAAGGATATAAAGCGCTAATAAGCTGCTGTTCAAATTTTGCTTGCGCACTTGCCCAATCCTCAAGCTCGTTTTCTACTTTAAATTTAACCACACCAGTGACTTCAGTTTGTTTAAATTGCGCTAAAGCGACGCTGATATTTTGTGCAGAGATATCACCATATTCATTCAGTGCTACCGCCCTAAACAACACATTTTGTAATTCTCGAATATTGCCGGGCCAAGGATACGATGAGAGTAATTGTATGGCACTTTCATCAATTTTCGGTTGCTGCAAGTTCATTTGTGTTGCCGCAAGCAGCACAAAATGGCGCGCTATTAAGGCAATATCTTCGGCACGTTCACGTAATGGCGGCGAATTTAAATTCAGCACATTTAAGCGATAAAACAAATCCTCCCTAAACTTGTGCTGACTTATCATGGCTAATAAATCTTGATGAGTCGCACTCAGTACTCTAACGTTGGCCTGTAATTCTTTGGTACCACCCAAACGACGAAATTTAAAGTCTTGTAAAAACCTTAATAGTTTAGCTTGTAAATAAGGTGACATTTCAGCAATTTCATCTAAGAATAAAGTGCCGCCTTCCGCCAACTCAAGTAAACCCGGTTTACCACCCTTTTGCGCGCCCGTAAAAGCACCATTTGCGTAGCCAAACAGCTCACTTTCAAGTAAATGTTCAGGTAACGTTGCACAATTTACCGCTAAAAATGGCGCTTGTTGACGTTTGCTCGCATTATGTAAAGCTCTGGCAACAAGCTCTTTACCCGTGCCTGTTTCACCATTAATTAATACCGGCAATTCCAATTCAGCAAAGCGAGCTGTTTGTTCTTTAAGTAATTGGATGCTAGCAGATTGACCAATAATATTATCAAGTCCCTGAGCATCTCTCGTTTGCAGTATCGAAATTTGTCGACCTAAACTGGTGATTGATTTTAAGGATATAACGGCACCAGAGCTGTTTTCTTGTTCACTGATCGGGCTAATTTCTGCTAAGTAACTTTGTCCGGCAATATCAACATTTTGCGAGCTAATTTCATCCAATAACGGCAAGGTGATTTCTATATCAAGTAAGCGATTAACTTTAGCTCCTTTGAGTTGCTCACCGAGTAATGGCGACCCCCCTTTGTGGCGTTGATGATTCACCAATAGCTTTTCACTCGCTTGATTTAATGCCATCACACAAGCGTTTTCATCAATATCGATAATAGCATCAGGCAGACGATTCACTAATGCTCTTAAATGCCGTTCTCGACTTTCTGAGGGTAATAAATCCACTGCCCGACAGTGATCAACTCCGGCAACGCTCATTAATGCTTTTTTTACTTTATTAAAACTAATGGCACTTTTGGCCAAATGCACAAATATAAATTGTGAGCTTACTTCCATTGCTTGAATGTCTAGCGCCAAACCAGTAAAAGTTGCCAATATTTCTTGGCTAATACCCATTCGGTCTTCAGATTTTATTTCTATTCGCACCTAAACTCCTCATCAATACCATACACATCTAGTGTTGTAATAAATATATTACATCGTAATGTAATTATTACAACAAACAAACCTCAAGCAAAGCTATAGCCAACAAGGCTTTCTTGTATATTTTAACTTATTATCTTTATTAGCTACAAGGAGTTTGTAATAAATATATTACAAACTCCTTGTTAAATCTAATTAAAAAAACATAAGCCACTGATAAATAAGAATATAAAAAGATGGCAATATAATTGCTTCAGAACTATTAATAAGTGACTGACTTACAGCTAACAACAATAATAATTCTCCCAAAGATAAAGGTATCCCATGTCAGAAAGTAAACATATTGAAACTCAAGCGATTCATTCAGGCCGTATTAATGACGAACAATTTGGTTCATTAGCTACGCCACTTTATCAAACCTCTACTTTTATCTTCGACAACGCACAACAAGGTGCTGATAGGTTTGCAGGCAAAGCTGAAGGCTATATATATAGCCGTTTAGGTAATCCAACAACTCGACAATTAGAAATGCGAGTAGCCGCAATGGAAGGCATGGAAGACGCCGCGGCCACGGCTACTGGTATGGGCGCTGTCTCTGGCGCTTTACTGAGTAATTTATCTTGTGGCGATCATTTAATTTCATCAAAAGCGGTTTATGGTTGTTCATTTGCTTTAATGAATCATCAACTTACCCGATGGGGTATTGAAGTTAGCTTTGTTGATATGGCAAACCCTGCAGAGATTGAAGCAGCTATAAAATCCAATACAAAAGTCATCTTTTTAGAAACACCGGTAAATCCAAACTTAGCGGTATACGACTTAGCCATGATTGGTGAAATAGCGCAAAAACACAATATTATTTCTATCGTCGATAACACCTTTTTAACGCCAGTATTACAGCAACCGGGAAAGTATGGCATAGATATAGTAGTGCATAGCGCAACAAAATATTTAAACGGTCATGGTGATGTGGTTGCTGGTATTATTTGTGGTACTAGTGAAATGATCATGATGATAAAAATGACGGTACTCAAAGATATTGGCGCAACCATGAGTCCACATGATGCATGGTTGATCATGCGAGGCCTTAAAACCTTACCTATTCGTATGGAACGCCATTGCAGTAACGCTGAAAAAATAGCGAAATTTCTAGAAAGTAATCAGCAAGTCACGCACGTTTATTATCCAGGCCTAAAAAGCCACCCAGGACATAAATTTATCGGCTCGCAAATGAAAGCAGCTGGCGGTGTTATTGCTTTTGAAATTGATAGTGATTTAGCCGGTGGTAGTGATTTTATTAACCGTATGCAGTTATTTTCAATTGCCGTTAGTTTAGGCGATGCAGAGTCTCTTATTCAACATCCTGCCTCGATGACACATTCACCTTATACGCAAGAAGAGCGTTTAGCCGCCGGCATCAGCGATAGTTTAATTAGAATATCGGTTGGTCTTGAAAATGTTGATGATTTAATTGAAGATTTGAGCCAGTCTCTTGCCATGATGAAGCAATCGTCTGTTGCAAAAAAAACCTGTATAGCTTAGTTAAGCTGATTTAGGCTTGCACGATTATACCTGCTGCACTTCAAATACTGGTTTGTCTCTTGAAATATAGCGGGTAAATACAAGAAGCCTTAATACACTGAGTATTAAGGCTTCGCTATATTAAAGCTTAGTTATATTAAAGCTAAGCTATATTGAAACTTAGTTATCAGATAACAATATGGCTGATAATTTAGGTATTATGCGACTTTTGATAACGTCTAGTTCGATATCTGTATAAGGTGTTAGCGCTTGCTGCCCCCAAATAGGCTTTGGCCAACAGGCATCTTTTTCATAACGCACTATGTGGTGTAAATGCAATTGTGATACTACATTGCCTAAGGCTGCCACATTCATTTTGTCACCTTTAAATTCCTGCATCAGCACTTCACTTAGCATGCTTGATTCATTTAATAGCTGTTGCTGTTGTTGCCAATCCAGTTGATATATATCCTGAATACCATCGACTTTTGGCACTAAAATGAACCAAGGGTAAGCACTGTCATTACACAGTAATAAACGAGAAAGTGGAAAATCCGCCATAACAAAGCAGTCATTGGCTAATTGTGGATGTAATTTAAATTGCTCACTCATATTGCTACCTTATCTTAATCTTATAACTAAACTTACTGATTAAACTTATCACTAAATTTTTAATGCTAAGTTTAGTAATGAGCTTAGTTAATACTAACGTTTATTGCGGCGACCTCGGCCTCTGGCGAGTTTTTTGGCTTCTCTGGCAGCAACTTTGTCTGCTTCAACCTTATCAAAATGCACCACCTCTGCTATCACCATTTCTGGCGTTTCAAAGGATATGCCGCCTAAGGTTTTATCGCGAATTTCATTAATTAATATTTCAGACGCTTTGTGAAAGTCAATGTGTCCGCCGCTTTTAACACAACCACGACGTTTACCAATCGCTTCAATTAACTCAACTTCTTGTGCTGGCAGCTCCTCAATGGCGTAACGCTCTTTTAAACGTTCAGGGTAAGCAGCCAATAAATATTCAGCAGCAAAACAAGCAATTTCTTCATGATCAAATGCGGTGTCTTTCACTGCGCTGGTGATCGCTAAACGATAACCACTATTTTCATTGACTATTTTCGGCCAAAGCATACCTGGGGTGTCATATAAATATAAACCCTCATCTAAACGTATTCTTTGCTGACCTTTGGTTACCGCAGGTTCATTACCGACTTTAGCCTTAGCTTTACCGACTAGGGTGTTAATCAAGGTAGATTTTCCCACATTAGGGATCCCCATGATAACGGCATTAATTTGCTTACCGGCTTCATCTTTATTAGCGGCTAATTTTCGAATTAAGTTAGGAAGTGTCTTAGCAACCGATGGCGACTCTGTGGTTAATGCAATCGCTTTTACGTTATGCTGAGACTCTAAATAGTTCAGCCATAACTCGGTGACTTTAGGATCAGCTAAGTCTGATTTATTTAAAATTTTAATTAATGGTTTATCACCACGAATTTCAGTGATCATGGGGTTTTCGCTACTAAAAGGTAAACGCGCATCACAAACTTCAATCACCACATCAATTTGCGGTAAAATTTCTTTAATTTCTCTTTGGGCTTTATGCATATGCCCCGGGAACCAATTAATCGCCATAATAAATCTTTGATAAAATAAAACAGATTTTATCACTGATAATAATGAAAAGCTGTTGAAACTCGACATTGTTTTTGACATCGCCGTTTTTTTCACATTAACGCACATGAATGTACGGATGCCGTGCAGCTATTTTTTATCGGGATGAAAATCATTAAAGTAATGCAGGAGCAATTACTGAGATGGCGATGAACCGCCATATGAACACGGCATTGCCGGCAAGGATTTTGGAACTTAGTTTTTTCTAGCACAAAAAAACGCTTACAAGCTCAAACTGAGTGTTTGTCGTGAACATAAAAAAAGCGCTCTTAGAGCGCTTTTTTTTGTAACATTACTGCTCTATTCTACTTCAAGATACCGTTTCAGCATTTTGAAGTAGAGCAGTTATCTATTTAGGCTGTTTTTTTCGCCTTAGGCTTAGCTTTAGCTTTAGGTTTTGCTTTGGCTTTTACTACTTTTTTCTTAGCGAGTTCTTCAACCCACTTATCATCAACATACTTAGCATTCCAACCCGTTGCTTTGCCTTCAACTTCAGTCATAACATATTGTGACTTAGTTTTTCGACTATAACGAACAACCGCTAAGTTGCCTTCTGGATCTTGCGCTGGTGCATCGGCTAGGTAATAGAATTTTTCTGAAATTCTATCGCGAAAACGCGCTAGCTCAGCAACTTTAGGTGCTCGTGTTTCCCGTGATTTAGGGAAGGTATTGGCCGCTAAAAAGATACCGGCTGCGCCATCACGTAACACAAAGTGTGCTTCAGACTTTTCACATGCTAATTCAGGTAATTGTACTGGGTCTTCTTTGGGTGGCGCAGCTTCGCCACTGGCTAATAACTTACGGGTGTTTTTACACTCGCTGTTAGTACAATCAAAATACTTACCAAAACGGCCTGATTTTAACTCCATTTCAGCATCACAACGGTCACATGCTAAAATAGGTCCGTCGTAACCTTTAAGTTTAAACTCACCGGTTTCTAATTCTAGGCCGTCACAAACTGGATTATTACCACAAACATGCAATTTGCGTGTTTCGTCAATCAGGTAACTGTCCATCGCCGTGCCACATTTCTCACAACGGTGCATAGCACGTAACGCTTCAGTTTCTTGGTCTTCAGCTAAGACACTAACCGCTTCTTCACCAGGCGTTAAGTTCATGGTAGTAGTACAACGCTCTTTCGGTGGTAATGCATAGCCAGAACAGCCTAAAAACACACCCGTTGAGCCAGTTCTAATACCCATTTTACGACCACAGGTTGGGCAATCAATATCGGTTACAATTGGTTCGTTATTACGCATGCCACCTTCCTCAGAAGGCGTGTCGGCAAGTTCTAGCTGCTCGGTAAAGCTTTTATAGAAGCCGTTTAATACATCTTTCCAGTTACTTTTACCTTCAGCAACTTCATCTAACTCCTGCTCCATATTGGCAGTGAAGTCATAATTCATTAATTTTTTAAAGCTACCCGATAAGCTATCGGTAACAATTTCACCCATTTTTTCGGCATAAAAGCGTTTTTTATCTAAGCGCACATAACCACGATCTTGAATGGTAGAAATAATTGACGCATAAGTCGAAGGACGACCAATTGAACGTTTTTCTAACTCTTTAACTAACGATGCTTCACCAAAACGCGCTGGTGGCTTAGTAAAGTTTTGCGATGGATTTAACTGTTGAAGTGTTAATACTTCACCTACGGCTAAATCAGGTAAATGGGTGTCATCACCTTTTGATAGTTGCGGGTGAACACGTGTCCAACCGTCAAATTGCATTACACGCCCTTTCGCTTTTAAATCAAAGCCAGAAGCATCAACGGTAATGGTACTTACCGTGTAACGTGCTGCCGTCATTTGACAAGCCACAAATTGGCGCCAAATTAATTCGTATAACTTTTTCGCGTCCGCATCAACATCAGTGATAAAAGCCGCTTCAAGCTTAACGTTTGATGGACGAATAGCCTCATGCGCTTCTTGAGCATTACCTTTACTGGTATAAACTTTCGCATTTTCTGGTAAATAATTTTCACCAAAATTATCAGTAATATAACCTCGACAAGTTTCAACCGCATCTTTACTTAAATTGGTCGAGTCGGTACGCATATAAGTAATATGACCCGCTTCGTATAAACGTTGCGCAAGCCCCATAGTACGTTTAACACCAAAGCCTAATTTAGTACTAGCCGCCTGTTGCAATGTTGAAGTAATAAAGGGTGCTGACGGCGTACTTTTTGACGGTTTGTCTTCACGTTTACTTACTGTATAAGCCGATGATTTTAAGACAGTTAACGCTTTGTTCGTATCGGCTTCGTTGGTTGGCTTAAAAGCTTTGCCATGGTCATGAGTAACATCTAATGCAAAGTCGCTACCTGTAGAGGTTTGCGTATCGGCACTAACTTCCCAATATTCTTTTGGATCAAAAGCTTTAATTTCACGCTCTTTTTCCACGACAAGTTTAACGGCAACCGATTGCACACGACCAGCTGATAAACCTCGAGCTACTTTTTTCCACAATAATGGGCTGACCATAAAGCCAACCACACGATCGAGAAAACGTCGTGCTTGTTGGGCATTAACCCCAGGCATGCTTAATTCGCCTGGTGCAGAAAACGCTTGTTGAATGGCGTTTTCAGTAATTTCGTTGAAAACTACGCGCTTAAATTTAGCGTCATCGCCACCAATAATTTCTTTTAAGTGCCATGCAATTGCCTCACCCTCTCTATCCAAATCGGTTGCGAGATAGATAGTATCTGCGGTACTGGCAAGTTTGATTAATTCAGCAACAACTTTTTCTTTGCCTTCCAATATTTGATAATTCGCGGCCCAATCGTTATCAGGATCAATACCCATACGATTAACTAATGCGAGTTTGTCGCGTTTAGCTTTATATTTAGCTTTCGCCGCAGGCGCCATTTTTCTTACTTCAGCAGGAGATTTTGCCGCTACTTTTTTACCCGTGCTACTATGCGGTAGATCACGAACGTGACCCACACTAGATTTAACAATAAAATCTTTACCAAGGTACTTGTTAATTGTTTTCGCTTTGGCTGGCGATTCCACAATTACCAGAGATTTTGCCATATTATTTTATATTCCTACTAAGCTGACGATGTCAGTTGCGTCACAGTTATTTGCATTGAATAACTTAATATTGCGCAAGCAAAACATTAAGAAAAAATTGCCTTCGTGAATAAAACTGAGACGTAAAATTAAATTTGAGACTGAAATTACTATTAGATATATCTGTAAATTAGCAAGCTGACAAGCAAAAAATTTTATATATATGCCTTTTTACAACTTTTAGCTATAATGACGCGAACTTTTCGGCGCCATCATAATCGACTTTTTAGCAAAATTTAAGGGCTGAAAGCGAAATAACTGCACTTTATGGCCAGTATTAACAATTTTTTACAATCACTCCAGGTAGTTTGCGTTCATTTAAGTGAATTTCAATACCTTTTAATAGGAAGAGAATATACATGACAACTTCATGGTCAACATTTAAAAATAAAATCAACCAGTGCTTATGTCCACCAGGAAACGGCGTTTTTACCGTCAACACTGCCAAAGAGCGTAAAGAGCGTTTGCATAAAGCCTTATTTGGCCAATCAAACGATATAGAGTCACTATGGCAGCAAAGTATTGAAAAACTGCCACAGTCGACTAATGCGGTTATTCTCGGCATTGCTTCAGACTGTGGTGGTGGAATTTTGCGTGGTGCTAACTGGGGACCTTTATTTGTTCGCTCAACATTGTTAGAACAATACCCTGATTTAAATGCCTTTGATTTAGGCGACGTGCGCGTTATTCCGCATTTGTTACATGATAAATATCTTAATGAGGCAACCATTGCCAATTGTCGAAAAGCGCTTTATCAAGATCAGAATAGCGAGTTTCCTGTTAGCCCGTTATCAATCACAGAAGATGTATTACACGACTTTTATGCTGAATTTCCTAACAAAGGCATATTTGGTATTGGCGGTGATCATTCTGTTAGTTACCCATTAGCAAAAGCCTATTTACAAGCGAAGAAAAAACAAGGCGTGCGTGCGGCTATTATTCACTTTGACGCCCATACCGATTTATTGGTTGAACGTTTAGGTATCGACTTGTGCTTTGGCTCGTGGTGCACACACATCTTAGACGACTTAACTGAACGTCGTGATTTAATTCAAATCGGCATTCGTTCAAGTGGCAAGCCTAAAGCACATTGGGAAAGCACTTTTGGCGTTAAGCAACATTGGGCACATGAACTTAAAGAGCAAGGCGTGGAAGCGATTATTGAAAAAATAATCAAGCAATTAAAAGCCGATAACATCGATGAAATTTATGTTAGCTATGATATTGACGCACTCGATGAAACCTATGCAGCAGCAACAGGCACACCAGAGCCAGATGGCTTATCACCCAACGAGTCAATGCAAATATTGCGCGCTATTGCCGCACAGTACCCGATTACTGGCGCCGACATGATGGAAATTGCCCCCTTCACCGACAGCACAGGTTTAGGTGCCGTCAGCCGTGATAAAACCCTAGCTGCAGGTGCAGAGATTTCAGCTTTCTTGATTGAAGAGATGAATAAATAATTTATCTTAAATAACGCTGGCTCAGCATCAAGTTAATAAAAAAGGCTCCTACTGGAGCCTTTTTTATTATGCCTTATATATTTAAAACGACATTATATTTATAGTAGCAACAGTATATGAGGTAGCAACCCCCGACGGTGTTGTCACGGTAACCACAAGTGGTCCACTGATGTCCTTATCTTTTACCCCTTCAATAGTGACAGTAAATACGCTACCACCGTTAAAGTTAGTATTAGGCCATTCATAGCCACCTGAAGGTACACCTATAGGTGTACCTACAGCCGCATCAAAAGTGACTACTGTACCTGCTGGCATAGGTTGATTATGAAAATCTGAAATAGTTACTGCTGCTGCCACAGTACCATCTTGAACTATATCGATGCTTTCACCATTAGTAGGATAAGTTGTAACAAATCTTGGATTACTACCCGACATAACTAGCACAACTGAACCCCGAACATTAATTGATTTCTCAGCAGCACAATTGTCAGCATCACCACATAATGAGCCATTATATTGCTTATCTTCTAAATCAAAATCGCCACTTGAATTAAAGTCATCAAATTTCTCTTCTTTGCCACCAGTTTCACCACCCGCTCTTTCGCCATTAGCCACTGTTGGATCTGGGTTATAAATACCATCTTCATTGTAATCAATAAAAGACTCTGTTAAGTCATAAGGTGAACCATTAACATCTAACCCTGAATTATCATTGAGACCTAAAAAGGCATTTTTTTCAGTTTGATCATAAAGGCCATTACCATTAAAATCAGAGAAAGATTCCTCACCAATAGCTGTTGCAGAAATCGTCGCTCGTCCACCATATTTTTGCCCCATAAAGTTATTACGACTAGGTGAAGCACTATTAATTCTCGATGCGAAGGTGGTGCCATCTGACAAACCTATTCCTGCAAAGGTCGAAACAGTGCCAGCTCCATTAATAATCTTTATATCTAAGCGAGTCGATGATGTCAGCAGTAAATATGTATCTCCAGCGTATATAAACTCAGAAGCAGTCACAGAAGAGTTTACAAGATCTGTATCAACTTTTTCAACTATATCTGCAGGACTATCATAATTACTGTTTAGGGTTACAGTATCTACACCATCGGTGGTTTCAACATTAAACTTAATATCGTTGATGCTAAAGTCTCTACCTGCATTGATGATCTTAATGGCACTCGTACCGACAAATGTTGATGCAATACTGTCAGAAATACCTAACTCATTAGACGTACTACTACTGCCTCCTTGGTCTGCTATCGAAATATCGAGACCACTCGTTGTAGTAAGCCTTACATAACTTATACCATTTTGAATAGACTCTGAAGCCTGTACAGGACTTGGACCCGCCCCATTCCCTTCGTTAAGTAATGTATTAATCCTAAATATAATAGCACTAGAAGAAGTGTAATTTTCATCTAAGAACACAGTAGCTATAATTGGACCTGAACCATCATCAGTTGTAACAGTAAATTCAATATCGTTGGTCGAAAAATCCTTACCATCTTTAATACGGTTGATTCGACTTAACCCTAACACTTGATTAGCATCATTATAATAAGTAGTACCATCAGCTAGGCCTAAAACATCGAAAGTTGTTACCGAGCCGCTAGAGGTGTCTTCGATGGTAATATCTAAACCTGCTGGTGAAATAAGCTCAAACAAGTCTTCAAAGCCTGATACAGCTTTAACGTCTGAATCTGCCAACGAAGTATTAACTTCAGCAAGTAAATTAGCTTTAGATGCATAATCACTCTCCAGCGTTATAGTATCTATATCCTCTGAAGTCGAAACAGTAAAGCTAATTGCCTTGCCTGTAAAATCAAAACCTTTACTAATATCTGCAGTACTTTGGATTAATGTCGGTCCATTATTAGCTTCACCTAACTCTTGACCTGCCGGCCTAACATTTTGACTGGTCCAAATTACCGAACATACACCTTTTGTAGTAACACAAGAATTTTCAATGGCACCACCTTCAGTGGTAAAAGCAACAGCTGTTCCATCAGGGGCAGGGTTATTAAATGCGTCCGCTAACCTTGCCGTAATGGTAACTTCCGTACCATCAATATTCCACGCTTCTGGATTAAAGACACTGGCAGATAAACTAAAACTGTCTTGATCTGGAATACCTGTTGAAATCACTAACAAGTTAGATTGTGTAAAAATTGATGCATCTTCATTTAACTCAGCTCTAACCCGAACACTAGTATGTACTGTGCCTGAATTGACAACCGTTTGAACCAAACCATTACTATCAGTTTTGGCAAATTTTGGGCTCCAGCCAATACCTCCAACTTCAGTATTTAAGGAGAAATCAACATCTTTATTAGCAACAACATTACCGTTGGTATCTCTTACTTTAAAGGCAACTGTTGAGCTTTCGATACCACCAACACCTTTCAAACTAATATTTTCTGGTGTTGCAGAAATAAATTCAATACTGCCAGAATCCGGGGAACTAATTGTCACCGTTCCTGTGGCAGATAAAACTGTTCCTCCAGCATTAGCCGTTGCAGTAACAATATCAGGCCCCTGACAACCTTGGGCTAAATAAGTGCTTTGAGCAATACCCGCTATAGTTGCAACAGGGGAATCAATATTGGCTGTTGTTACAGATAGGTCACTACAACCTGAAGTAAAACTAACTTCAACAGTTTCTGTAGTAAATAATGTCGCAGGTGTACTCGCTGAAGCATTAGAGACGTCCCAAATGCTCACAGACAAACCAGCAGTAGCACCAGCAGAAATAACACCAGCTGGCACAGCAATTAAACCATCAGGTAAACCCGTAACGCCATCAATGGCATTACCCATGCCAAGAGAAGATGCGCCAATTGAAAAAACTAACTGCTCTGATTCACCTGATGCTAATTGTGCTATCACCGTACCAGCGCCTAGTGAATTACCTGCTAATAGATCAACAGTTGCAATGTAATCACTACCTGTTGTTGCGATTGCTGTTTGAATGGGAATAGTGCCTAGGTCAGTTGTAAAAGTAACAATAACCGCTTTGTTTACCCCAGTAACGGTTGCAATTAGTTTACCCGAAGAGATACTGCTTATTTGTTCAACCTCATTACCTTCACTATCGGTTAAAGCTAAGCTTATATTGACACCTGATCCAACACTATTACCTTCAGAAAAGAAACCTTGTGTAACCACATCGCCCGCACTGGAGCTAACTGTTAATACACCTGCACCACGAACTGTACCAGCAAAAAGTGTAATCGTTGCGTCACCCGTACTGTTAGTCAGTACCGTACCCGTAATGGGATCCAATACACCTAGAGTTGAGGAAAAAGTAATGACTTCATTACTTAAATCAGTACCATTAGCCGCTTCAAAATGAATAATAATATTGGCAGGATTGGCATTAGAAATCGAGGTGCTATTAGTAAAACTAGTAATGGTTAATGCATTTCCGTCTTCTTCTGAGCCGTCACCTTCGGTAAAAAAACCTTGCGTTACTGCATCACCGGCATTAGAGCTAGCCGTTAAGACTCCCGCACCACGGACTGTCCCTGCAGAAAGTGTGATGGTTGCATCACCCGTACTGTTGGTCAGTACCGTACCTGTCTTAGGGTCAAGCAAACCTAAAGTGGAAGTAAAGGTGATCACTTCATTACTCAAATCAATACCATTAGCGGCTTCAAAATGAATAATAATATTGGCAGGATTGGCATTAGAAATCGAGGTGCTATTAGTAAAACTAGTAATGGTTAATGCATTTCCGACTTCTTCTGAGCCATCACCTGCACTTTTAAACGTTACAGAGTTTGAATCAATACCGTCGATGTTAGCAGTGACTGAACCGTCACCGCTACTTGCACCGGCAAGTAAACCTATTTCAGCGTTTCCATCTGCATCAGTACTACTCGTATTGACATCAGTACTAAAACTTGCCAAATCTGTATTACTAACTGTAAATGTGACTAATTTATCAGATAGCGGTGTACTACCTTGCATGACATTTACTGTAAGCGTTTGTGGTGTCGCTTGAGTAAGATTATTATCCGAAATAGCTAAAGTAATAGTTATAGCGTCTGGTGTACTACCATCGCTGCCATCTGGGGTTTCGTCAAATCCACCAGCACCACCTCCACAACCGACTAATAGTGCAAATATTAAAACTAAACTAAGACGTTGAAATAGCGCCATAAAAAGGATCTCCCTATATTTTTTATTAAGTTAACTCGATAATAACCGAATTATCGCAAAAAAAGTCAATGATTCACATAAAAATATAATTTATCTAGAACTGGTGGTTTTCAGGGGATTATTTATTAAATTTACGCCAATTAAATCAGACGGAATGCTATTTTTTATTGAGACAAGTCCCAAGTAGCGAGTTAGGCAGCTAGGCAGCTAGGCAATTTTTCAAGCAAAGTGGATACAGTAAGAAAATTAAAGCAACTTAACATACGCACCATAAAATTTTTTTTGTCGTTAATCTCGTCGCATCGCATATTAACGCCAATCATTACCTTTTACCTACTTAGCTTAATTAAAGAGCAAAAAAAACGGCAATAAAAATAATCTTCTAAAATCAACAGCCCTATGCTTTAATCATTTGATTTCTGTCCGTCGCAACAACATAATAAGGCATCGCTCAATAAAATAAGAAAAATATGGCTGAAAAAAAGCAAGCAAGTTTAACTGCTCGAATTGTTACTGGTATGATTGCGGGTATTCTCACTGGCACAATTTTACAATGGTTGATGCCTGATGGCTCTGATTTCGTTATTCCTCTATACCTCTTTGATTTTTCAGTCCGCGGCTTTTTAGTTGATGGTGTTTTTGAGGTTATTGGCCAAGTATTTATTTCTAGTTTACAGATGTTGGTCGTACCTTTAGTGTTCGTTTCGTTAATTTGCGGCACTTGCTCACTAAAAGATACCACTAAGCTAGGTCGCATCGGTGGTAAATCTATAGGCTTATATTTACTCACAACGGCAATTGCGATTAGCTTTGCTATGGGTTTAGCTTTACTTGTTAGCCCTGGTGAAGGCGTAAATATGACGACGGGTACAACCTTTACCAGTCGAGAAGCCCCTTCACTTGCTCAAACCCTTATTCAAATGTTCCCAAGTAATCCATTTGCCTCATTTGCTCAGGGCAACATGCTGCAAGTTATTATTTTTGCTTTATTATTTGGTATCGCCATTGCACTTTCTGGCAAACCGGGCGAGCGTGTTGCTGCACTTTTTGAAGATATGAGTGTTGTAATTATGCGCCTTGTTACTATCTTGATGAACATTGCGCCCTATGGTGTATTTTGTTTATTAGCCGGCTTATTTACTGACGTGTCGTTAAGTACCTTTGGCAATTTGTTGGGGTATTTCTTTGTGGTGCTTTTTGCATTATTACTGCATGCCTTTATCACTTATCCTGTTTTACTTAAGTTATTTACTGGCTTAAATCCATTAATCTTTTTAAAGAAAATGCGTGATACCGCTATTTTTGCATTTTCAACCTCAAGCAGTAATGCAACTTTACCCATTACCTTAGAGACAACAACAAAGAAAATGGGTGTTAAGAACTCCATTGCTTCATTTACTGTGCCATTAGGTGCCACCATTAATATGGACGGTACGGCAATTATGCAGGGTGTTGCTACGGTATTTATTGCACAAGTATTTAGCCAAGACTTAACGCTTACTGATTATTTAATGGTGATATTAACAGCGACATTAGCATCAATTGGCACGGCGGGTGTTCCCGGTGTTGGCTTAATTATGTTAGCTATGGTGCTAGAGCAAGTCGGTTTACCTGTTGAAGGCATTGCGCTAATTATTGGTGTAGACCGCTTACTAGATATGACACGTACCGCGGTTAACGTGACGGGTGATAGTATGGTAACGGTTATTGTCGGTAAGTCTGAAGATCAATTTGATGAAGCGGTGTTTAACGACCCTAAAGCGGGTAAAAATATCGAAGATATCGACTTTCACCACTTGAAATAACCATTAATCATGACACTACCCATATAGAAAAAGGGCGCTTAATAGCGCCCTTTTTATTTGCAATAAATATTTTTAGTAAACAATGTGTTGTTGTGACTAAAAGTAGCAACTGGCAGTTACTACTGGCAATTGCTACTAACTTAGTAAGCTCAACAACACCTAATTAACCTAGCCCCACTATATAACCCATACAAGCTACGTATTATCCAAGTTAAGTATCTACCCTGTAATGAGCGGTTCAAAGCCTTTAACTAACTCGTCTAACGCTTTCATTTGTGCTAAATAAGGTTCAAGTTTATCTAAGGGTAACGCGCAAGGGCCATCGCACTTTGCGTTTAATGGATCAGGGTGCGACTCAATAAATAAGCCTGCGATACCAATAGCCATACCACTACGGGCTAATTGCGCCGCTTGTGCACGTCGGCCGTCAGCTGAGTCTTCTCTACCACCTGGACGTTGCAAGGCATGCGTGGCGTCAAACATAACGGGCGCATAGCTTTTCATCTCATCCATGGCTAACATATCAACAATTAAGTTATTGTAACCAAAGCAACTACCACGCTCGCAAAGAATAATGTCTTCGTTACCGGCTTCGGCAAACTTATTGATGATATGACGCATTTCATGGGCAGCCAAAAATTGTGGCTTTTTCACGTTAATAATCGCACCGGTTTTTGCCATGGCAACCACCAAATCAGTTTGACGTGCAAGAAACGCAGGTAACTGAATAATATCAGCCACTTCCGCAACAGGTCCAGCTTGATAAGGTTCATGTACGTCAGTAATAATCGGGACATTAAATGTCGACTTAATTTCTTGAAAAATCTTTAAGCCTTCGTCCAAACCAGGGCCACGATATGCGCTAACCGACGAACGGTTAGCTTTATCAAATGAGGCCTTAAATACAAAAGGAATATTGAGTTTTTGGGTTACTTCAACATAGTGCTCGGCAATGGTCATGGCTAAGTCTCTCGACTCCAGCACATTCATACCACCAAATAATACGAAAGGTTTATGGTTGGCGATATCAATATCGCCCAGTGTAATTAATTGCTTTGTCATAATATTTCCAATATTTATCTATAGATTAGCGGCGATTCTAGCTGCCAATAATTCTTAACAACTGGCCACATAACCATGCCATATAAGTGCCTAATGCATAACCAAAAACGGCTAACAAAACCCCAACAGGTGCTAATGACGGATGAAATGCCGAGGCAATAACGGGTGCCGATGCGGCGCCGCCAATATTAGCTTTACTACCCACCGCTAAATAAAATACTGGCGCTTTAATGTACTTACGTACTGCAAATAATAAGCCTATGTGCACGGCCATCCATATTAAGCCAATCACCATATATTTAGGCGCTTCAACAATTTGCGTAATATCCATATGCAAACCAATAGTAGCGACTAAAATATAAAGAAAACTACTACCCACCTTTGAGGCTCCTACCGCTTCTAGTTTTCTAACTTTAGTAAAGGAAAGTGCTAAACCGATAGTGGTCACTAATACGATGATCCAAAATAATTTACTGTGCAAGCTAAATTTCTTTAACTCAGGATAGCTGTTTTGGAAAAAGGGTACTAAGTAATCAGCCGCTAAATGTGCCAAACCGGCAGCACCAAAGCCAACGGCTAAAATGAGCATGTAATCTTTTAGTTCAGGTTGTTTTGAGTTTTCTTTGGTTTCGGCTTCAACTTTTTCAATCAATCGATCAATGCTTGAAGTATCTGCACCATTTTTTGCATCAATGCGCTTATGGTTCGCTGCCATATAAAGCAAAATGGCCATCCAAATATTGGCAACAACAATATCTACCGTCACCATAATGGTGAATATTTTACCATCAGCACCATAAATTTCTTTCATAGCAAGCATATTTGCGCCGCCGCCAATCCAACTTCCCGCCAGCGCTGCCATACCTCGCCATACCGCGTCTGGGCCTGAAACCCCAATTAACTCAGGCCATACAGCTGAAACAATTAATAATGCTATTGGCCCACCTATGATTACGCCAACGGTACCGGTTAAAAACATAATAATGGCTTTACTACCCAAGCCAGCAATAGCTTTAATGTCGATACTCAGCGTCAATAAGACTAAACAAGCGGGTAATAAATAATATTTTGCCACTTCATCAACTTGACTGACTTCAGCACTAACAATACCAAAAGTATTTAAAAGCGATGGTAACAAATAGCACATTAACAGTGCGGGCACATACTTATAAAATGAGCGACAAGCGGTGTTACTGCTGCTTGAGGTATAGAAAACAAAGCCTAAAATTAGCGCTAGAATTCCAAGTACTGTTGCGTCGTTGGTGATCAATGGCATGCTAGCCACGACTGAATCTTGCATTACTTATCCTTATGATTTTTCAAGTTACGGTATTATTATTGTTATTATTCTTATAAATGACGCTTAAGCCGACTTTTTAACCGGTAAGTTTTGTTAATGCAATATGGTATCTGCAATTGAAATTTTATCTAACTGAAGTTTTAATAGCTGCGCCGCAGGATCTTTGGGGCATTGCTCAACAAAGTATTGGTAATCATCATAGGCGACTTTAAAACAATCAAGTTGATGTAATAAAAAGCCACGGTCGCGACGTTCAAAGGGATCATTTGGATTAAGTGCCAATAGCATATCCACACATTTGAGTGCGTTATCGTAAGCCTGTTCTCGTATAAAAGCCGCTTTTAGACTCGTGATATGTTCCAGCACTAGGCTTTCTTGTTTCATTATATCTAGGGTAACTTCAAATGGGTCACCTGAAATTTCACTCATGCGAGTATCAAGCTCGTGCCAATTTAACGACTCGCCGGTAACGGGATCAAGAATAATGGCGTAACTGTCATCACAAATAATTCTTAACATGGCTTTTTCTGGTACAAAAACAATGTCAGTCTGACAATCACAAGCATTGGCTACATAGGCAATAAGTACCGATTTTAAGATAGGTGAAACCAGTTTATGCGTTAACGCTGATGACACCTGATATGACATTACTGGCCAATTTTGTTGCTGTTTATCAATAAAAAGTTGATCAATAAACAAGGCATTAATCAATACCTCAGCACGTTCAATGGGATCTTTAATTTCATCAGTCTCACCTTGGCAATAACCCACTAGGTCATCCAGTTCAGTTTGAACAGCCGTTTTTTTGCCAAAAATAAACTCTTCTATTAATAAAAAAGTTTGTAATAGTTCATTTTCTTCAGATTTAATTTCTGATAACAATAAATCGTTCATGCATACTCTATTAATGTTTAATACTTATACCAATGCCAATAAGTTTCTTGCCACTTAGCGAGATTTAAAAGCTTAGAAACAAGGCATTGGTTAGAGAGAATGGTTATTCCATTTTCAAAATCAATAACGCAGGCTGCCAGCTTTTTCAACTCACCCTTGGGAGTTTACAGCGCTTCGATAACCGCCTATAACTTCCTATAATTCCCTGCATATAGCATATTCTATATGCAAAAAATCAAACTTGTTCTCAAACCGCTAACAAGCTCTGAGTGGTAACTAACTTAATGAATTTGGTCATGATTTTAGCCGTTTATAAGCCAGCTAAAAATACGGACTCCTTGCTTATGGCTAGACGAACAATCAGCATTACCCAGCCTATTGCGCCCAAAAAGCCAATAATTTGCATAGCGCGATTTCGCGCCAATTTCAGGGTGTAGTAACCGGTAAAAATATAAGCAAACACAGCAAACAGTTTTTCGGCAAACCAGAGTTGTTCTACTGGATTTATCGCTAGCTGAATCGATAACGCGACCCCAAGACCCAGTAATAAGGTATCGATAATATGTGGGGCAATTTTCAACCATTTCAAGGTTAATTTATTTGAATTAGCTAAGGTTAAGGCAAAACGAAAAGTAAAAAGTAAAACACTGATCACCGCAATGGTCATATGTAAATTTTTAAGCATGATGAACTCCGTTAAGTTTATTTTTTAGTTTTGTGCTTTATGCAGAGTAACAAGCCCAAGTAACTCGGTCATTGTGACTGTAATCTTTTATTGTTTGGATTTCGCTATAAGCTAAATCGGCTAGAATTTTTTGCACCATTTTGCTTTGCTCAAAGCCATGTTCAATATACAAAAAGCCACCCGGTTTTAAAAAGTTAAGTGCTTGGTGAGCAATGATTTTAATATCCGCTAAGCCATTATCCGCCGCAACTAATGCGGTTTTAGGCTCATACCTGACATCCCCTTCATTAAGGTGATAATCATGTTCATCAATATACGGAGGATTGCTGACAATAATGTCAAAGCGCTTATCATCAGCAATCTGATTAAACCAATCACTTTGATAAATATTAACTTGTGTTAGCGCTAAGTTGTCGGCGTTGACCTTGGCGAGCGCAACGGCTTCATCGCTATAATCTACCGCTTCTATTTGCCATTGAGGTCGTTCTGAGGCTAAAGCTAAGGCAATAGCCCCCGTACCTGTGCCTAAATCTAGACAACTTAGTTCTACTGCTTGATGATGAGTTAACACCAGTTCAACTAGCACTTCAGTATCTGGACGCGGAATTAAAGTCGCCGGTGAAACTTGCAGTGGTAATGACCAAAACTCACGTAGTTGAACAATATAGGCGATAGGTTCGCCCTGAACTCTGCGCAATATTAGTTCAGCAAATTGCTTTGCTTGGCTGGTAGATAACTGATGCTCTGGCCAAGTTAATAAAAAACTTCTTGGTTTTTCAATAACAAAGCAAATGAGTATTTCAGTATCTAATTTGCTGCTATCTGAGTGAGGCAACAAAAGTTGTTGCCCAAAGGCGGTTAATTTAGCCAAGGTCATCGATGATAAGTGTTCAACCGACAACCTTTGCGCTACAACTGATGCACTCACTAATGTTGCTCGGCAAGCTCTGCTAATAAATCAGCCTGACTTTCTTGCATAATGGGTTCAAGTACTAAGTGTAAATTACCTTCCATGATCTCGTTTAAACGATAAAGTGTCAGGTTGATACGATGATCACTCATGCGTCCCTGTGGGAAGTTATAAGTACGAATTCGCTCAGAACGATCACCACTGGCCACTAAGTTACGACGAGAAGACTCTTCTGCACTTCGGCGTTTTTCATCTTCTATTTGTTGCAGGCGAGCTTGTAATACTGACATCGCTTGGGCACGGTTTTTGTGCTGCGAACGCTGATCTTGACATTCAACCGCCACGCCACTTGGAATATGAGTAATACGAATAGCTGAATCGGTTTTGTTGACGTGTTGTCCACCCGCACCAGAGGCACGGAAAGTATCTACTTTTAAGTCAGCTTTATTGATTTCAATGGCTTGTGACTCTGGAATTTCTGGCATCACAACCACAGTACAAGCAGAAGTATGCACACGCCCTTGTGATTCAGTTTCAGGCACACGTTGCACTCTGTGACCGCCAGACTCATACTTCATTTGACCGTAAACACCAACACCGTTAACTTTAACAATAATTTCTTTAAAACCGCCCTGCTCACTTTCGTTGGAGTTCATCAATTCGATTTTCCAACCTTGCTTTTCAGCATAACGGCTGTACATACGGAATAAATCACCGGCAAAAATAGCAGCTTCATCACCGCCAGCTCCAGCGCGAATTTCAACAAAACAGTTATTGTCGTCTTTTGGATCACGAGGCAATAATAAAACTTGCAATTCCTCGGTCATTTTTTCCACCAATTTCTTCGCTGACTTAAACTCTTCTTGCGCCATTTCACGCATATCAGGGTCTTCATCTTTAAGCATTTCTTCTGCCGCGGCAAAATCATTCTCGGCATCTTGAAAGCGATGAAAGGCTGAGGTTACAACTTCTAATTGTGAAAATTCTTTTGATAATGCCTGAAACTTTTCTTGATTAGAAATAGTTTCAGGATCAGACAATAACGCTTGTACTTCTTCAAAGCGTTCGACAAGTATCTCAAGTTTTTGGTAAACAGATTTATTCATTAAATGATCTTATATAGTCAATGATTGATGAATTACCCGCGCATTATATTCGACTATGCAGGTAATTTATACTAAATAGGTATGCAAGCGAGCAGTATAAAGAGCTTAGCTCAGAGTTTCAACGGGTGTGAAGATAGCGAATGGTAAATTATTGCCTGCTTAAATTAAAGACTAGCTAAAGCCAGTGGCTAATCTTGATGGTCAATATCAAAAATATCGCGTAAGTAAATAAGCCGGTCTAACTCTCCACCTTGTGCCGCCGATTGAATAGCACTGGTGGGTGCATGCATAAATTTATTGGTTAGCTTAGTGGCAAGCTCAGCAATTACCGCTTCAGGTTTTTTGTTTGTCGCTAGTTGTTGCATGGCTTTTTCAAGCAATTGATCACGATTTTCTAAACACTGTTTACGATATGAAATTACCGTATCTTGGGTATTTAAACCACGTAACCATGACATAAAAACAGATGACTGTTCAGTAACAATACCTTCGGCTAATACCGCTTCTTTGCGGCGATTATTTAAATTTTTTGCAATGATATTTTGTAAGTCATCAACGGTGTAAAGAAATACGTCTTCAAGATCTGAAACCTGCTCTTCAATATCACGAGGAACAGCTAAATCGACCATAAACATTGGTCGATGCTTTCTTTTCATTAAAGCCTTTTCCACCATACCTTTACCTATAATGGGTAAAGTACTACCGGTTGAACTGATGACAATATCAGCACTAGACATCAGTTCTGGAATTTGTGCGAGCGTTATAACATCGGCACCAAATTTTTTGGCCATGTTTTCAGCCCGACTTAAGGTCCGGTTTGCCACCGTAATATGGCCAACATTATTTTCGTATAAGTGTTTAGCCACTAATTCAATCGTTTCACCAGCACCGACTAGCAGAACCCGGGTTTTATCTAAACTGGCAAAAATATGTTTTGCTAAGTTAACCGCAGCAAAAGCAACTGAAACCGCACTTGCCCCTATTTCGGTATCGGTTCTCACTTGTTTAGCGACACCAAAAGTACGTTGAAAAAGCCGGTCCATCACTAACGCCATGGAACCCGCCGCTTTAGCTTGTTTATAGGCTTGTTTCATTTGCCCTAATATTTGTGGTTCACCCAATACCAAAGAATCTAAACCACAAGCAACACGCATCATATGATTAACCGCTTGTTGATCTTGATGCCAATATAAACTTGGCGTTATGGTAGACGCAGAAACATTGTGGTGTTGTACTAACCAACGCACTAAACGCTCTTGGGTTAAGGTCATATCACCTTCTTGAACGATATAAAGCTCGGTTCTATTACAGGTAGATAAAATCGCGGCTTCTTTACAATCTACTGAATGAATCAGTTCCTGCAAAGCCGAACTCAAGTTATCAGGGTTAAATGATATTTTTTCCCTAATCGCCACTGGAGCGGTTTTATGATTGATACCTAATGCAACTATCGACATATGAATATATTGAGTCCAAAAAATGTTAATGCCCGGCAATGTCTGCGGCGGATGACCATTATCTTACGGCCGATTATACGCTTGTAATGACTATTTGGCGCAATTATCAGTTAGATATTGAAAAAAACCTATGATCTGAGATAAAAAATCGCGATAATTTTACGTAAGATCACCTTAAATTGAAAGCATGCAGTTATATGTTTTTGTTATTTGTTGTTTCTCTTGATCAAGCAAAGCTTATTTAATTCATTCAATTCAGGAATGCTATGTATAGTATACGACTCATTACGCTATTTTTTGTCAGTCTGTTAAGTGCTTGTTCTAGCATCAACGACATACCTGTAGAGAATAATCAAAAAAACCAAGATATTGCCACCCGCAACCAACAAGTATCACAGCTTAATAGCTGGACCATAGTGGGGAAAATAGCCTTTATCGATAGTCAAAAGCGCCAAAGTGCGTCATTGCATTGGCAAAAAAATGCAGCTGATCAAACCGAGTCGTTAAATTTATCAACCTTATTCGGCATTAAGGTATTAGCACTGACTCGACAGCAAGATAACTTTGTTTTAGAAGTTGACGGTAATCTTTATAATACGGCCGATTTAGACTATTTAATCTATACACTTACCGGTTTAGATTTACCGACTCGTGCCATGAGCCATTGGCTGAAAGGTTTAGCTTTTTTACCTACAGATAAGCTAGATTACCATGTAAAAACTCAACTACCACAGTCCTTAACCAGTCATTATAACAATAAAGACTGGTTGATAAAATACAGTAAATATCATCATATTGGCCCATTTCAATTGGCTAAACGGCTAACGATTATTCAAGGCGATTTGCGGATAAAAATTGTCATTCATTCATGGAAAGTTTAACGAGGTTATCGTGAATAAGCAGCCCTTTATTGTATTTAAGTCACCGGCCAAGCTCAATTTGTTTTTACATATTGTCGGTAGAATGGACAACGGTTATCACCAACTAGAGACTGTTTTTCAGTTTCTGGATTACCACGACACTATCGCCTTGCGGATCACAGCAGATAAAGCCATAACGCTACTGACGCCGATTCCCGGCGTAAGCAATGACCACAATTTAATCATCAAAGCTGCACGACTATTGCAAAACTATAGCGGGTGTCAGCAAGGGGTGGATATTAAGTTAGAAAAATTATTACCTATGGGCGGCGGCTTGGGTGGCGGTTCATCAAATGCCGCGACTGTGCTACTGGCACTCAATGCACTTTGGCAAACAAAGCTGACGATTAAACAACTTGCTGAACTTGGCATAACCTTGGGTGCTGACGTACCCATTTTCATTCATGGTTTTGCCGCATTTGCCCAAGGCATTGGCGAACAACTGACTCCCGCTGCACCAAAAACTTATTGGTATTTAGTTTCTAAACCCGATTGCAGCATTTCTACTGCCAGTGTTTTTACCGCGAAAGATTTAACTCGAGATACGCCCACTATACGTTACAGCGATGATGATATAGAAAATTATCACAATGATTGTCAAACCTGGGTAATAAAAAACTACCCCGAGGTTGCCAAACTACTGGCTTGGTTGATAGAATACGCACCGTCACAGATGACTGGAACTGGTGCGTGTATTTTTTCACGTTTTAGCTCCAAACAAGACGCGTGCTATGTACAATCTTTACTGCCAAACGGTATAGAATCATTCGTAGCCGAAGGACTAAATCAATCGCCCTTACATGCTGCAATTGCGGCAGTAAACGACAATTAAGTTCGGATAAAATTAATATAAATGCCATTAAAACTGGCAAAAATAAAATAATTTGCTGATATTTAACTCACCGTTTTATTCAGTATCGTAATTTAAATGTCAAAAGTTTCTAAGGAACTCGTCGTGCCTGACATGAAGATCTTTGCGGGTAATGCCACCCCTGAACTGGCCAAACAAATCGCTAATCGCTTATACATCACCTTAGGCGAAGCCAAGATTGGCAGTTTTAGTGATGGTGAAATTAGTGTTGAAATTACCGAAAACGTACGTGGTGCGGATGTTTTTATTATTCAATCAACATGTGCCCCTACCAACGATAACTTAATGGAACTAATCGTGATGATTGATGCGCTACGTCGTGCATCAGCTGGACGTATTACCGCTGTTATGCCTTACTTTGGTTATGCTCGTCAAGACCGTCGCGTTCGTAGTGCTCGTGTCCCCATTACCGCGAAAGTTGTTGCTGACTTCTTATCAAGTGTAGGTGTTGACCGTGTTTTAACGGTTGATTTACACGCAGAACAAATTCAAGGCTTTTTTGATGTACCTGTGGATAACGTTTTTGGTACGCCTATCTTATTAGAAGATATGTTAGCGCGTAACATTGAAAATCCAGTGATAGTTTCACCTGATATTGGCGGTGTTGTTCGTGCACGTGCCGTAGCTAAATTATTAGATGATGCAGATCTTGCCATTATCGATAAACGTCGTCCTAAAGCAAACATTGCGCAAGTAATGCACATCATTGGTGATGTTAAAGGTCGTGACTGTTTTATCGTTGATGATATGATTGATACTGGTGGTACATTGGCAAAAGCGGCAGAAGCATTAAAAGAACACGGTGCTAAACGCGTATTTGCTTATGCAACTCATCCAGTATTTTCTGGTAATGCCGCTGAGAATATAAAAAATTCAGTGATTGATGAGGTTGTTGTTACTGACTCAATTCCACTATCAGATGAAATTAAAGCGCTCGGTAAAGTTCGTCAACTTACCTTAAGTGGTATGTTGTCAGAAGCTATTCGTCGAGTATGCAACGAAGAATCTATTTCTGCGATGTTTGATGCTTAAGCATTAATCAAAAAATATCATTCAAAAAAAGCACCCTTAGGTGCTTTTTTTTATTGTTATCAATCAAAAGCCCTTACTCATAATAGCCTTACCTTTAAAAGTAACATAAGTAATGGATTTAGATTCATCGGAGTGTTATCATGCTGCGCCTTTTTTAGCTAATTACGCTTGGATAGTACTTCACTAGTTAATCGCTAATTAACCGACAAAAAAGGAACAGGTTGCTTTTGGTCGCAAAAAGCAACGACCTTTAATTATTAAATAATGGATATAACCCATGACTGATTTATTTACATTGGATGCTGAAGTACGTACAGATTTAGGGAAAGGTGCGAGCCGCCGCCTACGTCACGCGAGCAAAGTTCCAGCGATTTTATACGGTGAAGGCCAAGAGCCTGTTTCTTTAACGTTAGCGCACAAAAATGTTTTTCGTGCTCAACAAGAAGAAGCATTCTACTCTCACGTTTTAACTATCAACGTTGATGGCAAGCCTGTTGAGTGTCTTTTAAAAGACATGCAACGTCACCCGTTTAAACAACTTGTAATGCATTTAGATTTTTTACGTATCGATGCAACCCATGTTGTGCAAGTTAATGCTCCAATTCATTTCCTTAATGAAGAAGCAGCAGAAAAACTAGGTGGCAAAATTGCTCATCTAATGAATGAAATAGCAATTACATGTTTACCTGCTGACATTCCTGAGTTTATTGAAATTGATGTTGCTAATTTAGCTGTTGGTGAAACAATACATTTATCAAATGTTACTTTGCCTAAAGGCGTTACATCTGACGAATTAGCTAAAGGCGAAAGCCATGATCAAGCCGTTGTTACTGTGAACGCTCCTAAAGTTCCAAATGCAGACAGCGAAGCAGCTGAAGAGGCTGCAGCTGAGTAATAGTTAACTTTACTCATGATGAACAAGCTTAAAGGGAGATGTTTTTATAACATGCCCTTTAAGCTTTTTAGTTTTAAATACACTTGAATTTATTGACCTTAAGTTTAATAACAAGAGTAAATAATTAGATGGCGATTCAATTAGTAGTCGGCTTAGGAAATCCAGGTTCCGAATACAGTAAAACCCGTCATAATGCTGGTGATTGGTTCGTTCAAGAGCTTGCTGCACGTAACAACATTTCACTAAAGCCAGAAAAAAAATACGCTGGCCTATACGGTAAGGGGTTAATTGCTGGGCAATTAGTTCATCTTCTCATTCCTACTACTTTTATGAATTGTAGTGGTAAAGCCGTAGCACCTTTAGCCAATTTTTTTCGTATTCCTGTTGAAAGCATTCTTGTTGCTCACGATGAGCTAGATATGTTACCTGGCGTTTGTAAAATCAAACAAGGTGGCGGCCACGGTGGCCACAACGGCTTACGTGATATCATTTCATGCTTGGCTAATAACAAAGAATTTTATCGGTTACGCATTGGTATTGATCATCCAGGTCATCGCGAACGCGTTACTGGGCATGTGCTTGGCAAAGCACCGGCCAATGAACAAAACTTAATTGACCAAGCGATAGACGAAGCTGCGCGCTGTTTTGAAATTTGGCAAACAGACGACATTAAAAAAGCACAAAATCGTCTACATTCTTTTAAAGCGCAATAAAGGTTATTGCGTCAACATAATAGGTAAACATCATGGGATTTAAATGTGGTATTGTTGGCTTGCCCAACGTAGGTAAATCAACGCTTTTCAATGCGTTAACTAAAGCAGGTATTGAGGCAGCAAACTTCCCCTTTTGTACAATCGAGCCTAATACGGGTGTTGTGCCTGTACCCGACCCACGCTTAGACGCATTAACAAAGATAGTAAAGCCAGAGCGTGTGTTAGCAACCACCATGGAATTTGTTGATATTGCAGGCTTAGTGGCTGGCGCTTCAAAAGGTGAAGGTTTAGGTAACAAGTTTTTAGCTAATATTCGTGAAACTGATGCCATTGGCCATGTTGTTCGTTGTTTTGACAATGACAATATTATTCACGTTGCTAATAAAGTTAGTCCAATCGATGATATTGAAGTGATCAATACTGAATTAGCCTTATCTGATATGGACACCGCAGAACGCGCTATTTTTCGTTTAGCTAAGAAAGCCAAAGGTGGCGATCAAGAGGCTAAATTTGAAATGCCAGTATTGGAAAAAATACTAAAGCATGTTGAAGATGGTGAAATGATCCGTTCTTTAGTCTTAACTAAAGAAGAAAAAGCTGCCGTTGCTTATTTAAACTTTTTAACCATCAAGCCAACTATGTATATCGCTAATGTTAATGATGATGGTTTTGAAAATAACCCTTACCTTGACCAAGTGCAGAAAATTGCTGATTCTGAAGGGGCGATAGTTGTCGCGGTTTGTGCTGAAATTGAAAGCGAATTATCTGAAATGGATGATGAAGACCGTATTGAATTTATGGCTGAAATGGGCTTAGAAGAGCCTGGCCTAAATCGTGTTATCAATGCGGGTTATTCTTTACTTCACTTGCAAACCTATTTTACCGCGGGTGTAAAGGAAGTAAGAGCTTGGACAGTAAAGCAAGATGCTACCGCACCACAAGCAGCTGGTGTTATTCACACTGATTTTGAAAAAGGCTTTATCCGCGCTGAAGTAGTTGCCTATGATGATTTTATCGAGTTTAACGGTGAGTCTGGTGCGAAAGAAGCGGGTAAGTGGCGCTTAGAAGGTAAAGAGTATCGCGTTAAAGATGGCGACGTGGTGCATTTCAGATTTAATGTTTAATTTTTAATTTTTAATTTTTAATTTTTAATTAAAGTTTAATCGAC
>NZ_JACGVF010000096.1:0-168241 GCF_014077085.1 Colwellia sp. MB02u-9
GGCCAAAGCGTGCTTCATCTTGAAACCACACATCTACATTTTTAAGGCTGACATTCCACGGGATCGTACGGATCATTTCCATTTCGAATTTTTTTAAAAGCTTCTTGTACTTCATCTGATTGCTTAGGGTGCCTTGACCGACTCGTTATCCATGAGAAGCCTAGCTGATGTAAAAGCCGATAAATATTATCAACTGAATAGTCGACTTTAAATTCTTGAGTAATATAAGCAACAAGTGTTTGTGCTTTGAGCCTTCCGCCTTTGGGTTTAATACTATTATCATGAATGTACTGGCTTAGTTGGGAGAGCTGTTGTTCATTGAGATTACAAGGTCGTCCAGAGCGAGGTTTTTCTTTTAAACCATCAAGACCTTGTTCATAAAACCTTTTAACCCAGTCATTAACAATACGACGGCTAATATGAAGGTTTCTTGCGGTTTGTGAATTATTAGCCCCTCCTTTTATATGAGAAAGCGCCATCAAACGAACCCGCATTCGCCCATTAGTTTCTTTTGCTATAAGGGATTTAAAATCAATGGATTCAAGTGTGATCATAACTACTGATATTAATGTATGAAAAATAAAACTAATTAGATCACAAATTTAATCAAAATGGTATAAGCAGTACGAAGGTTTGGGGTGGTGAGTACCGACTTAAATGTTCAGGTTAGCAAAAGTCAGTACAAGGTTTAAATTCACGGTTTAATTCCTAATAATAATGCAAATGTAGCGGTAAATTGTCGTAATATAGACAAACTGAGTAACGTAACTATATGGAATTAATTTATGGCTGAATCTAGCAGCTCAAGCGCAACAGAGCAGATAAGTAAAACCTTAGACCCCGTCAACTTACTTAAAGATGAAATTGATCAAGTGGGTCGTATTTACAATATCATTGTTGAGTTTTTCACCAATTACAGTTTTCAATTAATTGGTGCGTTTATCATCTTCATTATTGGTTACATTTTTGCAGGTAAAATAGCGACTGTCGTGCTGAAATTATGTGAGCGACATAAGCTTGATATCACCCTGAGTCGCTTTTTAGCGAACACCAGTAAAATGTTAATTGTAGTGATGATAACCATCATTTCTTTAGGGAAATTAGGCATTAGTGTTACGCCATTTATTGCCGCTATAGGTGCTATTTCATTAGGTGCTGGTTTAGCTCTGCAAGGCTTGCTGGCTAACTATGCGGCCGGCTTTAATATTATTATTATTCGCCCTTTTGTGGTGGGTGATACGATTACGGTGCGTGGTGTTACTGGGCTAGTTAAAGAAGTTTTACTGGCATACACGATTTTGTCAGATGAAGACAATGTTGAAATTACCATTCCGAATAAACATATCGTGGGTGAAATATTACATAATTCAAGCCATGACTCTTTGTTAGAGTTAAGTGTTGGCATTGATTATAGTGAAAACCCGTTAGCGGTGGTGGCGTTGCTTGAAGAGGTGATCGGACAGTTAGAAATTGTCAGTAAAGTCCGTAAGCCTTTGATTGGTATTGATGCTTTTGCTGATAGTGCTATTAACATCGCGGTGCGCTTGTGGACCCCAACAGAAAATTTATACAGTGCTAAATATGAAGCGAATAAAGAAATTTATTTAGCGTTAGATAAAGCCAATATTAAAATTCCATTCCCGCAACGCGATGTTCATCTTATTAAGGATGTAGTGTGATTATGATGCCGTTTATACCGGCTTTATTATGGCGTTAAATAAGGCTAGGCTGGATCGATTTTTGGCACAATATTGTCAGGTTAATCGCAAAAGTGTGCGACTAATATTGGCGCAAAATAGAGTATTGATCAATGATGTAGTCGCTCATGATATTGATGAAATTATTGATACCTTTAGCCATATCACCTTGGACGGTAAAGTGATCCAAGCTAATTGTGCCTATTATATTATGCTGAATAAGCCTGAGGGTGTTGTCAGTGCAACCCGCGATACAAAGCATAAAACAGTGCTTGATTTACTTGACTATCCGTTTAAAAATGAACTGCATATTGTCGGCCGACTTGATCTTAATACTTCTGGTTTGCTGCTAATGACCAATGATAGTCGTTGGTCAGAACGCTTAACTTTGCCTGAGAAAAAAATAACTAAACGTTATATAGTAACCTTGCAAAATAAACTTACCGCCGAATATATAGCCGCTTTTGCCGAAGGTATGTATTTTGCGTTTGAGGACATTATGACTCAGCCTGCAAAATTAACTATTATATCCGACTATCGGGCACAAGTTGAGATTATTGAAGGACGTTACCATCAAATTAAGCGCATGTTTGGTCGTTTTCGTAACCCAGTGATGGCTTTGCACCGATGCTCTATTGGCAATTTGCAACTTGATCAGCACTTAGCTGTTGGGCTAAGCAGAAAGCTAACCGCGCTCGAGGTTAATAATATTAATAAATAAAACGCTCTTTAATGCCTAAATATTAAGGCGGAAAATTACTACAACAATCACAACAAACAATGCAAAAAAACCATAAAAATAAAAATAATAATAAGGAATAAGAATGTTTAAGTATATTATGCTAATTATTGTACTGGCCTTAATCGTCAGCTTCTTTGTACGCAATAATGCTAATCGTGAAGTGGCAAAAGTTAATGCTGTGCTAGCGGCAGAGTTTTTAGAAAATAATAAACAAGTCACCGGTGTGATTGAAACAGCTTCTGGCTTGCAGTATCAGGTATTAACCCCAGGCCAAGGTGACATTCATCCCATGGCAAGCACAAAAGTAAAAGTGCATTATCACGGCACTTTACTTGATGGCACAGTTTTCGACAGTTCAGTTGAAAGAAATGAACCGATTAGTTTTGGCTTAAATCAAGTGATTAAAGGCTGGACAGAAGGTTTACAGCTAATGGTAGTGGGTGAGAAAATCCGTTTATTTATACCGGCAGAGCTAGGTTATGGTAATAGTGCGGCAGGTAAAATTCCGCCCGGATCATTATTGATTTTCGATGTTGAATTACTGGCTATTGAGTAAAACACTTAATTCCCGCCTGATTCAATGACTGATATTAAATAACAAAAACAGTTTTAACAGCTTGTTAAGACTGTTGCCAACGCGATACTAAAATAATGGTTATTGGCTTGAGTTAGTCCTTGCTTAACGCTTAACTTGATAGCATATCTACCAACCACTGCTTGTCATGGCGCTTTATTTTACCTCACTCTTGGTTTTGCTTTGGCTTTTGCTTAAGGTTTTATAGCAAACGCCTACATCTAGCTATACAAACTACTTCATATCAGCGAATGCTGTATTCTCAAATGGCTTACTCTATTCTTCCCTAAAGGCCTCTGCTGAAAGATGGTGGCGATTAAGCAATTTGTAAAATTCAGTGCGATTTCTTTGTGCTATTTTTGCTGCTTGTGAAACATTCCCGGCCGTTATTTTTAATAGTTTGGCAAGGTAATCGCGCTCAAATTTATCTCTGGCTTGGACAAACGACGGTAAAATCGTGGTGTTATCGCGCAGCGCATTCTTTACCAACATTTCGCTGATTAATGGTTCAGTAGACAAGGCGAGTGTTTGCTCAACAACATTTTGTAGTTGTCTGATATTGCCTGGCCAAGTTGCGCTGATCAGCACTTCCATAGCTTCTTGCGAAAAACCAGTAATATTGATGTGTGACTGGTCTGCAGACTGACTTAAAAAATATTGTGCAAGTAATGGGATATCTTCTCGACGTTCAGACAAAGGTGGCAACTCTAACTCAACGACATTGAGTCGGTAATACAAGTCTTCACGAAATGTTTTGTCAATAATGGCTTGCTGTAAATTTTTATGGGTTGCTGAAATAATCCTAACATCAACTTTAATCGCTTGTGTGCTACCCACGGGGCGTATTTCTCGTTCTTGCAAGGTACGTAGTAGTTTTACCTGAAAACTCATGGGCATATCACCAATTTCATCCAAAAAGAGTGTACCGCCATCTGCTGCTTGAAATAAGCCAATATGATTTTTTTCCGCGCCGGTAAATGCGCCTTTGATATGACCAAATAATTCAGACTCTAGCAGCTGCTCAGGAATAGCAGCGCAGTTAATAGCGGTAAATGTTTGTTGGTGTCGAGGGCTTGCCAAATGAATCGCTTTTGCCAACAGCTCTTTGCCTGTGCCACTTTGGCTTTGAATAAGTAAACTAAAATCACTTCTTGCCACTTGCTTACTTTGCTGTAAAAGCGACTCCATAATAGTACTGCGACTAATAATTTTATCACGCCATTGGTTATCAGCCTGACTGTGGTTGAGTTCTGCCGGTTGCAGGCGAATGGCCTGTTGTACTATTTCCAGTAGTTCTTTACTTTCAAAAGGCTTGGTGAGAAAACTAAAAACCCCTTGTTTAGTGGCATTGATTGCATCAGGAATAGTGCCGTGGGCAGTCATGATAATGACCGGAATATGGGGGTGCTTAGCTCTTATTTGTTCAAATAGTGCCATGCCGTCCATGCCTTCCATTTTAAGATCGCTGATCACTAATTGTGGATGAAAACTCTCGAGTCGGCCTAGGGCTATTTTGGCATTTTTTGCTGACTCAACTTCATAGCCTGCTGCAGCCAAACGGATAGCAAGTAGTCGCAGCAAGCTAGGATCGTCATCAACGATTAAAATTTTATTGTCTGTTTTAACGGCAGCTGAATTAAGATTGGTCATGGGTTATTCTCGGTGCTTATCTATGGCTAAAATATGTGGCTAAAACATAGTGCTAAAAATAGAACTTAAATTGATCAACAATCGCTAGTGCACTTAATAGTGCCTTTAACTAGCAATTATTGATCTCTTTTATCAATAGCTTGTTCAATATTTTTTAATTGTTTAATGGTCTGCTCTAATAACTTTACTTGTTCGATTAAGGTTTCTTGCTGTTTTATTGCCTGCTGTCGTTGTGCTTGTTGAAGCTCTTGTTGCTGGGCGATCAAGCGACTTCTCATCAGTAAACATTGATTTAATTGATCGCGCAATAAGGAAATAAAAGCCTGATCGCTTGGGTTGATATTAGCGAGTGCGGCATTTTCATCCTCACTGTTCAATTCATTTAACAATACTTTAGCGTTGAAAACATTGTAAATAGGTGACGTAGGTAGGCTATAAAGTAGCAGGAGTTTTATTTGTGCGTCATAGTGCATCTGGCTGTTTTTTTTTGTTGGTTTTTCAAGTGTTTTTTGTTGCTTACTAACCTCATTGGTTAGTTGTTGTTGGTTAAGTTGTTGCAATATTAGGTAATACTCACCATAACTTGTGCTGCTATTATCGTGTTTGGTCATGAGTTGACAACCAGATAACAGCAGTAACCCTATGCTTAGTACTTTCATTGCGGATGAAAATCGCTGTAAATGAGCCATTAAACGGATTCCTCTTGGCGAAAAGCGCGTGGTAAGGTGATTTTTACTTTAGTCCCTTGTTGGTCACTTTTTGCAGCCAAAAATTCAATATCGCCATTAAGGCGCAGTATGAGTTCTTTAACTATGGTGAGGCCGAGACCACTACCTTTGATTAAATTTTGCTCAGGTGGCGGACCTTGATAAAAAGCATCAAATATTTTGTCTTTATTTCCCTCAGCAATCCCCATGCCTTGATCGCTAATAAAGAGCTGCAAGTGGCCATCTACTAGTGCCGACGAAATATCTATCACACCTTCATCCGGTGAGTATTTTATCGCGTTGGACAAAATATTGTCGATAATAACCGCTACTTGTTTACGGTTACTAAAAAGAGCGATATCACTCAGCTTATTATTAAGGATAAGTTTTTTACGTTTTATAGCTAATTTTTGCTCTGCAATCACTTGATAGACTACCTCATTAATTTGTATCAATTTGGAATCTTGTAAACTGGTTGAGTCGAGGACAATATTGAAATCGAGTAAGTCTTCAATATGCTTTTGTAAGCGAAAGACGCTGTCTTTAATAATGTGAGAAATTTCTTGTTGCTCGGCATTGAGTTCACCAACACTATTATCATATAACAGCTCTGTGCCTTCTCTAATGGCTGCTAGGGGGGTTTTTAATTCATGTGATATATGGCGAATAAAGCTCGATTTTTGTAACTCTAATGCTTGTAAACGTGTACGCATGCTTTCCAGGGCTAGTGCTATTTCTTGAATTTCTGGCGAGCCTGTTACTTTGATCTCATGATCAAAATGCCCTTGTTGTAATTGAAAAATACTCTGGGTAAGCACTTTAAGTGGGCTAGTGATTAAGAAAATAAATACAGTCGCAATAAGTAGGCTAATAGGAATAATAACTAAACTCTGGATCATAATATCGCGAACAGCTTGCGCGGCCTGTTTAATATTTGTGATATGCAAGGTGTTAAGTTCACCACTTCGCTGAGTAATTTGCTCATAAGTCATATTTAGGGCACTAAATTTGACCTGTATTGGCTTGATGATTGTGCTGTCAGTAGGCGATTTTTGTACAGCTTCTGGCATGGTCTGTTCAATCAGTGCTGTAACAGTTTGGGCATATTCAGCGACCAATAGTTGTAATTTTTGGTCTTGGCTTGCCGCAATTAATTGTTGAGCTAAGTGTAATATTTGCTTGCACTGCTCATTATAACTGTTTGCTAAAGCTGGATCTCGCAGTACTAAATATTGCGCAGCACTGCGTTCTAGTTTGATTTGACTACTTTTCAGTAATTGTTGCTGATCCAATATCTCCGTTATTCCGGTAATTGCACTGGCACTTTTTTTAGCAAGCGTATTGACTTGCGAGGCACCAAAAATTAAAGCAATGACCAGAGGTAAAGCGACTAAACCAAAGCCTAATAAGGTTAATGACTTTATTGATAAGCTTTTTATCGACAAATTTCTATTATGCGCTTTACTGGCGAGTGTGGTTGAATTGCTCACAATGTGTGCTTGGGCCTTTTTTCCTTATAAACATTTATATAGTGTTAGCTAAAAACGCAAAAAAAACAATGCTGTCTCAATACGGAGACAATAGTACTGACAGTTTTTTATTTTTTTAAACTACTGTTTTGTATGTGTATTTTATAATTTAGCCAGTGCCATTCACTATATATAAATTATGGTGCAGACAAGTTGTTGCTAATTGGAGACATTGAATAGTTAAGCAGGTTATTTAAATTGATAAAAATCAATGACCTATGTTTTGGCATGAGATGTGCTAAGTATCTATTGTAAATGGCACGGGCCATGGTCGGCATATTTCTTGATGTGCTATTAATTAAAAGGATTCAGATATGAATAATATGAGCTTAAAAAAACTGTCTATCACTGTTGTTGTCGCATCACTGGCATCAAACCTTGCTTTTGCTAACAATGATGTTACTAAAACAACGCTTAAAGTGGCAGAGCCTACAGCCACTTTTTCTCAATTAGTCACAGATTATGATGTCGATAAAAGTAATAGCTTAAGTGCAAATGAATTAGCTAAAAATGAGACATTAACAAAAGTTTTTGTTCAGCTCGATATCAATGGTGATACAGAAATTAATGAAGAAGAATTTAACCAATACCTAGCTAAGATGAAAAAGCATTTATTATAAAAAATAATTTTTGTCTGTTAATAGCTTGTTTTTTCGACTGTGAGTGTTTTATTTAACCAAACAGTCGATCATTTTTACTGACTTTAAGGATTTCCCCACATGAAAAATCAGTCTTCTGAAGATAGTTTGTCCCGTTATGTTAAAATTGATAAATGGATTTTTGAAGTGAAATCAGTACGCGCAATACGCGTTGAGGATTTTGGTAAACCTTACACTGCTGTTGCCAATATTGCCTTAAATGGTGACAGCGCATATATTGATGGTCTGCTGACTCGTGAAGATGATGACTTCACACGTGAAGACTATCAAACCTTTGGGAAAATGAGTCAGCAATTAGGACTTGAAACCGTAAGTTTTGACCGTTTTAAGCAACAACGAAAATCTTCAGATACAGTTAAAGTGCCACCAATAAATTGTGTTAAACCCGAGTTAAAATTAGTTATAGTATAGTTATTGGCACTGATTGCGTCTAGCATGGTGCGTTAACATATATTAAAGGCTGTCTAATGAATTCGGTTAAAGTTAATAATACTTATATTACACCATCTAAAATTATTTGTGTTGGTCGAAATTATGCTCTACATATCAGCGAACTAGGTAATGAAGTTCCTGATGATATGGTGTTATTTATGAAACCTAATTCGGCTATTGGTGAGCAACTTTGCTCTTACCATCAAGAAACCTTGCATTATGAAGCTGAGCTTTGTTTTTTGTATCAAAAAGGTAAATTTTCTGCCCTTGCTATAGGTTTAGATTTGACTAAAAGAGCCTTGCAAACTCAGTTAAAAACTAAAGGCTTGCCATGGGAGCGCGCTAAAGCCTTTACAGGTTCTGCACTATTTAGCGATTTTGTGACGATAGATGTTATTGATGAATGCCTATCGTTAGCACTTTTGATCAATGGTGAATGCCGCCAATCTGCTTCAATAGCGATGATGTTACATTCACCGCAAGCCATATTGGATGAAATTCGTTCTTTTATTACCTTAGAAGACGGCGATATTGTGATGACAGGCACACCTGCCGGTGTCGGTGAAGTGGTATCGGGTGATGTTTTTGAAGGGCGAATACTGCATCAAGATAAGGTCTTAGTGACTAAACAATGGCAAGCAACTTAGCTTGCAACTAATAGATAATATCTCACTGTAATGAGTATGTTATGCTCATTTTATGCGATAATTGAGTAAATTAACTGTTTAAAATTCACTTTATGCAACGTATCACGCTTTATACCATGACTAATTGCCCACATTGCCAGACGGCAAAACGCTACCTTGAAGAAAAAAACATTCCTTTTCGTTTGTGCAATGTAAAGACGCCAGCAGGCCAGAAAGAGTTTGCCAAATTAAACTTACGTGGTGTGCCGGTATTAAAAGTCGGCAATCAAGTTCTTAAAGGCTTTAACGTTAAAAGCTTCAATGAGCTCTATCAAGGTAATTAATCCCCAACAGACCCATACTGAAACCACAAAAAGTACCTTTATTATCGTATTCTTAATCGACATTCTTAATCGACATTGAAAATAATCAAAAACATATCATCACTATGGCTCGCCCATTAGTGATGATGTTATCGAGAAGTTTGGAAAATTTTTTTGAGCATTTCTTCGCCAAAGTGATATTTTTGCTAGTATTAGCGTAGCCGTGTCTCTGTGTGCTACCCAGAAAAAATATTGTTGCAAGTACGAGTTTAACGTCAAAAGTCATAGTTAAACAAAATCACAGTTAAACAAGGTCACAGTCAAACATTGTTGAGCAACTTATGGTCAACTCCTCACTCAAAAAATAGATAAATAACATTAATACCAATCTCACTAATTATCTGATCATTTTTACTGGTTAAAACAACCAACTACTGCGTTATTTATTTAATAATTAGAACAACTAGTTATTAAAATAAATGCCTTATATTTGGTCATTTTCCCTGCGTATAAAGTAGACCACCTAATTAATGAAATTGGTATAAGCTATTGTGACTGCTAGTCTCAAGATTGCGACATTTTTTTGTCTTGTCGTCCCAACCTGAAAATACTGCTCAGTTTTACCTCAATACTGGCCAAGCTTTATATCGAGCAAAATACCAGAATAACAATCAAGTTAAAGTTTTTTAATCCTAAATCATCATTACTACGTATAACTAAATTATTAGTCACTTAGCTATAATTTTTCCTATTATCCAAGTATATTCAAAATATCAACGTTCAAGTATTTATCCATTATGAATAGTTTAAATAGGCTCGCAGAAGCCATAATTTCTGGTCTGCAAGAATACATCAATAAACGCGGCTTTCGCGCATTAATACACTTTGAACTGGAAGGGTGTTATCAAAAGCCAAAAGATAAGCATATAGATTATAGGCAGGTGAATAGAAATTTATTAGCACTGGGTATTGATGGTGAAGTGGTTGCTGAGTATTGGAGTAATCAATGGGAGTATGTGTCGATTTTTAATGGTCAAAGTCCATTAAAAGAGGCACAAAACCTTAGTCGCGCTATTGAAATATTGCCGAAACTGTTCGCTGTTCAAGGCGCGACAAAAACACTTATTAAGCCTGTTATTTGGGCGGGTGACCATGGCAAGTTGGCTGCTGGTTGTGAAAGTATTTTTAGTGGCGATAACCGTGCGGTACATATCCCTAATGCGGTACAAATTAATGTTAGCGTACAAGATGTAAGTGGAAGAAACTTGCTGGTTTCTGGTGATTTTGGTGAATGTTTACAGCAACATTTTTTGCGTACAAGTTTAGCCTGCTGCTTAATTTATTTGCCAGAAGAAGAAGCTTTTGAGCGATTAGTATTAAAATCGAAATATGGCTTAGCGGAAGAGCTTTGCTCCCCTGTTGATATTTCTGGCGGGCATCAAGGCAGTATTGCTTTGTACAGAGATATTGGTAAACACAATCAAAAAATGGGTGTTGAGCCACTATTATATGATGATAAAAACAAGGTCATCGTGAGTCAGAATAATTGGCATAAAACCGCCAGGATTGAACACAGGCTAGGTGCATCGAGTGAGCAGTACAATCCCTATTTGAATGTGATTTTTGCTTTGTTAAATGTTATTGAAGCTATTGATGATATGAAAAATGGTTACCCAGTGCAGAGTGAAACGTATGGCCAATTACCAAGTTCGTTACATGATCAAGCCAACAGTGTTGGAGCTATTACCTTATTTGCCAATAATGATTGGTTTAACCAAAGCATAGACAAAGCGCTCAGCGGCACAGGCAGTTATGGCGAAAAAACAACAGAGTTAAGTATGGGGCAATTATTGCAACATGGTTATTTAAAACAATTTCAACCGCCAAGTATCATTATTTAAAGCATAAGCTTTGAAATACTACGTCGGACTACAAACATATTTAGCGAAGAATTAAATGATAAAACAATTAAATACCCCAACACTTGATGGCAACTCGACAGCAGAAAAGCGACAAGAGTTAACGGCATATTTTAAAAATACTTGGTCGACATATGAGTCATTATTCTCACTGATCAATCATGATCATGCCTATTTTTTAAGGCCAGAACGGTTACGCCACCCGTTAATTTTTTATTTTGGACATACCGCAACTTTTTATATCAATAAGCTGATACTGGGCAAATATATTAAGCAGCGAGTCAACAGTCGTTTAGAAGCTATTTGCGCGGTCGGTGTTGATGAAATGAGTTGGGACGATCTTAATAGCGAACACTATGACTGGCCAAGTGTTGATGAAGTTCGAACTTATCGCCAGCAAGTTTACGATTTAGTACTCGATTTGATTGATAATATGGAGTTGAGTTTACCTATTACGCAAGACTCGTTAGCCTGGATGATATTGATGGGCTGCGAGCACGAACGTATTCACCTTGAAACGTCATCAGTGATTATGCGTATGTTGCCATTAAAGTGGTTAACAAGCCAAGAGCAATGGCAGCCGTGTTTACATTCATCAGTGGCACCTGAAAACCAATTAATACCGGTTAAGTCTCAACACTTGTCGTTAGGAAAAAAAGCAGATGACAAAACCTTTGGCTGGGATAATGAATATGGTCATCAAGACGTCGATGTTGAAAACTTCAGTGCCGCTAAATTTTTAGTATCCAATGATGAATTCATGGCCTTTGTTGTCGCCGGTGGCTATCGCTCAGAGCAGTTTTGGTGCGAAGAAGGACAAGCATGGCTGGAATTTACTCAAGCTGAAATGCCGAGGTTTTGGCGTTATAGCAATGGCGAATATGCTCAGCGTAACTTAACAAGTGAAATGCCTTTGCCATTAGACTGGCCGGTAGAAGTTAATTACTTAGAAGCAAAAGCGTTTTGCCAGTGGCGACAAAAAACGACCACAGGTTTTATTCGTTTACCTACGGAAGCCCAGTGGTATTGTCTTCGTGAGCATGTTGCTGGTGACCAACACCAGTGGCCCGAGGTGCCAGGTAATATTGATTTAGCTTATCAAGCCTCATCATGCCCAGTTAACCGACATCAGCAGGGTGAATTTTTTGATGTTATTGGTAATACTTGGCAGTGGACTGAATCAGCCATTGACGGCTTTGCTGGCTTTAATGTTCACCCTTTATACGACGACTTTTCGACACCGACTTTCGACGGCAAGCATAACTTAATTAAAGGCGGGTCTTGGATCTCTACGGGCAATGAAACTTTAGCCTCTTCACGCTATGCCTTTCGTCGACATTTTTATCAGCATGCAGGCTTTCGCTATGTGGTTAGTGAGCATGCAGAAAAACCACCAGCAGCGGTGAATAAATATGAAACAAGTAAAGATATTTGCCAGCAGCTTGAATGTTATTTCGGCGCTAATGTGCTTGGCCATGAAAATTATGGCCAACAAATAGCACAACAGGTAGAGCGTTTTATCGCCGCTGAAAATATTGCGACTGAGCGTTTACTTAACTTAGGCTGTAGTGTTGGGCGGGTAGCCTTTGAACTGAGTCAATCTTTTCAACATATTGATGCGGTAGACTTCTCTGCGCGCACCATTCAATATGGTGTGCAATTACAAACCGGTGCTAGTGTCCGTTATACCCATACGATTGAAGGAGATATCTGCGAGTATAATGAAATTACCCTAGCGGAAAAGGTCAAACAGGCTAATAGTGAACGGATATTGTTCAGTCAGGCAGACGGTTGTAATCTCAAAGATAGCTTTAAGCACTATGATGTTATTTTGATTCAAAATGCTTTGGAGCAGAGTTACGATCCTAAGCGTTTATTGGCTAATGCCGTAAGCCGTTTAAACCCTTCAGGGTTACTGATTATTATTTCGGATTACCATTATCAGTTACAGACAACAGATAAAGCTAAATGGCTAAGTGGCGTGAAAGTTAATGGCGAAAACTTATCAGGTATTGATGCCTTAACCAGCGAACTCAATGATGAGTTTGACCTTGTAGCGACCAAAGAATTGCCGCGCGTTGTCGCAGACTCTGCGCGTAATTTCAATGTCTCTCACTGTCAGCTCAGTGTTTGGCGAGCAAAATAGCTTGCTTATTTATAGCCGTATTTACATAAGCATTTACATAAAGAAGAATAGCTAACCTATGCCAACTTACTCATTGCCTAAACATATTGCTTATAGTCAAAGTCTTGCGGGTTATATAGAGCATAATTTAAGTGATTCAACCGCACAGGCTTTGACGTTAGCTCAGTTGTGTCAGCTTGGCACTGCAGGTTTAGGCGCTAGCAGTTTAGGCACTGATAATCTAAGTATACGCGATATTGAAACAGACCCCATTGGCGCAACACTTTTAAGCTACTCGCCTGTTCAAGGTGACCTGGCTTTGCGGCAAGAAATCGTTAATTTTCACCAAGGTTTAAACTGCCATCGCCGATTAATAACGCCCGATAGCGCGGTGACATTTTGCGGCGCGCAGGAAGCCCTTTCAGCTATTTATCAAGCGGTGTTAAGTGCCGGTGATGAAATAGTTGTCATGACACCCAGTTATCCATCTTTGGTCACTATGGCGAAGTCGATGGGCGTTATCGTTAGAGAAATAGAACATTGCGCTGACAACCATTGGCAAGCCAATATTGACGACTTTAAGCAAGTGGTGAATGACAAAACCCAGCTTATTGTGCTGAATTCACCACATAACCCAACGGGTAGTGTTATTGACAGCGAACTCGCCAAGCAAATACTGCAACTGGCGCAGCATTATCAGTGTTACTTGTTAAGTGATGATGTTTCACAAGCCAGCAATTACCATGATTTAGCGTTAGCTCATGGTTATTTAGACTACCGAAAAAGTATTGTTGTGGGTGTGATGTCTAAAAGCTTAGGATTGGCTGGCGTTCGTATTGGTTGGGCGGTAACACCTAATAAGACATTACTGCAAAGTTTAATGGCAATTAAAGCCGTTCATTCTATTTGTTGCTCGAAAATTGATGAAAAATTAGCGCTGCTGGCATTGCAAAATAGCCAAGAAATTTTAACCCGCAATAATCAGCTTATTGCTGACAATATAGCGTTATTTTCGGCACTTGTTGCCCGACACCCAGAAAAATTACATTGGCATCAGCCTCAGGCAGGTATGCTCGCACTCGTTGAGGTTAAAAATATCGACTCAATAATATCTTGGTCACATAAACTTGCCAAGCAAAGCGGTATATTAGCGCTGCCAAGTGAGCTTTTCGGACTTTCAGGTAATTATTTTCGCTTAGGTCTAGGCCAAAAGAGCTTAGCTAACACACTAGAAATATTTGAAGATTATTTGCTAACAACAAGTATCGATAGCGCTTAACAGTTGACAGCTTATAACTGTCAGCCATTACTTTTTAGTTAGTTAAAGTACGTAAAAAAACATCATAAAAAAGTGACACAAAGCGGCTAAAAATACAAAAAAATGCCAAATAGCATGACTATATTGCTTGTCTTTTCTGACGTAAAAAATAGTACCCAAGCCATAAATAACACCCCCCAAAGCCAGTAAAATGATACCTTCATAGGCAAGTTTAGCATTGAGTTTATGTATAAAAGTTAGGGAAATTAAACCTAAACCTAAATAGGTTGATAGTGATAACTTTTTATATTTGTTACCAAACTTAACTTTAAACGCGATACCCAAAATGGCTAGCCCCCAAATAATAGCCAACATTAGCGGGCCAATGTCATCAGCTAATGTAACTAGCATCAGCGGGGTATATGTGCCGGCAATCAATAAATAAATCGCACAATGATCGAGTAACTTAAAGACTCTTTTTGCCTTTTCATGCAATAGCGCATGATAAAGTGTTGAGGCACTAAACAGTAAAACCAGACTAGCACCATAAATACTAAAACTGATGATTTTAACCATGTCAGTTTGTATCCAGGCTAAAGTGACTAAAAGTGTTAAGCCGGCCACACTAAGCAATGCCGCTAGCCCATGACTAACTGCATTGACAATTTCTTCTGCTAAGCCGTAATCTTGAGTTTGCACGTTATATATTCCCATTTCAGTGTACGCGTGTACGCCGAGCATGATAGCAAGCCACAGATTAGAATACTAGAGGTCTGACCTTTAAGCTTGTGAAGCATGATTCAAAAGTTCACATCGTTTGATCATTGTTGAGAAATAAGGGCGAAGAAAAGTGACTTGAAAAAGGTGGCTAAAAAAAGCGTGTTTGCATAATATTTTTTAGAAAAAAATTGTGGCAATAACATCACAAGCACTATCCATAAACTGGTAGTAGAGGGTGAAAAATTCAGTGTTATATTCTAATAATAAGTTGGAGGTTAAATATATATGATTAAAATTAATAGCTTAAAGGTTAACCGTCAAGGCGCATAAAAATGCGCTTATATAACGAGCGATATACAAGCGCAAATAAGCACTAGAGTGCTAGAGTGCTAGATCGATAACCATTTCACGTAACTCATCTTTGGAAATTGAGTTGTCATGATTTTTATCAAAGCGATTGAATATGGTTTCACACATACGAATGCCTTTATCTTGTAGCAAGCAGTCAATTAATTCGACAAACTCACTTCGATTGATAACGCCGTCTTTATCTTCATCAAACAATTCAAATAATTCATCTACCCACTGATTTAATTCCATCAGTCATCCTCTTATCTGTCGAATAATACTTATAACAGACTTTATCGTTATTTTAGGACTATGTGAATGATTAATTCTGTTATTTCGTGCAATCGTGTGTTTTTGCCACATAAGGCTATTTTTATAGAGCAAAGGGCATTGCTGATATCGCATAGCATGATGCTCGCTCTTTAGCATGATAAGTATCACCGCAACTCATAATATTTTTCAACTCACTATTTTTTACTTTATTTAGCGCTTAGCAACTTGGTTATGTGTTAACTTCTTAGCGGCTCTATCTCGCGGCAGTCGGTCGTGTTAGTCATTTAAAATAGCTTGAATTAAATTTTTAAAAAAAGCGGTAATAAAATAGCCAATGATAAGACTATGCAGTCAAGGTTTTAAAAGGAAGATAAAATGAAAATAAATTGGAAAGGTTTATTGAGTGCAAGTTTACTCATTGCAATAACCCACAGCAGTTGGGCTGAGAATATTGTAACACAGCCATTAACCTTAAAAAGCTGTCATATAGATGGCATTAGACAACAAGTACAGTGCGGCACTTTAGTTACGCCAGAGAACTATGCAAAACCAGATGGCGTAAAAATTGATATAAATTTTGTGGTCTTACCGGCAATAGATAATAGTAAAGAAAAACACCCGCTAATGTTTCTGGCCGGTGGCCCGGGTCAAGCCGCAACTGAGCTAGCTAGCTATATTTTTCGTGGCTTTAACGAGATTAGAAAAACCCGCGACTTAATTCTTATTGATCAACGCGGCACAGGCCAGTCACACCCTCTGCAATGTACAGACTCATTAGAGCTTGATCCCTACACCAGTATACCTGAAGATTTTGCCCTTACTGATATTGAGCAATGTTTAGCGCAGCTTAAGGGAGACTTGAGCCAATATAACTCAGAAAATGCGATTCGAGATTTTGAGGCGGTGCGAGCGGCGTTAGGACATCAACAAGTACATATTTACGGTGGCTCTTATGGCACCCGTGCCGGTTTGGTTTATATGCGTATGTTCCCAAATTCGTTAAAAAGTGTGGTACTTGACAGTGTTGGCCCCATTGAAGTACCTATTGGCTTATTTGGTAAAAGCGCAGAGCAGTCCTTTATCAAGCTCATTGAACACTGTCAGAACGAGATAAGTTGTGCGGCACAATACCCAGAATTGGCAAATGAGTTTGCCGCTATCACCAATAAATTATCGCAAGCACAGGTAACGGTAGAAATTGACCATCCAAGATTAGGCACTAATACCGCCTTTATTATTAGTAAGGATAAATTCATTTCAACCATACAAATGCAACTGTACTCGATGGAAACACGTAGCCTAGTGCCGCTGTTAATTCATCAAGCCTATTTAGGTAACTATAAGCCATTGGCGGGTGTTATTGCTCAAAGTGAAGGTGGCATGGGTATTTATATAGCTTTGCATTTTAATATTGTTTGCAATGAAGACTATCCCAGAATATCTGCCGGTATGAAAGCTGACGATGCCGACAATAGTTTCGCTAAAGGCATGAGTTTAACTATGGTTGGAAAAGTGTGTGCTGTTTGGCCAACGTATCAACCGAGCGACGATTTTTATCAAACCGTTAGTGCTGATATTCCAACCCTGATCATGTCGGGTGCATTAGACCCGGTCACGCCGGCCAGTAATGGCGAAAAATCTGACGCGCATTTACCCAATAGTCATCATATTATTGCTAAAAACAACGCGCATATCGTAGCCTCAACAGCTTGCGGTATTAAAATCGTAAATCAATTTTTAGAGCAACAAATGCCAAAGGAACTTGATGAGTCATGTCTTGAAGAAATTCCTGACGAGTCATTTATGGTGGGTTTAAATGGTGGTGCAGCCCAAGTATCGCCTAGCGCTATGCCAACAAAAGCAAAGGAATAAATCATGATTGAAGTTAATAATTTACATAAAAGTTTTGTCAGCAAGAAAAATACCGTTAAAGCGCTAGATGGTTTGTCGTTTACTGCAAAAGATGGCGAAATTACGGGTATTTTAGGCCCTAACGGAGCGGGTAAAACTACCTGTTTACGTACACTTTATGGTCTGCTTCGTGCTGATGAGGGTTATGCGACTATTGATGGTATTAAAGTAACAGAAGAGCCAATTAAAGCCAGAAAACTATTAGGCATATTTCCTGATAAATTTGGCTTGTATGAGCGCTTAACCGCTTATGAACAAATTGATTATTTTGCCAGTATTCATGGCATGCAAGGCGCAAAAAAACATGCCGCCATTGAGCAAATTCTATCTGATTTAGAAATGAGTGAATTAGCGCATCGTAAAACGGTGGGGTTTTCACAAGGTCAGCGCATGAAAGTGACCTTGGCTCAGGCATTAGTTCATCAACCGAAAAATTTTGTACTTGATGAACCCACCCGTGGTTTAGATGTGATGAGTACGCGCGTGTTGCGTAACCACTTAGCTAAATTCAAAGCCAAAGGTCACTGCATTTTATTCTCCTCACATGTTATGCAAGAAGTTGCTGCCTTATGCGATCGCGTGATCATTGTTTCAAACGGTAAGTTAGCGGCCCAAGGTACACCACAAGAGTTGTGTGATTTAGCCGGAGAAAGCTTATTGGAAGAAGCCTTCGTGAAACTCATAGGCTCTGATGAAGGAGTCGCCGCATGATGCAATTAAAAGCCTTAATGGTAAAAGAATTTAAAGAAGCTTTTCGCGACCGGCGCGCATTAATGGTCGCGATGAGCATGGCTTTATTGATGCCGGTCATGATCATGGTGATGTTAAAAGTCGCGATTAAAGAAGCGGTAGACAACCCGCCAGTTTATGTAAAATATAGTGGCGAGCAGCATGCACCAAAACTGATTAACGCCCTCAAAGACGAGAATATTTTATCTTTTGCTGATGTACCTGCAGATGAAGAGCGTAATTGGAATGAGCGTAATATTGAACTCAGCATTCCTGAGACATTTATTGCGGATATGGCAGCAGGTAAGCCGATTGAATTAACTTTGCGCGCTGATTATAACGAGAAATCGTTAACGTCACCTATTCGCCGAATTAAAGCCGTTATTAACGAACACTCGTTAACTATTGGTTACAAACGGCTATTAGTGCGCGGTATAGACACTAAGTTATTGCAGCCCATTAAATTGCTTGAGCAAGACACCTCACTGCCTAGTGGCAATGCGGTGATGATCTCACTCATTTTAGGGGTTTATTTAATGATGGCGGCGTTCATGTCGGGTTTACCCGTGGCGATTGATTCGAGCGCAGGTGAACGAGAGCGTAATGTTTTAGAAATGCTGCTGTGTCAGCCGGTAAGTACCTTAAAAATAGTGCTGGCGAAGTTGAGTTGTGCCAGCGCTATTTCAATTATCTCCATTATATTAATGCTGGTGTTGACCTCAGTGGCGATGAACTTTGTTGACCTAACTAAAATAGGGGCAACCTTTAGTATTGACGCCAGTACCTTTGCTATATTGTTGTTGTTATTGGTACCTATTTGCTTTCTCGCCGCCGCACTACAGCTATTATTTGCTTTTCAGGCCAAGAGTTTTAAAGAAGCACAATCAACCGTGACCATGTTAATTATGGTGCCTAGTTTTATTCCTTTTGCCTTAATGATGATGGACGATAAGCCTGCTTGGATCGATTGGATGCCAATCTCTGGTCAGTCATTGTTGATGGAAGATGTGTTTAAAGGCTTAGCTATTGATTGGAGTGCCTTGCTATTTACCAGTGCAGCCACTATTGCCTTAACTGTGGTCTTGGTGTTAATTTTGGCGAAACGATTGACCTCTGAAAAAGTGGTGATGTCGTTAAGTTAGTCACAGTAAGTTGGTCAACAATAGAGCCGTTCCATAACAAAATATAGTTCGAAGTGGAACGGCTATGGCTAAGCGGGTATAAAAAGCATCAGGTAAGTGGCATTAGTTAGTAAAAAAAACAGTGTAAAGTGGCTAAAGATCCATTGAGTTATTTATTGAGTTCTTTATTTAGTAAGTAAGCAAAGCATATTGATTCATTGTCTTGGTCGGTTAACCAGCATTTAAGACAGCTACATCCTATAAGCAATAACTTTGAAACCAACTCTGCGATTCAAAACAAGCTGCTTCAATAAATCGTGTTAACTATACGCGCGCATTACTCAGCTTTCGCGCCATCTCAACGGGTAACGCTTTATTGGCCTTAAATGTTTGAGTCATACTTGCGTTTATTACTCGAGTTTGGGCTTAGGTGGATAATAGCGCCTTGCCACCAGGGTAAGCGCAGGTGCGAGTTAACACAACCAAGTGTCATATGTATCGAATAATTCACGGCTTAATTTAATTTATTTGTATTTAATTTGTTTTTAAGCGTTACTTTGTGAATTAAATTTATTGTTTTTGCACTTTTAAAGCAGTATATTAGTTTCAACTATTTGTTGATGTTAGTACTAAAAACTTTTACAGCTAACTGCAAAGTATATTCGATTGCAAAATGAACTAAGAGAGCACGGTTTTATCGTGTACAAGCTCAGCAAGTTCAGGCAAAATATGCCGCAATTAATTTAGAACTAAAGCCAACCCCCAGTATTGCCAATGGCAGACTATTTGAGGATATAACATGTTTACACGTGATATGAATATTGCTGATTTTGATCCAGAACTTTATCAAGCAATGAGTAACGAAGTTGTTCGTCAAGAAGAACACATTGAACTCATCGCTTCGGAAAACTACTGTAGTCCACGTGTACTCGAAGCTCAAGGTTCACAACTGACGAATAAATACGCCGAAGGTTACCCAGGTAAGCGTTATTACGGTGGTTGTGAGTATGTTGATATTGCCGAGCAACTGGCTATTGATCGCGCAAAAGAATTATTTGGCGCAACTTATGCTAACGTGCAGCCACATGCCGGTTCACAAGCAAACGCTGCTGTTTTCCAAGCCTTAGTTTCTCCAGGTGGCAAAGTATTAGGCATGAGTTTAGCGCATGGCGGTCACTTAACGCATGGTTCACACGTAAACTTTTCGGGTAAGTCATATGAAGCTTTTCAATACGGTTTGCACCCTGAAACCGGTGATATTGATTATGTTGAATTAGAACGTTTAGCATTAGAGCATAAACCAGAGATGATCATTGGTGGTTTCTCAGCCTTTTCTGGTGTGGTTGATTGGGCTCGTATGCGTGAAATCGCCGATAAAGTCGGTGCTTACTTTTTCGTTGATATGGCTCACGTTGCCGGTTTAGTTGCTGCGGGTTTATACCCTAACCCAGTGCCACATGCCCATGTTGTAACGACAACAACTCACAAAACATTAGCAGGCCCACGTGGCGGCTTAATTGTTTCGGGTTGTGATGACGAAGCAGTTTATAAAAAATTGAACAGCGCGGTATTTCCTGGTGGTCAAGGTGGACCATTAATGCATGTTATTGCCGCAAAAGCCGTAGCATTTAAAGAAGCATTAGCGCCAGAGTTTAAAGTCTATCAGCAAAACGTGCTAGATAATGCTAAAGCTATGGTGGCGGTATTACAAGAACGTGGTTATAAAGTTGTCTCTAATGGCACAGATAACCATTTATTATTGCTTGATTTAATTGATAAAGATATTACGGGTAAAGATGCTGATGCCGCATTAGGTCGTGCTCATATCACAGTGAATAAAAACTCTGTACCTAATGATCCACGTTCACCTTTTGTGACTTCTGGCCTACGTTTAGGTACACCAGCTATTACTCGTCGTGGTTTTGGCGTTGAAGAAACCAAAACAACTACAGGTTGGATTTGTGATATTTTAGATGATATCAACAACGAAGCCGTGATCGCTAAAGTTCAAGCCGGCGTTAGTGAGCTTTGTGCTCGCTTCCCGGTTTATAAGTAATTATATTTAGCTTTTAACTAATCGTGTTATTTCCTGATTACACTTAAAATGGCCACCTTAGTGGCCATTTTTTTTAACTATTTTTTATTGGGCTAGTACTCGTTTGCCATTAATCGCAAACTATTTGGCTTAATGCAGTGTTTTCAATTAACATACCAAGATTAAATTGCTCATGACTTGCTAACTACGGAACTCATCCATGTATTGCCCCTTTTGTTCAGCCAACGAGACTAAAGTTATCGATTCACGTTTAGTGTCAGATGGTCACCAAGTCCGTCGTCGTCGTGAATGTTTAGCGTGCCATGAAAGATATACCACCTTCGAAAGTGCTGAGTTAGTGATGCCACGCATTATTAAGCGTGATGGTTCTCGCGAACCTTTTAACGAAGATAAAATGCGTAACGGTTTATTACGTGCATTAGAAAAAAGGCCGGTCAGCACCGAACAAATAGAGTTGTCGATTAATAAACTCAAATCACAACTTAGAGCAACAGGCGAGCGCGAAGTGTCAAGTGAAATGCTGGGTACCATTATTATGGAACAGCTAAAAGTTTTAGATAAAGTTGCTTATATTCGCTTTGCTTCAGTGTATCGCTCGTTTGAAGATATTAAAGAGTTTGGTGAAGAAATCGCTCGTTTAGGCGATGAAAAATAATGAATGAATTCGACGGGTAGAAGCTCCATCACAGTTTAATTTTGAGTCCAGTAATGAGCCATTTTTCGTTAAAAGATCATCAATTTATGCAGCGCGCCATTAGCTTGGCAAAGCGTGGCCATTTTACCACCTCGCCTAATCCTCGTGTGGGTTGTGTCATTGTGTTGAAGGGCGAAGTGGTTGGTGAAGGTTTTCATCAAAAAGCAGGGCAAGGGCATGCTGAAGTTTATGCACTAAAACAGGCTGGAAGCAAAGCCAAAGGTGCCACTGCTTATGTCACGCTAGAGCCTTGTAGTCATTTTGGTTTAACACCGCCTTGTGCACAAGCGCTGATTAAAGCACAAGTGAGCCATGTTATTGCCGCTATGGTGGACCCGGATCCAAGAGTTTCGGGTCGTGGCCTTGAGTTGTTAACTGAGGCAGGAATAACCACAGAGTTTGGCTTGCTTGAACAAGATGCTCGGGCATTAAACCCTGGTTTTATTCACTTAATGACCACCAAATCACCTTATGTTCGTTGTAAATTAGCGGCAAGCTTGGACGGAAAAACGGCTATGGCCAGTGGTGAAAGCCAGTGGATAACCTCAAATGAAGCCCGCACTGATGTCCAGCGACTCAGAGCACAAAGTTGTGGCATTATTTGTGGCGCCGACTCTGTTATTTTTGACAATGCTAAAATGAATGTCCGTTGGCATGCATTAGGTGAGCTAAAGCAGCGTTATGCACAAGCAGATATTAGGCAGCCAGTTCGTATTATTATTGATGGTAAAAACCGCTTAACACCTGATCTTGCTGTCTTTAAAACCAGCAGTAAAATAATATTAATTCGACCAACTATTGAAAATAGACATACTTGGCCACATTTTGTAGAACAAGTGATTATTTCTAAAGCGGTCGATAGTGAATATATCGATCTCAGTTTATTGTTAGCTTACTTGGCTCAACAAGGCTTGAATGACATTTTAATTGAGTCGGGCGCTAAGCTAGCAGGCGCTTTTATTAGCGCAAACTTAGTTGATGAACTGGTACTTTACCAAGCACCAAAACTTATCGGTAGTGAGGGTAAAAGCTTACTTAATATGCCAGCAATATTGCAGCTATCAGCGGCTAAAAACCTCGATATAAATGATATTCGCATGGTGGGTAAAGATATTAGGATAACGGCAAAGTTTAGTCGTTAACGTGAAGGCTTTGATTGGCCAAACTAGGCTCTGGCCAAACTAGGCTCTGGCCAAATAGGGTCAGTGGTAATAATAAATAATAAGCTATACAGGCGACGAGACATAATATGTTTACAGGCATTATAGAAGCCGTAGGGCATTTAAAAGCAATTAATAGCTCAGGCGATGGCGCACGCGTCACCATTAATACGGCAAAATTAGACTTATCAGATGTTAAATTAGGCGACTCAATTGCAACCAATGGTATTTGTTTAACCGTTGTTGCCTTAGATAGCACCAGCTTTAGCGCTGATGTATCTAGCGAAACCTTAACACGTACTGGTTTCGCACATTATAAAATGGGTGCTAGCGTTAATCTTGAAAAAGCTATGTTACCTACCACACGATTCGGTGGCCACATGGTGTCGGGTCACGTTGATGCGGTGAGTGAAATTAGCGCCATTGAACATAAGGGCAATAGCATAGATTATTGGTTAACTATGCCGGCAGAACTATCAGCCTATATTGCAGAAAAAGGCTCAGTGACTATTGATGGTACTAGCTTGACGGTCAATAGTTTAAGCGCCGATCAATTTCGCTTAACGATTGTTCCACATACCACAGGTCAAACAATTATCAGTACATACCAAGTGGGCACTAAAGTTAATCTAGAAGTTGATTTAATTGCCCGCTACCTAGAAAGATTACTTACCAAGCAAACAACTGGCAAGCAAGAGCCGTCAGGTGTTACGCATGCGTTATTAGCGCGTAATGGTTTTATTAAATAAAGAGGTTGTCATGAATTTACATACGCCACAAGAGATTATCGACGATATAGCTCAAGGTAAAATGGTCATCTTAATGGATGATGAAGATCGCGAAAATGAAGGTGACTTCATTATGGCGGCAGAAAAAGTAACGCCTGAAGCGATAAACTTTATGGCAACACATGGTCGTGGTCTTATTTGTATGCCAATGTCGGCAGCGCGTTGCGAGTTGTTAAAATTACCGTTAATGGTCGATAAAAACGACGCCCAGTTCACCACTAATTTCACTGTCTCTATTGAAGCGGCTGAAGGCGTAACTACCGGTATTTCTGCCGCTGATCGTGCCACAACCGTTTTAGCGGCGGTTGGTAAAGACGCTGATCATAACTCGATTGTGCAGCCCGGCCATATTTTCCCACTGATTGCCAAAGATGGTGGCGTGTTAAACCGTGCGGGTCATACCGAAGCCGGTGTTGATTTAGCGCGTTTAGCTGGCTTTGAAGCTGCAGCGGTTATTGTTGAGATATTAAATGAAGATGGCACCATGGCGCGTCGTCCAGACCTAGAAATTATTGCTGAAAAACATGGCATAAAAATGGGGACTATTGCCGATTTAATTGAATATCGTAATGCCAATGAAACTACGATTGAACGGATCTCAAAGTGTAAATTACCGACCGAATTTGGTGATTTTGATTTAACCGTATTTAAAGACACTATTGACGGTCAAGCACACTTTGCCTTAACCAAAGGTGAAATTAAGCCTGAAGAGCCAACATTAGTGCGTGTGCACTTAGAAAATACCTTTAAAGACTTATTATTGAGTCAACGTGAAAGTGTCGCTAAATGGCCGATGTCGAGTGCGCTGGAAAAAATTGGCAAAGAAGGTGGTGTATTAGTCTTATTAGGCAAGCACGAGTCACCTATGGAGCTTATTGCCCAAGTACAGAAATACGCTAAGCTTGACGCGGGTGAAACTGTGAAAGAAGTGCAACGTCATGTCGGTTCACGTAACGTTGGTGTTGGATCGCAAATTTTAGCTAATCTAGGTGTCAGTAAAATGCGCTTATTAAGTTCACAAACGAAATATCACTCGCTTTCAGGCTTTGGCTTAGAAGTCGTGGAATATATTGCTGAGTAAACAATTTTGTAGTGAATCGTGTTACTACTTCACTGCCAAGTGAGTGCGATGTCGCTAATGTGCGACAAGTAAAAAAGCGATTTGAAGTCATTCAAATCGCTTTTTTGATGCCATATGAAACTCAGGTCAACAATATTTAAAGCTCTGGCGATCTTCTATGTAACGTTGATTGCTCATAATCATAGGCAACTTCAATCAATTTACCTTCTTGTAATTTACCTGAAAACATTGATAAACCAACAGGTAAGCCATGAACATAGCCCATAGGCACTGTAATATGGGGATAACCAGAAATGGCAGCAGCAGAAGACGCTGCGCCTAAATAATGGTCACCGTTTATCCAATCAGTTTTCCAAGCCGGCCCTGTTGTTGGTGCAATTATCAGATCAAGCTGGTGTTCAGCCAAGAGGGCATCAATACCTTCATCTTGCGTTGATTTTTTTGCGAGCCGTAAGGCTGCACGGTAACGCTCATCAGTTAATGGTCCTTTAGCTTGTGCCATCTCAAATATTTCTTGTTTAAAATAAAGCATTTCTTTATCTTCGTGTGCAAGATTAAAGGCAATTAAGGCTGCAAGTGACTTAGGGATATTATCACCTGTGTCTGCAAGATAAGCATTTAAACCATGCTTAAACTCGTACAGCAGCACTTCAAACTCTGCGTCACCCCAAGCATCAGTATTGGTGAAATTAGTTGCATCAACAATAATTCCGCCTTGAGCTTGTAAGTCGGCAATAGCTTGTTCAAAGACCGCATCAAGTTGGCCATGATAACCCATAAGGTTTCGGGCTACACCGATGCGTTTGCCTTTAATGCCACCTATTTTTAAATGACTAATATAATCAGTGGTAGTCGATAGTGCACCATGGTCACTGTTGTCGACCGCAGTTAATGCGGCCAGCAGCAGCACAGCGTCAGTTACTGTGCGCGCCATTGGGCCAGCAGTATCTTGGCTATGGGCGATAGGGATAATGCCATCTCGACTTATGGTACCTAAAGTAGGCTTGATACCGACAATACCGTTTATTGCCGATGGACAGGTTACAGAGCCGTCTGTTTCTGTGCCTACAGCCAATAATGCAAGATCTGCTGCAATGGCTACACCAGAGCCTGCACTCGACCCACATGGGCTTGTAGTTAAGTCGTATGGGTTTTTACTTTGCCCCCATAGGCCACTCCAACCACTTGACGACGAGGTTGAACGAAAGTTTGCCCACTCACTTAAATTTGTTTTTCCTAAAATAATCGCACCAGCATTTTTAAGTTGCTGAACCAAAAAAGCATCATTTTTAGGGTAGTGGTTTTTTAACGCCCAAGAGCCTGCAGTATTGGCCATACCGTCAATAGTATCGATATTATCTTTTAATAAAACAGGAATGCCGTGTAATGGTCCTACTTTGCCTGATTTTTTATAAATCGCATCAAGCTCTTGCGCTCTTGTAAGCGCGTTTTTATTGAGCTGAACTACAGCGTTTAGTTGTGGCCCTTGGTCATCAATTTTTGTTATTCGGTCTAAGTAGTAGTTGACCAATTCTTCACTTGTTAGCTGTTTATTTTCCATCATGCGGTGAACTTTAGTCACAGTTAATTCGTGATGATTTATGTTTGTTTTTGAACAAGCTGATAAAGTGCAGAGCATGAGCGCGGCTATAATGCTAATAAAACTTCGCATAGTACTTCCTTTTATTATTTGTACGCTTATATAACGTTAAAAAAAGCCACTTGTCTAGCCTTTAAGGTAAGGGTGATTAAACGTGATAGTGAAGTTTAGCATGAGAGGTAAAGATGTTTTGACGAAGTGTGTTTGTACTGTATTTGTACTGTGTTTAGTGTCGAATAAGGAAGTACGCCATTTGCTTTGTCAAATGGCGTGTTTGTTACTAGCGGTGAATTAAGACTTTTATAGTTGCATAAATTGTCTGATCTTCTCGATTATCCCTTGGCTATCTAAGCCTAATTCTTGATGAATTTCAGCTTGTGTACCGTGCTTAATAAAACTATCGGGTAAGCCTATATTGAGAATTTTTTTCGCAATACCTTGGCTTAAAATAAATTCGTTAACACCAGAGCCGGCGCCACCAGCAATGGCATTGTCTTCGACGGTGACAATACAGTCGTGACTGGCACATAGTGTTTTGATTAGCGCTTGATCTAAGGGTTTAACAAAACGCATATCAACTAAAGTGGCGTTAAGGGTTTCTGCCGCTATTTTCGCTTGCGTTAATAGAGTACCGAAGTTAAGCACAGCCACTTTACTTGGCACTTGGATGTTATCGTCTATCGCACGAATAATATCGGCTTTGCCGATCTCAAGTGTTTCTGATATTGCCGGTAGTGTTGCACCATTGCCACTGCCACGAGGGTAGCGCACGGCGGCAGGGGTATTTAACTGATAACCGGTATTGAGCATTAGCTGACATTCGCGTTCATCAGAGGGTGTCATGATAGTGAGGTTTGGAATGCAACGCATAAAACTTAAATCAAATGCACCTTGATGCGTCGCACCATCAGCGCCGACAATACCGGCTCTGTCAATGGCAAATAATACTGGTAAATTTTGAATCGCTACATCATGAATAAATTGATCATAACCACGTTGTAAAAAGCTCGAATAAATAGCCACCACAGGCTTTTGTCCGCCAATAGCTAGGCCGGCAGCAAAAGTGACCGCATGTTGTTCAGCAATAGCCACATCATAATACTGCTTGGGAAAACGTTGGCTAAACTCCACCATACCTGAGCCTTCACGCATGGCTGGCGTAATGGCGGCAAGCTGACTATCTTGCTCAGCCACTTTACATAACCAATCACCAAATATGGCTGAATAAGTGGGCAAGCTTGGTGCGCTTTTAGGTAGGCTTGTTTCTGTGTGATCAAATTTAGGTACGGCATGATACTTGATTGGATCTTGTTCAGCCTGTTGATACCCCTTACCTTTTTTAGTGGCAATATGCAGTAATTGTGGGCCTTTGAGGTTACGCATATTAGAAATAGTCGCCACTAAGCCATTAACGTCATGACCATCAATCGGACCAATGTAGTTAAAACCCAGCTCTTCAAATAAGGAGCTTGGTACAACCATACCTTTTAAATGCTCTTCAGCACGACTGGCTAATTCTTTAATCGGCGGAATGTTTTCAAGTATGCGTTTACTCCCTTCACGGATACCGGTATATATGCTGCCAGAAAGTAATTTTGCTAGATGATTATTTAACGCACCGACATTTTCCGATATCGACATTTCGTTATCGTTTAAGATAACTAACATGTTTTTATTGATATCACCGGCATGATTTAAAGCTTCAAAAGCCATACCTGCTGTCATGGCGCCGTCACCTATAACCGAAACCACCTTACGATTTTTTGCTTCTTGCTCAGCCGCAACGGCTAAGCCTAATGCCGCAGAGATTGAGGTGCTTGAGTGACCGACACTAAGTACGTCATATTCACTTTCTTCACGCCATGGAAAGGGGTGCAAGCCGTCTTTTTGTCGAATAGTGTGGAGTTGATCACGTCGGCCAGTGAGTATTTTGTGTGGGTATGCTTGGTGTCCAACATCCCAAAGTAAATGGTCAAATGGCGTGTTATAAACATAATGTAAGGCAACGGTTAATTCAATGGTACCTAAGCCCGAGGCAAAGTGACCGCTACTTTTACTGACAGAATTTAAAAGATAACGTCTTAGCTCTTCACTGACTTTTGTTAATTGCTTTTGCTCTAATTTTCGCAAATCAGCCGGGAAATTGATCTTGGCCAATAAAGGATATTCAGTTAAGTTTATAGTCATATGATTCTATTAAATTTAAAAATTAATGTTTGCGGCTGACAATGAAAGTCGCAAAGTCGGACAAGCTCTGGGTATTGTAGGGCAAAGTGGCTAAAGCTTGAAGCGCTTGTTGATATAAGTTTTCGGCCTTTTCTTGTGCGCCCTGTAAACCTAACAATGCGGGATAGGTACTTTTATTGGCGGCAAGGTCAGAACCCATGGGTTTGCCCAGCTCTTCTTCTGTTGATGTTATATCGATAATGTCATCACGTACTTGGTAAGCCAAGCCAACAAGCTTAGCATAAAGGGCTAATTGTTCTTTGTCATACAGGGTGGCTTTATTGCTGCATTCTGCGGCCATTTTTACCGAAGCTTCAAGTAAAGCGCCGGTTTTTAACGAGTGTAAATTTTCTAATGCGGCCAGTGAAATGGCTTTATCAGTGGCCGCTAAATCTAATGCTTGGCCACCACACATGCCTTGATAACCCGCGGCATTAACAAGGTGGCGTAATAAATTAATGCGCTTAGTGTCTACAGCCTCAGAAAATTCATGGTTGGCAATAATATCAAACGCTAGCGTTTGCAAGCTATCACCAGCGAGAATAGCGGTCGCTTCATCAAAAGCTTTATGACAAGTGGGTTGGCCGCGACGCAAATCATCGTCGTCCATTGCCGGTAAGTCATCATGCAACAGTGAATAAGCATGAATGCACTCTATGGCAGCGGCTACACCGTCAATATCACTTTGCGTGGCGTCTAATGTTGCCCCGGTAATATAAGCTAAATATGGCCGCATACGCTTACCCCCAATGAGTAAGCCGTAGCGCATAGCTGCTAATAACTTTTCATCGTTAAGGGTTAAGCTTGCAAGCTTTTTACTGAGATAATCATTAATGCGCGTTTGCACATCATCAATATGGGCGAGTTTAGTCACGGATGTTAGTCTCGTCGGTATTAAATTTTTCTAATGGCGCTTGGCCGTTTTTTTCCAGCAAAATATTAATTTGCTGTTCGGCACCTTTAAGTTTTTCTTGATTATGTTGGCTCAGGTGTAGGCCACGTTCAAATAAGGCCATTGAGTCTTCAAGGTTAAGATCACCTTGCTCTAAATTTTTCACAATGGTTTCTAATTCAACTAATGATTCTTCAAAGCTTAAGTTTTCAATTTTTTTTCTGGCCATGGATTTTTTTTTGCGTGATATGAACTCTAGGCGCAAACTTACCTTAGCTAGGGCGCGGGGTCAATTAATGATGAATTGATGTTGATAGCAATAATATTGACATTAGCTTGTTAAGTTATTGACAATATGGACGATAACAAAGGTATAACGAAAAATATAAGTATTCGCGTCAGACCTATTCATCAGGTATTATCAGCCTAATGAGTATATATAAGAAAATTTATCGGAGGCATTTGTGGATTTAGCAACATTAATAGGCATAGTCGGTGCAATAGGCTTACTGATTATGGCGATGCTACTCGCTGGCGACATTAGCATGTTTTTAGATACTCAGTCGGTGATTATTGTCTTTGGTGGTTCGATTTTTGTTGTGTTAGCCAATTATAATTTAGGCCAGTTTTTTGGTATCGGAAAAATTATTGGTAAATCCTTCATGTTTAAATTGGAGACACCTGAAGAGTTAATTGAAAAATCAGTAGAAATGGCTGATGCAGCTCGTAAAGGCGGTTTTTTAGCCCTAGAGGAAGCTGAGATTTCTAATGCTTTTATGCAAAAAGGTGTCGATATGTTGGTTGATGGTCATGATGCTGACGTTGTACGAACTACGATGCAAAAAGATATTGACCTCACGACCGAACGTCATGAAACTGGCTCAAACATGATGATGGCCCTAGCCGATATTGCACCCGCTATGGGCATGATAGGCACCTTGATTGGTTTGGTTGCTATGTTATCTAATATGGACGACCCAAAGGCGATTGGTCCGGCCATGGCGGTAGCATTGCTAACAACCTTATACGGTGCATTTTTGGCGAATGTTATTGCCATACCTATCGCGTCTAAATTAAAATTACGTTTAGCAGAAGAGAAAATGAATCAAGAACTCGTGCTTGATGCCGTTTTAGGTATTCAAGATGGTCAAAATCCACGTGTTATTGAAGGCCTGCTAAAGAGCTACCTTGCTGAAAGTAAGCGAGCTGTTGATACAACTGAAGAGTAGGGGAGTTAATTATGGCAGATAAATGTAAATGCCCACCCCCAGGATTACCACCATGGATGGGCACATTTGCCGACTTAATGGCGCTATTGATGTGTTTTTTCGTCTTACTTTTATCATTTTCTGAAATGGACGTATTAAAGTTTAAGCAAATTGCGGGCTCAATGAAGTTTGCCTTTGGCGTACAAAATAAAATAGAAGTCAAAGACATCCCTAAAGGCACCAGTATTATTGCTCAGGAATTTCGCCCCGGTAAACCTGAGCCAACCCCGATTGAAGTTATTCAACAACAAACCATGGAAATGACCCAACAAATGTTGGAATTTCAAGCCGGAGATGAAACCTCCGCGGGTGGTCGACAAGAGCAACGTGGCACCCAACGCGGTGGTCAATCACAAAGCACTGCAGATACCGTCTCAACAGCGGCACCACAAAAAGCTAGAGATGAGCTAGAACAAGCGTCACAAGATCAAGTTAATGACCTAGTGAAAAAAATAGCCCAGCAATTAGAACAACAAATTCAAGACGGCGCTATTGAGTTAGAGTCATTGGGGCAGCAAGTTATTATTCGTATTCGTGAAAACGGCTCATTTCCATCAGGCTCAGCATTCTTACAACCTCAATTTAAACCTATAATGCGAGAAATTGGTTTGTTATTAAATACTGTGCCCGGTGAGATCATGATCTCTGGCAACACAGATAACCAAGGCATAAGTTCTGAATTGTTTACCTCTAATTGGGACTTATCAAGTAAACGCGCTGTGGCTATTGCGCATGAAATTATTAAAGTGCCTGATTTTGACCAATCTCGTTTACTGGTTGTTGGCCATGCCGACACACGGCCATTAGTGCCGAATACTAATCGCTTAAATCGTCGTCGAAATCGTCGGGTTGAAATTGCTATTAACCAAGGTAAAGCGAAAGAAACAGCGCCAATCTCCATTCAGTGATGATAAAAATTTATCTCACTTAAAGGCAAGTTATATGAGGAGTACAAATCAGGTACTCCTTTTTTTATGGCTGAGCTTAAAGCTAGTCTATCGCCTCTGCTTTTAAATAGGCAGATTTTTGCACGTTAAGCACATGCCATTACCTTGATTATTTTGTTGTGCACACAGATATACGCCAACTATTGTGCAATAACAGGTTTTGAAGATAAATAACTTTCCTAATTTAACCGCGCTTTATACCTAAAACGCTTTGGTATTATTTCACTGTTAATGTTTATAACCTAGCAGATAAGCCGTTATCAGTTTACCTTAGGGTACTTAGCGCTGAAATTGCATATTAGAGTAGAACAGGTATATAATGCGCGCCATTCTAAATAAGGGCATTATTGTTGATGAGATTTATTGTTAAGTTACAGGCTGAAATAACCATTAAAAGCCGTCCAGTGCGTAAGCGTTTTACTAAGATTTTAGAATCAAGTATAAAAAATGTGCTGCGTCGTGTTGATGAACAAGTGACAACACAAATGCACTGGGACAACATTGAAGTTAATACGTCCAATAATAGCCCCGAAAACCGTTTAAAATTAATAGAGACCTTAAAATCCACGCCAGGCATTCCGACGTTTCTCGAAGTGCAACAAGCCAGCTTTACTGACCTTAATGATATTTGTGAAAAAACCTTAGCGGTTCATGCTAAGAATATCGAAAACAAAACATTTTCTGTCAGAGTAAAGCGTTCAGGTAAGCACGACTTTAATTCCATGGACGTCGAAAAATATGTTGGCAGTGGACTAAACTTGCACGTTGAATCTGCTAGCGTTAAATTGACAAAACCTGATGTTACTGTGTATTTAGAAATTAAAAATACACATTTATATATTGTTACCCAGCGCCACAAAGGTATGGGAGGTTTTCCCATTGCCACACAAGAAGATGTGCTATCGCTAATGTCGGGTGGTTTTGATTCAGGTGTTGCTAGTTATCAAATGATTAAAAAAGGGGCACGAACGCATTATTGTTTTTTTAATTTAGGCGGTGCGGCGCACGAAGTCGGTGTTAAGCAAGTCAGTTACTATTTATGGAATAAATACGGCGCGTCACATCGAGTGAAGTTTTTCGCAGTAGATTTTGAACCTGTAGTTGCAGAAATACTAGAAAACATTGAAAACGGTCTAATGGGTGTCGTGCTTAAGCGTATGATGATGCGAGCGGCAACCACAATAGCCGACAAAATGGGTATTCAAGCTTTAGTTACCGGTGAAGCAATAGGCCAGGTATCTAGTCAAACCTTAACTAACTTAAACGTTATTAATCGGGTGACAGACACCTTGATTTTACGACCATTAGCCACCTACGATAAACAAGATATTATTGATATTGCGCGTAAAATTGGTACAGAAGATTTTGCTAAAACCATTCCTGAATATTGTGGTGTTATTTCTAAAAAGCCAACAGTAAAAGCGGTATTGTCTAAAGTTGAGGCAGAAGAAGCAAACTTTGATTTTTCAATTCTTGATAAGGTCGTTGATGAAACGCGCATATTTGATATTCGTGATATTGGCAAAGAAAGTGAAGCAGAAATTCATGCGGTTGATACCTTAGATAACATTCCTGCCAATGCAGTCGTGCTCGACATTCGTAGTCCAGACGAAGAAGATGACAATCCATTAGCGTTAGAAGGTGTAGAGGTTATACATTTACCTTTCTACAAGCTAACCAGTCAATTTGGCGACTTAGATAAGTCTAAAGATTACTTACTTTATTGTGACCAAGGTGTGATGAGTAAATTGCAGGCGCTGTATTTATTAGGCGCAGGTTTTACCAATGTGAAAGTGTATCGACCATAAGTAACCACTCTGTTTCAGCACAATGTTGCTCGCTGATGGAGTCTAGCCTAAATGGAGCCTAGGGGATAATAGCGTGTTGGGCCATTTTTTCTAGGTCGAATTTAAGTCCGGCAAGCGTTAAATAGGCAATTAACCTGATGGGCCAAATATGCATAGCCTATTTATGCATAGGCTATTTATACATAGCCTAGTTACGCATAGCCCAGTTGATTTTATGTCAGACGACAAAAATCAACGACAACTACAGCTAAATAACGCTATAGGTTCAACGGCTATAGTTAACATTAAAAAACCCTCAAATAAGTCATTGTTTGAGGGTTTTTTAATGTTAGGCATGACAGAGTACTAAACTTCTAACGCTCTAACTTGCTGTATTATTTTTTCATTTTGGGGGACACCAAGACCTGCCTTTCTAGCCAGATTAACAATGTAGCCATTGATATAATCAATCTCAGTTTTTCGTTGCTGTAGAATATCGCTGCGCATTGAAGAGCAATTTTTAGCGGTGTTTGTTGCGACCTGCAGTATGCTTGCTTTCAGCTCGTTAAAGTCAAAGTTAATGTTTTCATAAGCCGCTACAGCGATGATTTCATCAATTAATTTAGTGATGAGTGACTTGAATTTATCATCAAGTAGCTGACCATTATCGATGTTTTCTATCGCGGTTATCGGGTTAATAACACAATTTATCGCTAATTTAAGCCACTGCTTGTCCTTAATAGCCTCTGTAAAGCTCAATGTTGGCAAAGCTTGGGCTAATGTGGCGGTGAGTTCATCACGTATTGTTGGGCTAATATCGCCAGCGATCAGGCCTAAGTCATGGTGACCTAAACCCGTGTGCTGAGCATGAAAAGGGCGGGTTATTTTACAGCCATGGGTGGTTAATAACGCTAAACAAGGTTGCGGAAGCTTGGCTAAGTCCTGGTATGCGCCCATGCCGTTATGACAAAAAACAATGATGGCTTGAGTTGATATTTTATTGGTTAAAGCTGCTATGGCGGCTTTAACCTGATAAGACTTTACGCAGAGCAATATCAAGTCTGCATTGGCCAAGGTCGTGTTATTGGCGAGCGTTAATAAGCCCTGTTCGCTGTGGTTGTTAAGGTCAGTAAAGTGGTAATGTTTAGGCACAGAGCTTGCGCTTGCTGAGCAGGATAAACTGACTGAGTTTTTCTGCGCTTTAGTTAAATGATGATACCAGAGCAGTCCGATAGCGCCTTGGCCAATAACCACAATATTCATGATATTGACTTATTACTCGAGCGATTACGGTAGATCAAAATTGCCCATCTAATAAGGCCAAATAATGCTATGCCGATTAAATCAGAAATAAAATCGCTTACTTGCGCACTGCGAAAGCCTAAATAATACTGTCCTAACTCGGTGAGTATGCCGTAAAAAGCGACGGTTAACATGGTATTCAATAACGGCAATTTTAATATGCTGTGTAGTACCCAAGCTAAGCAAAAAAAACTGATAATATGGCCAATAGAGTCGATTTCTGTGCTACGAAAAACCATGCGCCTCAAGTCTTCAGAACTAAAATAAAAGCAAAAAAATAGCATAACAATAATGGCGAGAATAGATAAGTGATAGCGACTTTTCATTGCGGTGTAGGTCATTGTGCTTAATAAAATCAGATGTTATTAATCATATCAGTGCTAAGCAACGAAAACTATCATTGTTGTTTTGAACTAAAGGCTTTATTGCCATTAACATAAATAATCGATCGCTTCGTTAATTCAACGGGTATTATTCCTAGTCAAAGGCATAATTTGTTATCTTGTGCATTGGTATTAATTTCATATATTGATAATATATGCCTAATTATTGTTAGATAGAGAATCATCATGCCTTCAATGGATATTGTTTCCGAAATTAATTTGGAAGAAGTTAGAAACGCAACTGAAAATGCTAACCGTGAGTTATCGACTCGATTCGACTTTCGAGGTGCAGACGCAAGCTTTACTTGGAAAACGCCAACAGTAACGATGAAAGGTGATGCTGACTTTCAACTTAAGCAAATGGCGGATGTACTAAGAAGCCAATTAGTCAAACGCAATATTGACGCCAAAGCGCTGACACTGAGTAACACTGAGCACACAGGGAAAAACTTTAGCCAAGAGGCGACTTTTAAAGAAGGCATCGAACAATTGGTGGCCAAGAAAGTGGTTAAATTGATCAAAGACAGCAAGTTAAAAGTGCAGGCTTCAATTCAAGGTGAACAAGTGCGCGTTACCGGTAAAAAGCGTGACGATTTACAAGCGGTAATGCAATTACTCAGAGAAAATGAGTTTGAACAATCATTTCAATATAATAACTTTAGAGATTAATGCGCTAATCATAGCGTTATTTTCTAATCGTTAATGTCGAATTTTTAAAAGAGGCTTTGGCCTCTTTTTTTGCTTTAATCTTTTTCAAAGCTATAGGTAGCAATAAAAATACTATTGACTGTAATTTAGCCAGTAATGAAATGTTTACGCGAAAAACAGCGATGAAAAGCACTTTCATGACCTTTTTTACCAATAAACGCTGTTTTTTTCTTAATATTTTAAGTAAATTAACTTATTCAAATAATAATAATGATGGTTTTAAATGGCTGCTTCTAGAGGTGCGTTCAGTTCTCGTTTTGGTTTTATCATGGCGGCGGCGGGTTCTGCGGTAGGGTTAGGTAATATATGGGGTTTTCCAACCCAAACGGCAAGTAATGGCGGCGCTGCATTTGTGCTAGTTTATTTAGTGCTTGCCTTTTGTTTAGCGTATCCCGCTTTTATGGCGGAGTTACTGATAGGGCGATATGGCCAAGCCAATGCGGTGACGTCATTACAAAAAATATCACGCAATATTTTTCACAAACGTTTTGCTTTTGTCGTTGGCTTTGGCGGTATTGTTTGTGCGGCATTAATTTTAAGCTTTTATGGCATTTTAGCGGGTTGGATGATGTCATTCGCGATTGAGCCGATGACGACTTTGTTGGGCTTTAATGAAGCGTCAAACTGGCTAACCTCACAATCTTTAGCGCGTAATTTAATTTTTTCTGCGTTATTTATGATGCTGACTATCGCGATTATTCGCCGAGGTGTTGAGCAGGGTATTGAAAAATGGTCTAAGCGCTTAATGCCTATGCTAATAGGTTTGTTGATTTTATTGATCTTCTATGTCTTTACGTTAGAAGGGGCAAAAGAAGGCTTCGCGGCGTATTTAAATCCTGATATTTCTCGTCTATTTGAGCCCGACTTACTGATCAGCGCATTGGGGCAAGCTTTCTTTTCTTTGTCACTAGGGACTAGTGTGATGGTGATTTACGGTTCATATATATCTAAAAGTGAAAACTTAGTATCGCTTGGTGCGCAAGTGACCTTAATTGATGTCTCGATTGCCTTCTTGGCCGGTTTGCTTATTATTCCATCCATGTATGTTGCTCAGGCACAAGGTGTCGCCATCTTTAGTGCAGATGGTAGTTTAATTTCTGGTCCTAATTTGGTTTTTGATGTCTTACCGACGTTATTCGACGGTATGGGGGCTATTGGTTTATTTGTTGGCTTTGGTTTTTTTGTTTTAATGTCAATTGCCGCGTTAACATCGAGTATTTCAATGTTAGAAGGGCCGGTTTCTTTTGTGGTAGAACGCCATAATATTGAACGGAAAAAAGCTACTACCTTTATCGGTCTAGGTATCTTTATGTTAAGTACCTTAATCGTCTTTAATTTTGATGTGCTTTTTGGTTTAGTTATTTCGATGTCTACCGTTTATGGTCAGCCACTGATTGCGATGTTGTGCTGTGTGTTTGTCGGTTGGATTTGGTTTCGTAACGATATTTTAAATGAACTTAAGCAAGGTAATGATATGGTTGAACATTCGTTATTTTGGAAGATTTGGCCTTGGTACACTAAGTTTGTTTGTCCCACCGCAATTGGTATTGTTTTCTGGCATTCATTGTAATAAAACCGCTTTAAAATTTAGTGATTAAAAAGGGAGCTATTTTAGCTCCCTTTTCTTATGCTATTTTGTGCCAGAATGGTTGTTAGGTATAGATTATAATGCCGGCCATGATTGTTGCCATGGTGGTGTCAGTTGCTTTATAACCGCAAGCGTTGAAGTGTTGTTGAAAACAGCCCCCGTGCTTGGCGGCAGGCAGTACTGATATTGTTTATTGTGCAAACTAAAGCTTAAGGCAAAGGCGTGTAGATAACCTCGGTCAGTATTGAGTTCACTGTTGTAGAGCGGATCACCGAGTATGGGTACGCCTATGCTATTTAGCGCCACTCTAATTTGATGCGTTTTACCCGAATGAGGCTTGATTAAATAGAGCCGTTGTTTGGCGGCGATAGTGAAAGACAAGAATTGGCTGATGGCGGGATTATCCATAGTGCGGAGCAATTTCCACATACCTCTGCGGCTTTTTTCCATATCACCTTTAATTAAGCCTTGTTTTTTTTTCGGTTTACCCTCCGCTATTGCCAAGTAATATTTTTGCACTTGGTGTTGCTCAAATTGTTGTTGAAACGCTCTTGCGGTGGCACTATTTTTAGCCACTATAATCAGCCCCGAGGTCATCTTATCTAATCGATGAACCGGATAAAGCTCAGTGAGGGCAAACTGGGTTTTTAGCTGCGCTTTTATTTGGGAAAATAAACCGCTGCCCAGGGTATCTTCATCATGAAAACTCAGCCCTTGGGGTTTATCAATGACGACAAAGTCAGCTTGGTGATCAATCACAGTGAATGTGTGCTCAGTCATTAAAAGCTCAGCCCTATGATGATATAAATAATCAGTGTGAGTACCGCGCCCACTAAGGCATAAGGTAATTGGGTTTTAACGTGCTCAAAGTGATCACAGCCACTGGCAATTGAGGCGACAATAGTGGTGTCGGAAATAGGTGATGCATGATCGCCAAATATACCGCCACCGAGCACAGCAGCCACCAAAAATTCAATAGGCAAGCCGCTTTGTTGCGCGATAGGTACAGCAATGGGGATCAGTATTGCAAAGGTGCCCCATGATGTGCCGGTTGCAAAGGCCATTATAGCGGCGGCAATAAATAAAATGGGAGCCATTAAAAATAACGGCACTTCAACATTAATTAATTGGCTGACATAAACCCCGGTACCAAGCGCTTTAATAGCGTCGCCAAAAGCAAACGACAAGACTAAAATGGCGACAACAGGTGACATATATTTAATACCGGTAACAATGGTTTTAACGATAGTCGACCATGACATGAGCTTGTGGCTGATAATTAAGAGCACTAAGAATACTAGCGCAGCAACCACAGACCAAAACACAGAGAAAGCACCAGAGCCTCGACGTATATCACCGTCACCGGTAAACCAAAGCAGTATAAAAGTGCCCATTAATAGCGTTAGCATCGGGAACCACATAATATAGGCGGGGGCAACATCATCAACCGTGGTTTTTTGTTGTGCTTGAACTACTGATTCAGCACGTTTTAATGGTCCAAAAACTCGGCCACTAAATGCTGTGTAATAAGCTAAAGCAACCGCAATAATGGCGTAAAAATTATAGCCAATGGTAGCAATTAAAATACCGACCGGATCCTTAAATGAATAACCATCAAGTAAGCCTAAAACATAAGCTCCCCAGCCATTAATCAAAAATAAAATACTGATGGGCGCACAGGTTGAATCAACCAAGTAAGCAAGCCTAGCTCGGCTAAGCTTGTGCTGATCGAATAGCTTTTGACTCGCCATGCCGGCAGTAAACATGCTGAGATTAGTATCAGTAAAAATGGTGGTACCGATCACTGTGGGTAACATGCTAGCTTGTCGGCTGTTTTTCACTAAGTTTAATGAGGCGAGGTGGTTAATAAAGCCGTTTACCGCGCCCGATTGATTCATCAAGGTGACTAACGCGCCAATTAATAAGCTGAAACTGACAATATATACGTTACCTAAAGAATAAAATACTTGCGCAATACCAAGTGTAGTGCCAGTTAAACCGTCAATAGGATTGCCATTTGCTATCATGACATAACAAAGCATTACACCACATAAAAGTGCAAAAAGTGCTTTTTTTCGCCATATGGCAATGATGATAGCAACAAGCGGGGGAAGTAAGCTAAAAACACTGTCTTGCATAGTAAACCTTTATTATTATTTTATGTTGGGGGGAACTTGTCGCTATAACTTAAAAATTTACAGCAGCTAACTTTACCGTAAGCTCATGCAATAAGAAACTGTATGCTTGCAGACCTGAGGATAAAAATTTTTAAAAAAAGAAACATACTTTCACTGAATTGCTGCAATATCTGAGTTAGATAAAGATAAGTGCAGCAATATAGCGTATATTTTACCAGAGTAAGGTGGTGAGTTTAAAGTTAGAGAGCAATTTTTTACCGTTTTGTTGGTACTTTATTTACTTGACCTACTCATATTTAAAGAATAATAAATCATTGTAGCCATTGAAAAATTCACATTTCACCCTTAAATAACAGTCACTCACTGGCGTAACGCATCAGGAACTATTTTGACACTATCATTAAACGAATATATCACGGCTTTTACTCAAGAAAAGCATCAAACTTCTTTGAGCCAATTTGGTCGAGGTATAGAACGTGAAGCACTTCGGGTGCTACCACAAGGCGGGTTGTCTGAACGCCCGCACAGTGAACGATTAGGCTCGGCGTTAACCCATCCTAATATTACCACCGACTACTCAGAAACCTTGATGGAATTTATCACCCCGGTGAGTTATAAACCTGAAACGGTTATTGCCCAACTTGAAGATGTGCAAAAGTTTACCTTAAGCCAACTTGATGGTGAGCTATTATGGCCAATGAGTATGCCGTGCTTTGTTGATGATGACGATAAAATACCCTTAGCTCAGTTTGGTAAATCTAATATAGGTAGAATGAAAACTGTTTATCGCCAAGGCTTAAAAAATCGCTATGGCAGCATGATGCAGGTTATCTCTGGCATACACTTTAACTTTTCCTTTCCAAAAAGTTTTTTTCAATCGCTGCAAACCATCGAAAAAAATACTGATGACATTGATGATTATACTTCTGATAAATATTTTGCACTGTTAAGAAACTACAAACGTTTTTGCTGGCTGATCCCATATTTATATGGCAGTTCACCGGCTATTTGTGGCTCCTTTTTAAAAAATAAACCGACTGATTTACCGTTTAAAAAAACCGAAAAAGGTTATTTGTATCTTGAGTATGCTACGTCGTTACGTATGAGCGATTTAGGTTATACCAACAGTGAACAGTCATCACTGCAAATTTGCTATAACAACTTGTCAGGCTACTTAGACGGGGTGAAAAACGCGATTAACTTACCGTCGAAAAAATTTGAGAAAATTGGTATTAAAGTGGATGGTAAGTACCAACAGCTCAATAGCAATGTTTTGCAAATAGAAAATGAATTATACGCGCCAGTGCGACCAAAGTGTGTTGCTAAAGCCGGCGAAAAGCCATCAGAAGCTTTAAACAATAGAGGCGTTGAATATATTGAAGTTAGAGCACTTGATGTTAACCCCTTTTCTGCCACGGGCATTACGGTTGAACAAGTGCGATTTTTAGACATTTTCCTGACTTTTTGTATGCTGGAAACGAGTCCAATACTTGACTGCAAAGCACAGGCAACCAGTGAAGAAAATATGGATGCTGTGGTAGTAAGAGGTCGTGATCCAAGCTTATTATTACGAGATATTACAACAGGTAGTGCAGAAGAAAACAGCGCAGAAGAAAAGTCTGTACAGCAATGGGGTGGCGAAATTTTCGCTCAAATGGCCGGTGTCGCCACGTTATTAGATCAAGCTAATGACAGTAAGCTATACAGCCAAGTACTGGCGGCGGAAGCGGCTAAAATTAACGACGCGAGTTTAACGCCGTCAGCACAAATTTTAGCGGCAGTGGTGGATGAAAATCAATCATTAACGAAAATGGCACTTACTAAGGCTGTTGATTATCGCCAACAGCTTTTAGCTAATGATTATCAAGAGTTTAACGAAGAATATTTTATTGAAAGCGTCACCGATTCATTGCGAAAAAATGCCGCTATTGAAGCAAGTGATAAAGTAGATTTTGATTCGTTTTTACAGGATTACTTTTCCTGAGTAACCCTAAGCTAAATTGTTAGCAAAGCTTTCAGCAAAAAAAAGCGCGTTAAGGTAACGCGCTGTAAATAATAAGAAAGCAGTCCAGGAAGGTTTTACTTTCATGTATTATGACTGGCTATTGTTTTGGTGGTTCATTTTTTATACGATTTATTTGTCCTTTCCTTCCTTAATGAGCACTCAGCAGAAGCTTGCTTGCATGACATTGACTTTTTTCCCTATTTTATAATCAGCATGATTCACCAATAAGGCTATCAAAGTCAGATTAATAGTTAAAATAAAATAAGTTTAAGGTAAAAAAGCCCCCTAATAATTTAGCTTCAAACAATGAATGTGCTGCGAAATATATAAAGTTACTGACTAATACGCGCTTATTTGCGCAGCATAACAAACATTCCTAAAAAGATAATAAGTGCCTAAACCTAGGTAAATTTTATCTAGTATCTAGCGCCTATTTGAATATGAGGTTATTACGGTGTTTTTATTTTATGCGTCAGAATAGAGCTTTCCAAGCGAGCACTAGAAAAAAGTGTCATATATGGCGACTTTAATCTGAAAATTCGACAATATTCTGGCATGATATTATCACTCAAAACTAAGTAACTGCATTCATGGCCTTTTTTAAAACACTTATTATTTCTGCGTTAGCTTGCTTAACGTTATCAAGTTGCGCGACTAGCCCACCCAAAAATCCTGAAAATTTATGCGAAATATTCCGTGAACATAGAGATTGGTACTTTATTGCAAAAGAAGTGCGCGAACGTTGGGGCGTACCTATTCATGTGCCGATGAGTATGATGTATCAAGAAAGCTCATTTAAAGCCGGTGCATTGCCTCCTAGGGACTACCTGCTAGGGTTCATTCCTTGGGGTAGAGTTAGCAGCGCTTATGGCTATTCACAAGCAAAAACTATGACTTGGGCAGACTACGTGAGAGAAACTGACAATTCGGGTGCTGATCGTGATGACTTTGAAGATGCTATCGATTTTATGGGGTGGTTTATTTTTAAAACTCAAAAAATTAATAGGGTCTCTAAATGGGATGGCTACAACCAGTATTTAAATTATCATGAAGGTTGGGGCGGCTTTAAACATAAAAGTTATAAGAAAAAACCTTGGTTAAGTAAGGTGGCCCGAAAAGTCGATCGTCGTGGTAAGCGTTATTCAAGTCAGCTTAAAAGCTGTGAAGAAGAACTTAATCATGGTTGGTTATGGCGTTTATTTTTTGGTGATTAATTCATTTATTATGACAGAGGTTAACAAGGTTTTAGCCTCTCGTTATTTTTGTCGCTTTATTACTAGCAACATTACTAGCAATATTACTGGCAATAGTACTAGCCATTATTAAACCAAGGGCAAGCTTTTACCCCTCTTAAAATTACCCGTGTCTTACACTGTTTTACTGCACCGTTTTATTCGTTAGTTCCATAGCATAGTTCTTGCCAAAGTTGATAAAAATAGTATTATTTTTTAACAACTCAGTGTGAATCAGGGCTAGAAAATAAACGCAGTGATTTTTAAAAAAAACTTCATTTTATTTCGAAAAATCGATTGCAAAATTCAAAGGCTATTTGTTAGAGGGCTCGCATTTGTTATCCACAGAAATTGTGGAAAAATCGTCTTCAGATCTAGAGCTGTGCATAACCTTGTTAGTAAGTCTCGGTGGCGAACGTTCTATCCACAAAAATATCTAAAAATGAGCCAGGAATATTTTGGGGTCAATGTCATTCACTGATCGGCATCATAAGATGAAATGAATAACTGAGGACGGTAGTTGGCTACTAAAGCTAACTTATTAAAGCTTAGCTGTCGAAGAGGTCATAAGAAAAAGGCACCGTTGACTTAGGTTCAACGGTGCCTTTGCGCGAAAAGCTAGTTTAGCCTTTACAGCGCTAAGATTTAATACCATCATAAAAATCAGGTAAAATTCTAACTGTTTTGATCATATTGTCTTTTACTTCGATAATTTCCAGCGGGTAGCCTGATATTCTAACGCTTAAGTTTGCTTCTGGAATATCTTCAAGGTATTCCAAAATTAAGCCATTGATCGTTTTTGGGCCATCAGTAGGGAAATTCCAGGCCATTTCTTTATTCACGTCACGTACAGTGGCACTGCCATCGACTAAATAGCTACCGTCGGGTTGAATATTAACTTCATCGCTAGTGGTTGGCGTCATCGTTGTAGTGAAATCACCGACAATTTCTTCAAGAATATCTTCTAAGGTGACTAAACCTTGAATATCACCATATTCATCGACCACTAAGCCTATGCGCTCTTTTGCATGTTGAAACTTTAACAGTTGCACATTGAGGGGAGTACCTTCAGGAATAAAGTAAATTTCTCGCACAGCACGTAACAAGGTTGCTTTGGTGAATTGTTCTTTTGAGACTAATCGCAAGGCATCACGCATGTGAACATAACCTACTACATCGTCAATATTGTCACGATATAATAATACCCGGGTATGGTTTGACTGGGTAAGTTGTTTTTGGATGCGTTTCCACTCGTTATTGATATCGATGCCAACCAGTTCATTACGCGGGATCATAATATCTTCAACGGTGACATTTTCTAAATCGAGAATACCCACCAGCATGTCTTGATCTTGAGATTTCAATAAGGCACCTGATTCATTTACCACGGTGCGTAATTCTTCAGAGCTTAGGCTGTGTTGTTCACGTTGTTCTGAACTAATGCCTAATATGGCTAATATACCATTGGTGATCCAATTGACCGCAATAACGAAAGGGTAGAGTAGCTTTAAAAGTAAAACTAGGATTAATGAACTCGGAAACGCGACTTTTTCTGGGTACAATGCGGCTAAGGTTTTTGGCGTTATTTCAGCAAAAATCAAAATAACTAAGGTCAGCAATAAACCGGAATAAAACACGCCTGCATCGCCGTACAGTCTTTGCGCTATGATGCCGGTAATTAGGGTGGCAAAAATATTAACTAAGTTATTGCCAATCAGGATCAGGCCAATTAATTTATCTGGTTTTGCCAGTAATTTACTCACCCTTTTTGCGCCACTATGATTTTGTTTTTCTAGGTGTTTTAACCGATATCGGTTAATCGACATCATGCCCGTTTCAGAACCAGAGAAATAGGCTGATATAAATATGAGAATGCCAAGTACGACAAACAGCATATCGGTAGAGATGTTATCCAAAAGGGATCCTATTGATGCGTTATTTATAAGCAGTATTACCAGACCAAAGTGGAAAAGTAATACAAAGTTAACTTATACCCTAAAAATTATAATAAGAGAAATTCTTTCACAAATCGGCTACCAAAATAAGCTAAAGTCAGTATGAAGGTGGCAATTACGGTTAATATGAGTACCCGTTGGCCACGCCAACCTTGTTTAAAATGTCCCCATAGCGTTAAGAAATAAATGCTGCAGGCGATCAACGATAAAATAGTTTTATGCGCATTTACTTTTGAGATCATGCCGTCAAGAAACAAAAAGCCTAATGCTTGGCTGAGTAATAGGCAGATGCTACCTAACAGTAAAATAATATATAACTGACGTTCAACTTGCATTAAAGGCGGTAAGTGATGCACGGCTTGTATATTTTTACTTTTTAATTTTTTATTGATATAGGCAACTTGGAAGGCATACAAAGTGGCGATAACTAAAATACAATAGGCAATAAGGGCTAAAGTAATGTGGCTTAACATGGCAAGCTTATCGCTAACAATTTCCATATTACCTATCGGTGAAATAAAAATCATACTGAGTTGCCAAAGGCCAGCAAAACCATAAATCACGGGTAATAATAAATTCACCTTGAAGCGTAAAGCGACCGTAGAAATAACTAAGGTAATAATTAAACTGACCAGCGAAACCACATTAGGTAGCGAGAAATTAAGGTGGTTATGGGTAAATAAAAATTGTGAGCTACTTAATACATGAAAAACAATCGCCAAACAGGCAAAAATCAAGGTAATGATTAAGTTTGGTCCTTTCGGATGAAATAAACGCGATAAAATTGATACCGTCGCCACGCTGTAGCATACAAACGCAGTAAATGAACTGATACTTGAAAATTCCACAAAGAGCTCCAAAAAAATTAAAAATTGTCCACAAGGTAAATAATACTGCTAGTTAATATTTACTATAGCGATTCTAGCAGAACCGCTAGCAGACTCCATACTATTGTTTATTTTATATCAAGAGTTTACGCAAAGGTTTAATGGCTAAGAATGTTAATACGCCAAGACAAGTTAAGCCAAACCAAAAAGGTATTAACTGATGACTGTGTTGCATTTGCTGACTAATATCAATGTTAAAATAAACTAGTCCCCAGTCCAATAATAAACCAAAACTAATGGCAGAAATGCTAATGCCTAAAAGGTACTTTATTAATACGCTACTACCCATTTCATTTTTGATCACGCCCAAGGTTGAAATGTTAGTGGCTGGCCCTGCCATCATAAAGACTAATGCAGTACCGGGAGAAATGCCTGCCATAATAAAGCCAGCGGCAATAGGTGTTGAGGCAGTCGCGCATATATACATAGGAATCGACAGTGCAATCATTACCAACATAGCGCCTAAGCCACTGCCATAGCTTAATAAAAATGATGTAGGTACAAATGTTCTTACCGCAGAGGCAAACAATAAGCCTAACAATAGCCAGCGCACTAAGTCATCAATTAATTGTGTTGCGCTATAGCGAATGCCGGCCAATGTTTTCGCTATTACTGAATGGCTAAGTACCGAATGGCTAGGCTTTGTTGGCTTGCTTGCACAGCACGAATTGGATGGCTTGCTTGCACAGCACGAATTGGATGGCTCGGCTGCTTCAGCTTTAACAGCGGTTGTTATTTTTGCACAACAAGTTGTTAATTCACTATGCGTGTTGTGGCTTTTTACTCGGGTAAAGCTCTCTTTGGATGTCGCAACTATCATACCGGTAAAAATTGCCGATAATATTGCCGTTACGGGGCGATAAATGGCGAGAACAGGCCCTAACAAAGCATAGGAAACCGACACCGAATCTACGCCGGTTTCAGGTGTTGCGACTAAAAACGCTGCAGTGGCAGGAGCTGAAGCGCCTGAGCGTCGTAGTTCAGTCGCCACAGGGATCACGCCACATGAACATAACGGTAATGGTGCACCAATAAATGCCGCTTTAATAATGGCTTTATTACCATGACCTAAATGCTGGCTTAAAATTTTGGTGGGTACCCAAGCTTTCATTAGGCCGGCAATAAGTAAACCGAGCAATAGCCATGGGCTAGCTTCTAGGCTGAGCTGTAATAAATTGTCAAAAAATAAAATAAAGGTATTCACACTTGGTCCAAAAGTGAGGTAATTAATGAGAGTTTATCATAAATTTTTTCACTGTTATTGATCTATAACTAGGCTTTTTTGTCTACATATCGTGAGATTAAATCTCATCATTAGCTTAAAAACATAACTTCTACTTTCGCTAATTAATTGTACGGGTATAATAGAGGTAATTTTTTGCGCAAAGTTAATATTTGAGTCATTTATGTTTGAAAATCTTTCCGATCGTTTAACGAAAACACTAAAAAATATCAGTGGCCGTGGTCGCTTAACAGAAGACAATATAAAAGAAACTTTACGTGAAGTACGGATGGCCTTATTAGAAGCTGATGTCGCTTTACCGGTTATTCGCGATTTTATTGCCAAAGTAAAAGAAAGTGCTGTTGGGCAAGATGTTTCTAAAAGCTTAACGCCAGGTCAGGTTTTTGTAAAAATTGTTCGCACTGAACTTGAAATGGCCATGGGTGAAGTTAATGAAGCCCTTAACCTAAAAACAGCGCCGCCAGCTGTTGTGTTAATGGCCGGCTTACAAGGTGCAGGTAAAACGACCTCTGTTGCTAAGTTAGCTAAATTTTTAACTGAACGTGAAAAGAAAAAAGTGCTTGTGGTGAGTGCTGATGTTTATCGCCCCGCAGCGATTAAGCAACTGGAAATGTTAGCCACTGAAATTAATGTTGGCTTTTTCCCAAGTGACATTAACCAAAAGCCTATTGATATTGCCAACGGTGCGATTGACCACGCGAAGAAAAACTTTTTTGATGTCGTTATTGTGGATACCGCCGGGCGTTTGCATATCGACGGCGAAATGATGGCTGAGATCCAACAGTTACACGCCGCCATTAACCCCATTGAAACCTTGTTCACGGTTGACGCCATGACAGGTCAAGATGCGGCTAATACCGCTAAAGCCTTTAATGATGCTTTACCATTAACCGGTATTATCTTAACCAAAACTGACGGTGATGCCCGTGGTGGTGCGGCGTTATCTATTCGCCATATTACCGGTAAACCCATCAAGTTTATGGGGGTTGGCGAAAAAATTGAAGCCTTAGAGCCTTTTCATCCAGACAGAATTGCTTCTCGTATACTGGGTATGGGCGATGTACTTTCTTTAATTGAAGAGGTCGAGCAAAAGGTTGATCGCAAACAAGCCGAAAAATTAGCGAAAAAAGTAAAAAGTGGTAAAGGTTTTGATTTAGAAGACTTTCGTGACCAACTTGTGCAAATGAAAAGCATGGGCGGCATGATGGGCATGATGGATAAATTACCCGGTATGGGCAATATGTCGGAACAAGTTAAAGGCCAAATGGATGATAAAGTGACCATTCGCATGGAGGCTATGATTAACTCGATGACCAAAGCCGAACGACAACGCCCTGACGTGATTAAAGGTTCACGCAAGCGTCGTATTGCTGCCGGTTCGGGTACGCAAATACAAGACGTTAATAAATTGCTCAAACAATTTACTCAAATGCAAAAAATGATGAAAAAAATGTCGGGTAAAGGCGGCATGCAAAAAATGATGCGCTCAATGAAAGGCATGATGCCTCCAGGTGGTGGCATGGGCGGCGGTATGCCGGGTCGCTAACCTGTTAAGCTAAATCATATTTTGAAACCAAAAAAGGTAGCATATTGCTACCTTTTTTGGTTTCTACACTTTTCTATTCTATTCTAGAATTGCATGACAGGAATTTGTTATAAACCACTGCTCTAATCTATGATTTTTCTTTACTCAATGTGGGTCATAGCGGCTAAATCAAGCGCTTTTATTTTTAAATCTTAAGTACGCTTTAACCGCATTGATATTTTTTCTATTAAGTATTCTATTACCGAGGGCCGTTAGCATTGAGCCTAACACCACAATGCTGGCTCCGATATAAGCGAGTGCATTCAACTGTTGTGCTTGGAATGCTGTTGGCCAAATTTGCTCAGCGATAGTGGCAAACAACACGGTAAGTAAGGGTGTTATCGCCAAGGTTGCACTCACTTTGGCGGTTGACAAATATTCTAATGACTTGGCAAAAGTGCCATAGGCAATGAGGGTGTTAGCGCAGCAAAAAAGTAACAAAAGTAATGCGCTATCATCTAAAGACTTTATTTTTTCCGGGCTTGCCAAGGGTAAGAAAAACAGGGCACTTAATAAGTAAATACACCACATTATTTGGTTTGAGCTGTAATAACGTAACATTTGTTTTTGCATGATCGCATAGGCCGCCCAAGTTATTGCCGCCCCAAACATAATGATAAAGCCAAGTAAAAAATCATGGCTATCAATGCCACTGCTATTAATAAATTGTTGATTAAAAAACAATAACAAACCTGAGATAAGTACCAAAGAGCCGACCATTTGACCACGACTAAAGTGTTCCTTCATTACAACAACACTGCCAACTAACATGAAAAAGGGCGCCATTTGAATAAGCATTTGTGCAGTTTCTACTGGTATATAGTGCAATGAAACCAGATACAGTATGTAGTTAAAACTCAACAGAATAGCAGCAAGCAATAGTCGTTTCATGACGCTAGTTTGCTGCAGTGCTGAGTTAGGTATTTTTCTGGTTGCTGATAAAAATAGGGTCACAAAAAATGCAGCGAACACGAAGCGATACCAAGTAATAGTATAAGCGTCCATTAATACTAAAACTGATTTTAGCGCTAATGGCAGTAATCCCCACATAATAGCCGTGGTCATCGCTAGCATTAATCCTTTTATACTGGTGTTTGCGAGCTGAGTCATAGTTTTCGCCGGCTAGAAAGAGTGAATTAAAGCGCGGGTATATGGCGCTTGGTTTTGCAGACGTGGATTATATCGTTATATTGCTAACACAGGTAACTAATTTACGAAATAATTCATCCAAGGCTAGCTTTAGGTTGCTTTGTCAACAGAAAAGCGTAATATACGCGAGCTTTTCTGTTGCTTAGTCGACGGAAATGTCTGGGAAATTCGTTTTAACACTTAAATTATATAGAGGACGATATGGTTACCATTCGTTTAGCTCGTGCCGGCGCAAAGAAGCGTCCATTCTATCAGGTTGTTGTTGCAGATAGCCGTAACTCTCGCGATGGTCGTTTCATCGAGAAAGTTGGTTTTTTCAACCCTACAGCGCAAGGTCAAGCGGAAAAATTACGTTTAGACTTAGACCGTGTCAACCATTGGGTTGGTCAAGGTGCAACTGTATCTGATCGTGTGGCCAAATTAATTAAAGATGCTAACAAAGCAGCTTAATTTAATTGGTAGGTTTTAGGAGTTTGTTGTGGAAGTTATTGGTAAAGATGTCACTTTAGGTAAAGTAGGCGCAGTCTACGGTATCAAGGGTTGGTTGAAAATTCATTCATTCACAGATGACCAAGAAGCCATTCTAGACTATTTCCCTTGGTCTTTAAAATTAGGGGATAAGATTCAATCAGTAGATATTACCGATTGGCGCAAACATAACAATGGTCTTGTGGTTAAAGTTGCAGGTATTGATGATCGCGATGTAGCACAAAAGCTCGTGGGTTCAGAGATATTTGTCAGCGAAGAGGCGTTATCAGACTTACCTGAAGGTGAGTTTTATTGGCGTGATCTAATCGGCATGGCGGTAGTTACTGACAAAGGTTACGACCTAGGTCGGGTTTCCGACATAATGGAAACGGGCGCTAACGACGTACTGGTTGTTAAAGCTAATCTGAAAGATGGCTATGGTAAAAAAGAAAGGTTAATACCTTACTTAATGGACCAAGTTATACTTTCGATAAGCGCTGAAGATAAACAAATTTGTGTTGACTGGGACCCAGGTTTCTAACTTGAGTAAGAGTGTATTAACAAACATGCTTAGTGATAAGAAAATGTGGATTGGGGTGATAAGCCTTTTTCCCGAAATGTTTGACGCAATTACTGAGTATGGGGTGACAGGCCGAGCGATACGTAATGGTCTAATTGAGTTTCATAAGTGGAACCCAAGAGATTTTACTCATGATAAACATCGCACTGTGGACGACCGACCTTACGGTGGCGGCCCAGGGATGCTTATGATGGTTCAACCATTACGTGATGCTATACAAGCTGCAAGAAAAGCTGCAGATGAAGATAGCAGCCCTGATCTTATTAAAGAAAAGGGTAGAGCGAAGGTTATTTATTTGTCGCCGCAAGGACGGAAATTGGACCAAGCTGGTGTACGTGAATTAGCACAACATGACCGACTGATATTTATAGCAGGACGTTATGAAGGTATAGACGAGCGACTAATAGAGTCTGAAATTGACGAAGAATGGTCGGTCGGCGATTATGTATTAAGTGGTGGGGAATTACCTGCTATGAACATAATCGATGCCGTAGCACGCTTTGTGCCTGGAGTATTAGGACATCAACAATCAGCTGAGCAGGATTCATTTTCTGACGGTTTATTGGATTGTCCACATTACACTCGGCCAGAGGTTATGGACGTTTCGGTAAACGAAGCAAAGTCTGTTCCTAAAGTGCTATTAAGTGGTAATCACGAGCATATAAGGCAATGGCGCCAATATCAGTCGTTAGAAAGAACTTGGACTAGAAGACCGGAACTTTTAACTAACCTAGCTCTGACAGCAGAGCAGCAAAAAATGTTAATTGCCATTAAGGCTGATAATAAAAATGCTGCTGATGACTGTGAAACCTAGGAAGAAGGTATTATGAGTAATATTATTAAGCAGCTCGAAGCCGAGCAAATGAGAACAGATGCACCAGACTACCGCCCAGGCGATACAGTTGTGGTACAAGTAAAAGTTACAGAAGGTGAAAAATCACGTCTTCAAGCATTTGAAGGTGTTGTAATTGCTATTAAAAACCGCGGCATCAATTCTGCATTTACTGTTCGTAAAACTTCGAACGGTGTTGGTGTAGAGCGTGTATTCCAGACACATAGCCCAATCGTTGACTCAATTGCAGTCAAACGTCGCGGCGATGTACGTCAAGCTAAGCTATACTACTTACGCGAGCTATCTGGTCGTAAAGCACGTATTAAAGAGAAATTGGGAAAAAGATAATTCCCCTTTAATACGCGTATTGTTAGTTAGTTTGAGAAAAGCCTGTTTGGGAAACCAAATAGGCTTTTTTGTGTGTTTTTTTTACTTATCGAGCAGCTGTAACGTTAGCAAAAGCTACAATAAAAGCAGGGAATACCTACCCATAGCCGTGCATGAGCCAGCGACTCTAGGTTTATTTTCGTTGTTATTGTGTTTTATGTGCTTAGGCAAGTACAGAAAACAGTCAACACTTGTTTTATTTTAACGCCTCAACACTTTCTAGGCTTTATTCTATCTTCTTGATTTAAATGTCTTGTTTATTTTTAAAACGTTATTATGCCGTATTTTAAACCTTCCTATTAGACTTATTCCATCTCAAACTTATATAAATAATTCATGAATATTCGACTTAAGTGGTGTGTCCCATCGCGAAAAGTTAGGCTATTATGTTGGTAAGTTAAAAAGTTGATCGATAGTTGAATGAGGTTTTGCTTCGACGTCTCAACAAGCCATTAAATAACAAGATTTCAAGGATTAAGCATGCAAAAACTAAAAAGCCATTTTCCCGTATTAGCGCAAGCAAAAGCCCACACCTATATTGATGCAGCGAAATACGACGCAATGTACAAGCAGTCGATTGAACAACCTGATGTTTTCTGGGCTGAGCAAGCTGAACAGTTCCTTGATTGGTATAAGCCTTGGGACAGTGTTTCAGATGTTGACCTTAAATCTGCTGATATCAAATGGTTTTCTGGTGGTAAATTAAATGTTAGTTACAACTGTATTGATCGTCATCTAGTCAGCAAAGCTGATGATATCGCTATTATTTGGGAAGGTGATGACCCTAGCGAAGATAAAAAAATAACCTATCAAGAGCTGCATGATCATGTCTGTCGTTTTGCTAACTTACTAAAAGCACGTGGCGTGAAAAAAGGCGATCGTGTCTGTATTTATATGCCAATGATTCCAGAAATTGGCTATGCCATGTTAGCTTGTGCCCGCATAGGTGCCGTGCATTCAGTGGTATTCGGTGGTTTCTCTACTGAAGCTATTCGTTCACGTATCGCTGATGCTGACTGTAAAGTCGTTGTGACCTCGGATGAAAGTCTTCGAGGTGGTCGCGTCATTCCATTGAAAGTCAATGTTGATGCAGCCGTTGCTGAATGTCCAAATGTTCACTCAGTTATTGTTGTGCAACGCACAGGTGGTGATGTGGCGTGGAATGATAAAATTGATGTGAATTACCAAGAAGAAGTCGCTAAACTTCCTGCAGTTTGTGATCCGGAAGTGATGGACGCCGAAGATCCACTCTTTATTTTATATACCTCTGGTTCAACAGGCACACCTAAAGGTGTGTTACATACTTGTGGTGGCTATTTACTTTACGCCGCTATGACCCATAAATATGTTTTTGATTACAAAGACGGTGAAATTTATTGGTGTACGGCAGACGCAGGCTGGATCACTGGCCATTCGTATATCTTTTACGGACCGTTAGCCAATGGCGCAACCACACTGGTTTTTGAAGGTGTGCCGACTTATCCTGATGCGAGTCGTTTTTGGCAGGTGTGCGATAAGCACCAAGTCAATATTTTTTATACCGCACCAACCGCTATTCGCGCCTTGATGAGTGTTGGTGATAGCTTTGTTGAAAAAGCGGATTTATCATCGTTACGCCTTTTAGGTACGGTAGGTGAACCGATTAACCCAGAAGCATGGCATTGGTATTATGAGGTTGTGGGTAAAAGTAATTGTCCTATTGTTGATACATGGTGGCAAACAGAAACGGGTGGCATTTTAATTACCTCTTTGCCAGGAGCGGTTGATATGAAACCAGGGGCAGCAGGTAAACCGTTTTTTGGTGTTAAACCCGCACTTTTTGACAAAGACGGAAATACCCTTGAAGGCGCAAACCAAGGCTTATTAATGATGACAGGCAGTTGGCCTGGTCAATTACGCAGTGTTTATGGCGATCATGATCGCTTCTATCAAACCTACTTTAGCCAATATCCAGGTAATTACTTTACCGGTGATGGCGCTAAGCGTGATGAAGACGGTTTTTATTGGATCACCGGTCGTGTTGATGATGTGTTGAATGTTTCTGGTCATCGACTAGGTACGGCTGAAATTGAGAGTGCTTTGGTATTGCACCCCGCCGTTGCTGAAGCAGCTGTTGTTGGTTATCCGCATGAAATTAAAGGCCAAGGTGTTTATGCTTATGTCACCTTAATGAGTAATGCGACAGAGTCAGATGAGTTATTACGTGAGTTAACTGAGTTTGTGGCGAAAGAATTAGGCCGTTTTGCGAAACCTGACTACATTCAATACGCGCCAGGACTGCCTAAAACCCGTTCAGGTAAAATTATGCGTCGTATTTTACGCAAAATTGCTGAGAATGATGTAGATACCTTAGGTGATACCTCTACCTTGGCTGATCCCGCGGTTGTCGAGAACCTAGTTAAAAATCGTATTGTGCATAAATAAAATTGTTTATATAAAAAATTAAGAAAAAAGCGCCATTTGGCGCTTTTTTTATGTCATATATTTGATAATAGGGCTGTACGTGAGTAAATTATAGTGTAATATAAATGATACAAAACAAGTAAACTTTATTTTACAGCAAGAGGGGCGTAAAGAATGTACAATCTGCAGTATCGATATTATTACCTCCCATACTTTAACTAGTTGCTCTTCTCGTCGCATTACTATTGGTAGAAATAGTGGTTAGCCAAAATACTTTACTTAACACTCACAATTATTGTTCCATATTTAGGAAAGAATCATGTCAAAAAATACCTTAACGGCCTCAGACGCCAACCAAATACCTAAAAGCAGGTTGAACGATATTCACGTCAATGCGGAAGATGTCTTAATTACCCCTAATGCTTTACGAGAAGAGTTACCGCTGCCAGAAGCAGGCCGTGTTTTTGTTAAAAATGCTCGCCAAATTATTGCTAATATTATTCACAAAAAAGATCATCGCTTATTAGTCATTGCCGGCCCTTGTTCTGTACATGATCTTGAAGGTGCTAAAGCTTATGCAAGACAACTGAAAGAATTACACGATAAATATCAAGACAGTTTATACATTGTTATGCGAGTTTACTTTGAAAAGCCGCGCACTACGGTTGGTTGGAAAGGTCTGATTAATGATCCGCATATGGATGGCTCATTTGATGTGGAAACTGGCCTTCGCAAGGCCCGTGCATTATTGATTTACTTAACCGAGTTAGGTTTGCCGTTGGCGACTGAAGCACTAGATCCAATCAGCCCACAATATTTAGCTGAGCTATTTAGTTGGTCGGCTATTGGTGCACGCACTACAGAGTCACAAACGCATCGTGAAATGGCCAGTGGCTTGTCGATGCCGATTGGCTTTAAAAATGGTACCAGTGGTGGTCTTGGTGTTGCTATTAATGCTTTGCAGTCAGCAGCCTCTTCACATCGTTTCATGGGTATCAATCGCTTAGGGCAAGTGGCACTGATTAAAACTTCTGGCAATCCTGACGGTCATGTCATTTTGCGTGGCGGCAAAAAGCCTAACTACGATGCGGTTAATGTCGCTTTATGTGAAGAAGAACTGGCCAAACAAAATTTAGAGCCGGGTATCGTGATCGATTGTTCGCACGGTAATTCTAATAAAGACTACCGTCGTCAACCTTTAGTGGCTGATAATGTTTTTGATCAAATCTGTGCCGGCAATAAGACTATTATTGGTATTATGTTAGAGAGTAATATAAATGCGGGTAATCAAAGTTCAGAGTTACCCATTGACCAGCTGAAATATGGCGTTTCTGTGACAGATGCTTGTATCGATTTTGAAACTACAGAGCAGCTTATTTCAGCGGCGAGTGCTAAACTTGAAGTGGTTTTAAAACAGCGGATTAATTCAACCGTTAGTGAATAGGAATAAGCAGCTACAATGAACAACGAACTTACATTTGAGCAAAGTTTAGGTGTGTTACGCGATGAAATTGACGATATTGACGGTCAATTAGTGGCATTATTGGCAAAGCGTCGCCTTGTTACCACCAAAGTGGGTTTATTAAAAAGCGCCGCGGGTATGCCAATTTTTGCCCCTGAGCGTGAAGCAAGCTTATTAAAGGTGCGTCGACAGCAAGCAATAGATGCCGGTTTGTCGCCAGAATTAATTGAAGATATTCTGCGGCGCTTGATGCAAGACTCATATGTCAGCCAAGATGCTAGTGGCTATCGTTGTGTTAATCCTGATTGCAAAAAAGTCATTGTCATTGGTGGTAAGGGGCAATTGGGTCGCATATTTGTTGACTTATTTACTCGTTCTGGCTATCAAGTACAGGCTTTAGAGCAAGCTGACTGGCCAAATAGTGCTGATATTTTAGCCGAGGCGAGTTTGGTCATTGTTGCTGTGCCGATTCGATTAACCACTTTGGTTATCCAAAAATTAGGCTCCTTGCCTGAAAACTGTATTTTGGCAGACGTTACCAGTATTAAAGAAGCGCCAATATATGAAATGATGAAAGTACATGCTGGCCCCGTGGTTGGATTACATCCGATGTTTGGTCCTGATGTTACCGGTTTAGTTAAGCAAACTATTATTGCTTGCGAAGGTCGCTTTCCACAACAGTATCATTGGCTACTAGAGCAATTTAATGTTTGGGGGGCAAAAATCCATCCGGTTGAAGCACACACACATGATCAAGCCATGTCTATGGTGCAAGTTATGCGACATTTCTCAACCATAGCTTATGGTTACCACTTAATGACTGAAGGCGCTGATATAGCGCAATTGGTGGAGATGAGTTCACCTATTTATCGTTTGGAGTTGATCATGGTCGGGCGTTTGTTTGCTCAAAACCCTGAACTTTATACTGATATTATTTTCGCTAATCAAGACAATATTGCTATGATGAAGCGCTTTGCCTATCGATTTTTAGCATTACTTGAAGATGTGCAATCAAATGATAAAGCCGCTTTTACTGAGACGTTTTCACAGGTCGCTGATTACTTTGGTGATTATGCTGATATTTTTATGCAGGAAAGTAAAGTGATGTTGGCAAAAGCAGACCAACTAAAAAAATACTAATCAAGGAATGAGATGAGAAAATTTGCGGTAACGCTATCCAGTATTATGCTTGTTGTTGTTTCTGGCTGCGCCAATAGTCAGGCAGAAAAAGCGCCGATGACCCTTGGTGAAATTAGCCAACAGCAACTGATGGCGAATCATAAATTTTTCCAGCAAGGTTATCAGGCATCGCAACTGTCTGCGCTTGAAATTACTGAAATTAACCGTTGGCCAAAAAATTTACACGTAGACGTTTACTTTGGCTCTTGGTGCCATGACAGCGTGCGTGAAGTGCCTAGGTTTTTAAAAATAGTGGCTCAAAGCCCAACGCTTTCAAATCGCTTAATTGCCCTCGATTATGCAAAGTCAGAGCCAAGCGGCTCAGCTAAAAACCAGGATATAAAATATACTCCCACTTTTATTGTTTATCAAAACGATAAAGAAATTGGTCGTATTATTGAACGTCCGAAAGTGTCATTAACCGCTGATATCTCAGCGATGTTATAGCTTAGTTTACAATGTAAGTATGAGTATATAGAGAAAAAATCGCCGATGAATTATATTCTCTGCGATTTTTTTGATCATGGCTTACTTTTTTGATAATAGCTTAATTGGTCATAGTTTAAGTAGTAATAGTTTAATTGATAATAATTTAAGTAGTAATAGCTGAATGGATAAGTAGGCTTTATAGCTTGTCGTTTGATTATCCCCTCTTACTCATTAAAGCAACAAATACCGTTATGATTACACGACTATAAGGTATAGCTGTGCCGGCTTAGCAGAGGGTGAGTTAAAATATTACAATAGGTATGGACTCGCTGCATGGTAATGAAGGTAAGTAATTGAAATTTTAGATTTTTTTGACGAAGCTGTTACTTTTTACACTGTTATATATTGCGAAGAGTAACAGCTTCAAGTTAAGAACAGGCGCATGTTGGCCAGTGACTTAAGGGTTTATCAAGCTAAAATTTGATGGCGATTCCGACCGCAATTGAACTATCTATCCAGAGCGAATCGCTAAAGTTTGCGCTACAAATATCCTGCTGGCAAAACATGGCATCATCCTCATCAATTAAGGTGGCATAGGCGCGTAGTTCGGTCACTAAGGCCATTTGCTGAGAGACTTCATAGCGAGTACCAATGGCGACACTGGCAGAGGGATACAGTTCTTCACTACCCTGTTCGGCATCGAAATAAGCACCACCTAGCCCTAAACTCAAAGTCGTTACATAGTTTTGCTGACGGTACAAAGCGATGCCATTAAAATGTGCATAAGTGATATCTAGCTCATTATTAGCTTGATCTTCGCCAATAAAATCATGACTAACACGGTTCAAAAGTATCTGACCTTGACCATTAACATTTGCTTGCCACGCTATACCAACAGCCATATTATTGCCAGAGTCAATATTGATATCGCTATTGTCACTGGTAACCAAGTCAGGACCGTATATTTTACCGAACATAACGCTGAGCTCTAATGGCTTTGCTATAGCGGCATGTGATGACAACAAAATGCAAAGCATTGCTAGTAGGGTTAATCGGCTATTTACTTTCATTACAAGGTGTCCTGTGATTTGTTGTTTTTTGTAAACTCAGCCAAATGTAGTGGCTAATTCTGACTAATTTTGGCTAGTTTTGACCAATTTTGGCTGAGTTTTAAGACCACTAAAAATTAAGACTAGCCAAATAAGTCAGTCAGTTTTTTCTTAGCTTTTTCTTCCAGCTTCTCTTTCAATTTCTCTTTAGCACTGTCGGTTAACTTTTTCTTTTGCGTGGCTTTTGCTTGTTGCCAAATTTGAGATAATGCTTGTTTAACAATCTCGGCACCGAGTTGGCTTGCAGGCAAACCAGTTTCACCACCGACATTATTTAATGTGATATCTGGTAACGTGGCACTATGTGCTTTATTACCAAAAGCACTTAAATCAAGTGTTAGCGCCGTGCCAGCAAGGATAATTTTACTGACTTTTATTTTAGGCTCTTCACCCGTATTAGTGTCGGCAGCACTTGCCTCAGCTTCAGGGGTATTACGCTTGATAGCATCGAGAATATCTTTGATATTAGAGCCACCGGTTTGGGTGAACTGGACAAATGCTTGCGGTGATTTGATGATGATCGCATCAATAATAATAGGTGATGAGGCTAAACTTTCTAAATTAATATCAAGCGTTACTTCCTCTAAAGCGAAAGCGTTTGGTTGGCTATAAGTTTTAGGGTTGGCTAAATTAATACCTAAAATACTACCTGCGCCGCTAGCAAGCTTAATATCTACGGTTTTTACGGTAACCGTTTGTTCAGTGACTTTGCTGCCCACCGTTTCAATTTGACCTTTAATGTAGCCATTAAGTGAGCTTCCTGCTAAAAACCAAAGAGCACCACCACTAAGTAATAACAAAACAATAATAATTGAGGCTATAATTTTCACGAGTTCAATCCTTAAAATGTAAAAATGAAGTATCGCGCATACTCGCTATACTTCATTTGGTTTATGTCTTATTAAATTATATCTTAATAAGTACAAAGTTAAATATTTTTTCTAATTTGCGACCAAAGCCTTAAATCCTAGGCTAAGTTGTCTCCAGAGCTGTCAGTATCTAAGTTATAATAATGTTACTGTAATTTACTCAATTTTAGAGAGTTTTGTTTATGTCTACTGCCATTGGTCGTCGCTTACCTTTGTTATTACTGGTTGGAATGTTAATTGCCTTAGTTGTTTATTTACAATGGCCTGAAAAGACCTCCAACAACGAAAAGTATCAACGTGTTGTCGCAGTAAAAACGGCTAAAATCGATCTCGTTGATTTTAATGATTCCGTCGAGGCCATTGGTACGACACGAGCGAATGAGCAGGTGTACATTACCAGTAAATATTCAGATGTTGTTGCTGAGGTTCTATTTCAAGATGGCGAAACGGTTAAAAAAGATGACATTTTAGTACGGCTAAATAGCCAAGAGGAAGCGGCTAAAGTCGAAGAACTTCAGGCTAATCTTGCCGAGTCTGTCGCGCAACTCAATCGTTTTCAAGATTTGTACAAACAAAAAGCCACCGCTAAGTCGCTGGTTGATCAACAAGAAGCAAAAACTAAGGCCATTTCAGCACAACTACTCAGTGCCAGAATAAAGCTAGCGGAACTTACTATTACAGCGCCATTTTCAGGCATCTTAGGCTTTCGCGAAATTAGTCTCGGTGCGTTAATTAATGTTGGCGATGTGATCACCAGTTTAGATGATCTGAGTATTATTAAAGTTGATTTTTCAATTCCAGAGCGTTACTTAACTACCGTAGCGATTGGTCAGCGCATAGAAGCGAACAATATAGCTTATAAAGACAAAGTATTTGTTGGCAAAGTCACCTCGATAGACTCTCGCATCGACAGTGTCACACGAACCTTAAAAGTACGTGCAAAAATTAACAATGCTGATAATCAGTTACGTGCGGGCATGTTGTTAAATTTGCATGTGGTACGCAAAGTTGAGCAAATATTACAGATACCTGAAAGTGCCATTATTCCGATTGAAGACCAGCATTTTGTTTTTGTTGTTGAAGCGGGTAAAGCCATTAAGAAATCGTTAAATATTGGTCGTCGCTACCGTGGTTTTGTTGAGGTTATTGGTGGTCTAGAAGTGGGCACAGAAGTGGTTGTCGAAGGCGCCTTAAAATTACGTGATGGTACTAGTGTCAATACCATAGGGAATAAATCGTGATTTTATCTGACCTGTCAGTTAAGCGCCCTGTCTTTGCCACAGTAATCAATTTACTCTTGATCACCTTTGGTATTGTCGCTTTTTTAACCTTACCCCTTCGAGAGTATCCTGATATCGACCCGCCGGTAGTGAGTATTAATACCTCTTATCCTGGTGCGTCTGCTGCCATTGTCGAAAGTAAAATCACGCAAATACTGGAAGATAGAATTAGCGGCATTGAAGGGGTTAAATCCATCAACTCTTCTAGCCGAGTGGGCCGTTCTAATATTTCAATTGAATTTGAACTAGACCGTGATATTGACGCCGCGACAAATGATGTGCGTGACAGAATTTCGCGCGCGTTAAACAACCTACCAGAACAAGCTGAACCGCCTGAGGTATCTAAGGCAAATGATGATGAAAGTGCCATTGTTTGGTTTGTTTTACAAAGCGAGGTAATGAGCACATTACAGCTAACTGATTACGCCGAACGTTATATTGTTGACAGGTTTTCTGTGGTTGATGGTGTAGCACGCGTGCAAGTTGGTGGCGGTAGAACCTATGCGATGAATGTAGTGTTAAACCGAAAAGCAATGGCCGCTAGAGGCATCACTGTTAATGACATAGAACAAACCCTGCGCGCTGAAAATGTTGAATTACCGGCGGGAGAAGTGGAATCAATCGACCGAGATTTTTCGATTCGTGTTGAACGCAGTTATCTAACCGAAGATGACTTTGCCACTATGGTAGTGGCGCGTAATGATGATAAATCATTGGTCTATCTGGGTGATGTGGCTAAAATTGATTTAGCGGCGGAAGATGAAGAAAACATGTTTCGTGGTAATGGCAAAAACATGGTGGGTTTGGGCATTATTAAACAGTCAAAAGCCAATACCCTCGAAGTAGTTAAAGCGGCGCGAAAAGAGATGATGTCGATTCGTGGTGGCTTGCCAATAGGTACCACGATCACCAACAGCTATGATTCATCAGTGTTTATTCAAGGCTCAATTGACGAAGTGTATAGCACACTAGCTATTGCCATGATCATGGTGGTATTGGTTATATTTTTATTTTTGGGTAACGTGAGAGCAACACTTATTCCCGCTGTTACCGTACCTGTGGCGCTAATTGGTTCCATGATGGTGCTATCGTGGTTTGGTTTTTCAATAAACTTATTGACCCTACTGGCCATGGTGCTAGCGATTGGTTTGGTTGTTGATGATGCCATTGTGGTACTGGAAAATATTTACCGCCGTATTGAGCGCGGGCAAACCCCGTTGCTCGCGGCATACGAAGGCGGGCGAGAAGTAGCGTTTGCGGTTATTGCGACCACCTTAGTGCTAGTTGCGGTGTTTGTGCCATTAATCTTTTTATCAGGTAATGTCGGACGATTATTCACCGAGTTTGCGATTGCGATTGCGGCAGCGGTTATTTTTTCTAGCTTAACGGCATTATCGTTAACACCAATGATGTGTTCAAAAATGTTAAAACATAAGGAACGTAGCTCATCGTTTGGTCAAAAGTTGGATCGAGGTTTTGCTAAGTTTGAAGCGGCTTATGGGCGTTCGTTAAAAGCCAGTATCCATCAACCCCTGATGATATGTATTGTGATTATTTTGTCACTATTTGCGGTCTACAGTTTATTTAATCAATTACCTTCAGAGTACACACCAAAAGAAGATCGCGGAAACTTCTTCGTCATGATGAGTGGTGCAGAAGGGGCAAGTTATGAAAATAACGTTAAAAATATGCAGCAAATAGAAGAAGCATTACTCGTGCATCAACAAAGTGGCGAGCTTGACCGAGTGCTTGTACGTGTGCCAGGTTTTGGTGGTTCGGGTGGTATTGCCATTGTGGGTATGCCCGCTTGGAAAGATCGCATTACAGATACCTTCGAATTTATTAATAAAATAAATGGTGAACTCGCTAAAGTAACCGATGTTAGAGCGTTTGCTATGATGCGCCGAGGCTTAAGTGGCGGCGGGTCTTCATCACCGGTTGAGTTTGTTCTGCAAGGTAACACCTATGAAGAGTTAGCAAAGTGGCGTGATATTATTATTGCTAAAGCGCAAGAAAACCCCAACCTGCACAGTATTGATAGTGACTACAAAGAAACCTATCCACAATTGCTGGTTAATATTAATCACAACAGAGCTTTCGACTTAGGCGTGTCTGTGGGTGATATTGGCCGCACCCTTGAAACTATGTTGGGTCAACGCCGCGTGACTAACTTTGTTGAGCGCGGTGAAGAGTATTATGTGGTGGTTAAAGGCGAGAAAAATGATTTTTCAAACCCTAAAGACATTGATAATATTTTTGTTCGCTCCACGGTCAGTAATCAATTGGTGCCTCTGTCGAACTTGATCACAATAGAAGAGAGTGCCACATCGTCGCAACTCAATCGTTTCAATCGCCTGCGCAGTGTCACTATTAGTGCTAACTTAGCCACAGGCTATGCCTTGGGTGATGCCTTAGCGTTTTTAAATACCGCGGTTGCTGAACATTTGCCTGAACAAGCGCAAGTGGCCTACAAAGGCCAGTCGCAATTATTACAAGAATCAGGTAACTCTATCGCCTTTATTTTTGTTTTGGCCTTAGTGATAACCTACCTAGTATTGTCAGCCCAATTTGAGAGCTTCATTCATCCTTTTGTGATTATGTTAACTGTGCCATTAGCTTTAGTTGGCGCTTTAGCCGGCCTGAAACTGATGGGAATGAGTCTGAATATATACAGTCAAATTGGTATTGTGATGTTAATTGGTTTGGCGGCAAAAAATGGTATTTTAATTGTTGAATTTGCCAATCAGTTACGTGATAAAGGCATCGCCTTTGAAGAAGCATTGATCACGGCTGCCACGCAACGCTTAAGACCTATTGTGATGACTACATTCACCACAGTCACCAGTGCTATCCCATTAGTGCTCGCGGTGGGGCCTGGCGCTGAAAGTAGAATGGTGATCGGCGTGGTGATCTTCGCGGGTGTATCATTGGCCAGTATTTTTACTTTATTTGTTGTACCTGGGGCTTATTATTGGCTGTGCCGCAATACCGGCTCACCACAAGTGATCACTAAAGAAATTGAGCACCAGCAAGCTCAAGCCGCTATAGAGAAAATGTAGTTATACCAGTTGAATTAAAGCAGTGAGCCATGATAAGTAAAGACAAATAGTCAAGAGTCAGGCGCTTGATTAAGCAATCACTGGCTATTGTGATGGTAAGAAATATAGTGCTTGCCTGTTTAAGCTATCTTAAACGATCGATTATTTATTTCAATTGCTACTCAATAGTGCCAGTCGAAAAAGTCTCTATAGCAGTAATGTTATAGGGACTTTTCTACATTTAAAGCAGATTAAACTTAATCAACCAAACACTGAGGCTAAATTGCTGCTGACTATTTTTTGTATAAAAACCAGACGTCTTGATTAAAAACTATACTTGGGATATAAATAGGGAAAATAATAATAATAAATTTGGGAAATATTGATGTTTAAGGTTAATAAAAAACTTTGGTCTTTTAATTTTGGTTGCCTAATTGCGGGTTCATTAATTTGGTTGGTTCAAATCGGTAATTGGGCGCCAGTACCCAGCATACTTCACCCTCATACTGATTTTATGCTTGATTATTACCCTGGTGCAGTGACGGCTATTACCGCAAGTATCGTCAGTATATTGTTACTGTTTTTTATGCATAAAGGTTTTAAATTATGTGCCAGTGAACACACTTTTTGGCTATTATTACCAACAATGTGCTTTATTAGCTTAACCTTGTTGATGGGGCAGTTTATGTTTTCAGCCCTTATGTTCGCCGCTATGCCAATATTATTTATCTTAGTGTTTAGTGCTATTATTTTTCGGCTAAAAAATCGCAAACTACGAGTTGTTTAAACTGAACTGAGATTAAGCGGTAGAGTGTGATAAGCATTGAGAGGCAAGCATTTAGAACTAGGCATTTAGAACTAAGTATTTAGAACTAGGCATTTATAAAGTAGATGTATTAATCAAGGGCAGTTTATCTGCCCTTGATTATGTTAAGCATTAGCGCTTATATGAGTGCGCTACTTGGGACACTGGTTGGGCTAATGTGTTCGATAGGGTAACAACCTAGAATTTTAATGAAATTTGTTTGTTCAGTGATTTGACTAATCGCCTCTTGTAAAGCTAAGTGCTTCAAATTGGCTTCTACATCGACATAAAACATTTCTTCCCAAGGTCGCCCTTGAATTGGGCGAGACTCAAGTTTGCACATATTAATGCCTTTGTTTTTCAGTACAAGTAGGCACTCGACTAATGCACCAGGCTTTTGGCCAGTGGCAATAATTAAGGTGGTTTTTGCTGGAATTTGCTCTGCAACCTCAATAGGTTTACGCGCCACTAAAATGAAGCGACTATGGTTTTCAATTTGGTTGGCTATCTGTTTTTCCAACGCCTGAAGTTGGTACAAGTTACCGCCTTCTTCGCTACCAATAACCGCAACACTGTCGTCTTGCAATTGATAGACTTTAGCCATGGCATCAGCCGTACTCTCACAGTATTCAATGCGAATATCACTTTGTTTATCTAAAAAGTTACTACATTGCGCAAATGGCTGACCATGGGCATAAATGGTTTTGATTTTATTAAGTTTGGTATTTACGGCGGTCAGTAGGCAGTGCTCAATAGGTTGAGTTATTTCGCCAACAATCGACAAGTTGGTATGTTGCAGTACGTCATAAACTTCATTAATGCTGCCTGAACTGGTGTTTTCTATTGGCAACATGCCATAGTCAACCGAGCCAGATTCAACTTGCTGCATAATCTCAGCAAAACTCTGGCAACCGCTTTCAATAATTTTTGCTGCACGGCGAGAAAAATAACGATGGCTTGCTAAGTAACTGTAAGAACCTTTATCACCAAGAAAAGCGACACTAACTGACGGCTCTTGTATATTTGGATTGGCTAAGGTTTGCAGGTAAGCCTGCTGATTAAGCACGGAATCTTCAATAATGGTTTGAAAGACACTGGTCACGTAATGCGCATCTAAGCCTAGTTTTTTACCTTGGGTGATCAAGCGGATCAGTAACTCTTGTTCGCGCTGTTGGTCTCTTACTGGACGAATGAGATGAGCTTTGCTTTTCGCAACATTTAAAGTAAGGGCGCGGCGTTCAGCAAATAATGCCAGTAGTTGCTGATCGAGTTGGGTAATTTTTTCACGTATTTTATTTAAATCTAATGCTTCGTTCACCGCGTTTTCCTAATAGGTAGTTATGAGTTTATTCGCTTTTATTATCATATTCTGCGAGTTATTTATTACTGTTACTTGTTGCGACCACTAAAACTAAAAAACCTCCATTAGGAGGTTTTTAGTGAATGCCAAAACCTAAAGCGCGCTCAGAGAACTGAGAGAAAGAAAGTGTTAAAGAAAAAGGCTAGTTTTGTCATTTGCATAGCTTTACTTTAGCCACCATCACACCAGAGTACAACCGTTTCTTTATGCCAATTTTTATTTAAAGGGATAAAAAAGGCTTATCAGCAAGAATTTTGACCAAGACACCGCTAATAACTGATGTCTAATCACTGAGGTCTAATAACTTAAACGTGATAGCTAATCACAGTTATCTGTCAGTTAAATACATTGATAGATAATAGTGAAAGAACTCATGATGCCAACACCCCATATTAATGAACGTATGACGCCGATATTCATTAAATAGGCAATATTGTAAAGCACTCTGGCAACAATATGGGTAATAGCGAGTTGCTCGATAAAAACGCCGGTGTTTTGTGTCGCGATGGCTAACAAAACGGCGGGGGCGAAGATAAGCAAGGATTCAAAGGCATTTTGATGTGCAGCGAAAGCTCTAGCGCCAAAGCCGGTTAGCTTAGCTTGTTGAGCACGAGGGTGATTGTTGTTGTAACCGCCCATGTTATGCATGGCAATAGCTACCGGAATTTTGGCAATAAAAGGTAATAGGGTGGCGATAAATAAACAAATAATTAAGGTGGTCATTATTGTTCCTTGGTATGTTGATAGTTTGGGTTACTTTGCTTCGCTTCGCTTCACTAGTAACTGAGTAAAGTCAGTGTGTACTTGCTTGGGCCGGGTAAAAAGCTAGAGGCTTGACCTTTTATCCAACGCTCATGTCCTAAACCATAATATGGACTCCAAGGATGACCTGATTGACTGGTGGGCATATGAAAAATGCCACTTTCTTCGTGTCCAGGAGAAACCACCATGCGCTGCGAGGCACCAAATGATTGTCCTTGTACTCTTGGCATGTAGCTATCACCGGGTAATTCTACTTCAGGCATATCAAGCCATTGGCCAATAAATGGCACAGCACGACTTAAGGGGTGCTGAATTTTGCTGATATTTTGTTTACCCCAAGTGGCGTTCGCCAGTGTACTTGATTCGGTCATTTGACTGAGTGTTGTCTCAAGGCTGGCTTCAAACAAGGCCGACCAACTTTCATGACTACGCCAGAGAAAGTTCTCGGGCTGCTGATTGATTAACTGCCATAATGGCGTTTCTATTTGGTGACGTATGCTATGAAAACTGTAACTTTTATCAAGCTTGGTCATATTTTCATTGAAAATTTCAAACACCTGCTCTCTGACGGCTAAGCGAAAATTTCTGATCAGGCGATAGGAAACAGAATCTGTGCTTGCTGACAAATGTTCAACGTCGATAATTTTCTTCACTTTATACCAGTCATGATGCTTAGCCAACATGGCGTCAGTGAGTACATCAGACAAGATAAATCTTTGCCAACGTAATAAAAATTTAGCCCGGTTATCAAGGGCAATATCGAGTAAGGCTTGTTCATCAAACGAAGCTTTAGCCTCGAGGTTTTGTTTTATTTGTGAAGACCGCGCACCGATGGCATAGCCGCCATTACCGACTTTGTTCAACATATCGCCACCAATAACCCGTGAATTTGCTGTCCATAAGCGCGAATTATCTGGGTTGATGACTTTGGGATACGCCTCAGCGGGTAAAAGTCCTAACCATTTATTTTCGCCATTGGCCCAAGATGTCGGTGTTTCACCAAACTTTGCGCTGCGTTGTGGGATCGGCCCCATGATGGTCCAGCCAATATTACCTTGTTTATCACCCACCATTAAGTTTTGTGCGGGTAAGCCGGCACGAGCCGCAATAGCAAAGGCCTGCTCTACATTGGTAGCGGTTTCAAATTCAACAATAGCCATGTTAACCGCGGCTTTGTCGTGAGCAATCCAACGATAGGCAAGTAAATCGCCTTGAGCATTTTCACCGATCACAGGTCCCCAAATGGTATCAGTTACCGTGATGTCGACCGCTTCTTGATCTTTTACTGCGATAATTTGTTTACGTTTGATAAAGTTTTGGTAGCCATCGGGCGTTAAGTATTGGCTTTTATCGGCATTGGTTTCAAGAATGATCACATCGCTCCAGTCGCCATAACTGTTGGTAAAGCCCCAAGCAATATGACCGTTGCTGCCAATAATAATGTTGGGTGTGCCAGGTAATGTTGCGCCAGTGACTTTTACGGCCGTATTATCGACACTTTGATATTCAAAAGAGGCTCTAAACCAAGTGTTTGGTACCCGAATGCCCAAATGCATATCGTTGGCAACCATAGCGCTGCCGGTTGAACTGATATTACCGGCAATAGCCCAATTATTTGAACCTGGGAACTCTTCATTTAAAGTTGATTTTTCTCTGGCCAGTGGTGCGGGAATACTGTCAGATATGGTCTGGTCTAGCGCTTGATGCTTTAGCAAAGCCGCCATACCTTCACTTGAGGCAGAAGGCCAAGCTGCTTTTGGTAATGGCGATGCAGGAAACTCAGTGCCATCTATGGCAGCATCCCAACGACTGCCTTTAGGGTTAAGAAATGCATACACTTCAGAGCTTAAGAGCGAATGCATTAAGCCTAGGGTTCGTTCGCGCTTTCCGTCTTGATACTGTAAGTCGATATACATACTGAGTACGGTTAAAATGGTATCTTCTTCTTGCCATTCGACGGGGGCTTGGCGTAGTAGTAAATATTCAAATGGTGGCGCTTTAAGGTATTTTAAGCCCTGATTTACCCCGCGGGTGTAGGCTTTTAGTAGGTCTAAATCTGCGGTTGATAATTGTGACACTATGTTAGTAGCGCGTTCACGAAAACGATGGCGGCGAATGTCACTGTCATAGGCTATTGCGGCGTCACCAAATAGGCTAGCAAGTTCGCCAGCTGAATTTCGGCGTAATAAATCCATTTGAAAAAAGCGTTCTTGAGCATGAACAAAGCCTGTGGCGATGGCGATGTCTAAGCGATTATCTGCTTTGATGGTGACAATACCTTGCGAGTCTCGCTCTACAATAGTGCTGGCAGATAAGCCATAAAGTGTTTGCTTACCGTCTAATTGTGGTAAGGCACTGTCGATTTGACTGTATATCCAAGTACTCAACGTCGCGATAACTAAGAAGAGAATAAATAGTATGCCGATCAGCGTATTTTTTAAATGTTTCATTAGGCTTAGCAAAGTAAACAATTTCGATAGCGTAGAGTACCTTAAAACAAATGAAGTTTGAATCTTGATGATTCGATAAATTCATCCTAACTATAGATTACACTTACATATACACTCATCACATATATACATTGGATAAAATCCGATGCTTGGCTGAAATTGCCTTGCTGATTTTATTTGATGTTACACTCATGCTATTGGTATTCAGATGTATGGGTATTAAGATGGTTTGCCAACAAAAGGCTTAAGATGATGGTAGAGATGAAATTAAAATGACGAGTTGCGCAAATAATAATTTTGCCATCATAGTGTTGGCAGCAGGGCAGTCGTCTCGTTTAGGTCAGATGAAGCAATTAATTAATATCCACGAACAAAGCTTAGTTGAATGGCAATTAGCGCAAGCTTTAAAGGTGACAAGTCAGGTCTATTGCGTTTTAGGTTTTAATGCCAGCCAAATTCAAGCGCGTATTGACCATCTCCCCATCAAGACTATTATTAATAGCAAGTTCTCAGACGGCATGGCGTCATCGATTGCTGTTGGTGTTGCAGGACTAGCTGCTAATATAAAAGCGGTTATGATCGTATTAGTTGACCAATGGCAGCTAACCTCAGCTGATTTGATTCGTCATCAAGGTTATTGGCAAGCTAATCCTCATGCTATTGTTGTTGCACAAGACTTAAGGGCAGTTGCGTCAAACGAAAAAGAAAACATTGGTCCGCCGGTGATATTTTCTCAAGACTATTTTACTGAATTAACCCAGTTAACAGGTCAGCAAGGGGCAAAACCTTTGCTAGCGCAATACCAAGATAAATTATTAAAAGTACCACTCGCGCATGCGTTTATTGATATAGATACACCAGAGCAATTAAAATACATGGTTAAAAAGCTTGGCATTAATGCATAACATTACTAGCTAAGGCTAGGCTTAATCAAAGCAAGACTAACCAAAGCAAGGTTCAACAAACTTAAAGGAAATGATTGTATGATCACCTTAACGGTCAATGGTAAAGAACATCAATTTAATGATGATGGCGATATGCCCTTGTTGTGGGCATTAAGAGATATTTTAAAATATACCGGTACCAAGTATGGTTGTGGTAAAGGCTTATGTGGCGCTTGTACTGTCCATGTTGATGGCCAACCTGTTCGCTCATGTGTTATGCCAGTGTCGGCTATTGCGCAGCAAAAAATCACCACTATTGAAGGACTTTCTGAGCATGGAGAACACCCGGTTCAACAAGCGTGGCAAGCATTAAATGTGGCACAGTGTGGTTATTGTCAGTCAGGACAGATGATGTCAGCGGTGGCATTGTTAGACCGCAAACCTACACCAAACGATGAAGATATTGAACTCGCCATGAGTGGTAATATTTGTCGTTGTGGTACTTATCAACGCATCAAACAAGCGATTCACCTTGCCGCTGACTTGGGCACTGAAGTAAAAGGAAGCGGATCATGAAACATATTGAAAATGTTAGCCGTCGCGGCTTCTTAAAAACACTCGGTATCAGTTCTACGGCTTTGGTGCTTGGGGTGCAATTACCGTCCATGCTGACTATGCCAAAAGCCTTGGCAGGTGTTATAGCCGCTGATAAATTTTCACCCAATGTTTATGTTCAAATAGGTAGCGACAATATAGTCAGTATTGTCGTGCATAGGTCAGAAATGGGTCAAGGGATCAGAACCAGCATTCCGATGATTGTCGCCGACGAACTCGGCGCTGATTGGCAACAAATAACCGTTGTACAAGGTTTAGGTGATAAAAAATATGGTAGCCAAAATACTGATGGCTCACGCTCGGTAAGACGTTTTTATCAACCCCTGCGAGAAGCTGGCGCAGCGGCACGTATGATGCTGCAACAGGCGGCAGCCAAGCAATGGCAAGTTGATGTGAGTGAAACCGCAGCGCTAAATAGCACTATTGTCCATAAAGAAACGGGTCGAACATTATCTTTTGGCAGCTTAGTTGCCATAGCAAGCACGCTAGCCTTGCCTGCACAATCGGCCTTAATATTAAAAGATAAGAAAGATTTTAATCTTATTGGCAAATCGGATGTGGCTTTAGTTGACGGTGAAAAAATCGCAATAGGTGCTACTACTTACGGTTTTGATGTTGAATTAGACCAGATGCAATATGCTGTTATTGCTCGACCACCGGTACTTGGGGCAAAGGTTAAATCATTTAATAGCGCTTCGGCAAAGGCCATTGTGGGTGTTATTGATGTAGTGCAACTACCTGATTTAGAAGAGCCCGCGGTATTTAAACCTTTAGGGGGCGTTGCTGTTATTGCTAAAAATACTTGGGCGGCAATGAAAGGTCGGGAAGCATTAGCAATGCAATGGCATGAAAGTGCGCATCAAAGTTACAACAGCGATGACTATAAACAAGCATTAGCAAACAGTTGTGATAACCCAAGCAAAGTGTTGCGCAGTAAAGGTGATGTAGGCAAAGCATTAATTGCAGCTAAACAAGTGATAACAGCATCTTATTATGTGCCGGAATTAATTCATGTCCCTATGGAGCCACCAGCCGCTGCCGCACATTTTCATGACGGTATTTTTGATATTTGGGCTTGTACTCAAACACCGCAGTCAGCGCAAAGTACCGTGGCACAAATTACCGGTGTTGCGCCAGAAAATGTCAATATTAATGTCACTTTGTTAGGGGGTGGCTTTGGCCGAAAATCTAAGCCCGACTTTATTGTTGAAGCCGCGATACTCTCTAAACAGTTAAATGTGCCCATTAAAGTGATGTGGACTCGCGAAGATGAAATTCAAAATGGTTATTATCATGCGGTTAGTTATCAAAAGCTTGCGGCCGGTATTGATGAAAATGGCACGGTTACCGCGTGGCAACATCATGTGGCAGAGCCGCCTATTGGCTCAACGTTCAGCCAAGGTGAAGACTTAATTGGCTCAGAAGCTGATTTAGGCTTAATTGATATGCCCTATGATATTGCTAATGTCAGTTGTGCTGCCGGCAAAGCGCCAGCCCACACTCGTATCGGCTGGATGCGCTCAGTCACTAATATCAACCATGTTTTTGCAGTAAGTTCATTTGTTGATGAGCTGGCCCAAGCAAAAGGTTTGGACAGCAAAGACAACTTAATCGCCATGCTGGGCGCAGATCGTAAAATTGACTTCTCGAATGAGCAGGCTAAATACGGGAATTATGGTGAAACACTAGAGAAATTCCCTGTTGACACTGCACGTATGAAAGCCGTAATAGAAAAAGCCAGTACCATGGCAAAGTGGGGCAGAAAGCTACCTAAAGGCCATGGTTTAGGCATTGCTATGCATCGAAGCTTCGTTAGTTATGTGGCTTGTATTGTTGAAGTATCAGAAAACAGTGACGGGAAAATTAAAGTTAATGACGTTTGGATGGCGGTAGATTGTGGTTTAGCGGTAAACCCTGAACGCATTCGCTCGCAAATGGAAGGTGCGGCTATTTTTGCTTTATCATTAACCTTTTTTAGTGAACTAACCGCGAAAGATGGGGTCATTGAGCAAAATAATTTTGACAGTTATCAAGTGGCTCGAATTGCAGATACTCCAACAACGCATGTAGAAATAATTGACAGTGACGCGCCTCCAGGCGGTGTCGGTGAACCGGGTGTTCCGCCTATTGCCCCAGCTATTTGTAATGCTATTTTTAATGCCACAGGTAAGCGTTATCGAGAATTGCCATTAAAAAAATATGGTATAGTGTAAATACGGATGGTTAGCTAGCTGCAGCGGTTTTAGGCTGTGCTAGCGGCCAATCTAATTTGGTAAATTAATCAGAAAAAAGCAGCAAATTATGCTGCTTTTTTATTGAATGCTGTAAAATGGTAAACGAACTGATAAAATAGTAAAAATCGATATTCAATTGGTATTCTACCATAGGAAAATAGATGGCTTCATTACAAGACCAGTTGCTTAAAGCAGGTTTAACCACCAAGCAAAAAGCACGACAAGCAAATAGTGATAAACGCAAAACAGGCAAACAAAAGCGCAGTGGCGTCAAGGTTGACACTAGTTTACAAGAGCAAGTTAAACAAGAGCTTGAGCTGGCGAAAAAAGACAAGCTAGCCCATGATATCGCCTTGAATAATGAAAGAAAACAAACCTTAGCAGCAAAAGAGCAACAGCAGAGAATTTTACAAATTTTGCAACATCATCAAGTGAGCAATGTTAAAGGCGAAGCAGAATATAATTACACTTTTAATAGTAAAATTAAGAAGTTATTTGTTGATGCTGTCACCCATAAAGCCTTAGTTAATGGCCGTTTAGCCTTATGTGGCGTCAATGATACAACTTATATCGTTACCACCGAAACGGCAGAAAAAGTAGCGAGTTTAGATAAAGCAGTTATTTTGGTGCAAAACACCAAGGTGGCTGATGAAGTTATTGCTGAAGATGACCCTTACGCAGAATTTCAAATTCCTGATGATATGATGTGGTAATAAAATCATGTCATTCTTTTAGTTTATTTACTTAACAGTGAGCACAAACCCTACTATGTTTTTAATTCGTTGGCCGATTGGCCGTTTAATTTTGTTATTAAATTTTATATTTTCTCCCAGTGCGCCAAAACGCTCGCCACAACTACAAAAAGAAGTGGATGCTAGTACGGCACATTTAAGCTTGTATCAATTACCTGCTTGTCCATTTTGTGTGAAAACCCGTCGCGCTATGAAGCGATTAGGCTTAAATATTGAATTACGCAATATAAACCAGCATGAGCAATACCGTGAAGAGTTGATCCGAGAAGGTGGTAAAAGAACCGTACCTTGTTTAAAAATTATCAATGCAGATCAATCAATTACTTGGATGTATGAATCAGGTGAGATTATTAACTATTTAGAGAAGTTTTCTCGTTAAGCACTATATTTAATTAAACATGACTTTTAATTAAATATTGAGCTTTTATTAAGAATTTTTTCACCTCTTTATGGGTCTGTATATTGCAAGTTAATCAGATGGCTATAACTAGATCGATCAGAGGTGAAAATGTTAATTAACACGAAAAAAAACCATCAACTGTCCGAGCAGCAAGTAACAGACGAGTCAGTTTATTATGGTCGACGTGAGCTGTTAAAGAAGCTTGGTTACCTAGGTGCGGGTAGTTTATTAGCACAATCTGCCAGCACGAATGCTGGCGCACTAGACTTTTTCAGTAGTAAAGAAGCCGAGGTGTTTAAGCGTCAAGCCTTAAAGTTTGCGCCAGCAGGCGAATCTTTACAAATACTCACCCCTGAAGCTAAAATTTCCAGCCATAATAATTTTTATGAATTTGGTACGGGTAAGAGCGATCCCGTTGAAAATGCGCAAGGATTTAAGGTTAACCCTTGGCAACTCAGCATTTCTGGTGAAGTCGATAAACCTTATACCTTAGGTTACGATGATTTATTTAAACACTTTCCCTTAGAAGAACGTATCTATCGTTTACGCTGTGTTGAAGCATGGTCAATGGTTATTCCATGGGTAGGTTTTGGCTTAGCAGAGTTAATTAAAAAAGCAGCACCTAATTCACGAGCAAAATATGTCGCCTTTGAAACTTTATATGATCCAGAGCAGATGCCAGGACAAAAAAGTCGAATGGGCGGAGGTGTACAATACCCCTACGTAGAAGGTTTACGTATTGATGAAGCTATGAATCCGCTAACGTTTATGAGCGTAGGTTTATACGGTAAAACCCTACCCGCGCAAAATGGTGCGCCTATACGATTAGTTGTGCCGTGGAAGTATGGTTTTAAAAGTATTAAATCCATTGTTGGTATAAAATTAGTTGAACATAAACCACCCACAACCTGGAATATACTCGCTGATAGAGAATACGGTTTTTATGCCAATGTTAATCCAGCTGTAGATCATCCGCGTTGGAGTCAGGCAAGTGAGAGACGTATAACCACTGGCGGCTTATTTGCCCGTAATCGTATTGCGACCTTACCATTCAATGGCTATGGTGAGGAGGTTGCTCACTTGTATAAAAATATGGATTTAAGGAAGCACTATTAGTGCAAACTAGGGCAACTGGGGTGAGTAAAGAGGCTTTCAAAGCCGTATTTTTACGCAATAGAGTGATGTTACTTAAAATTGCGATTCACTTGCTGGCTTTTTTACCCTTATTTGTCCTGTATTTTTTAGCCTTTACCGAGCAGTTGGGTGCAGACCCTGTAGAAGAGGTTATTCACTTTACCGGTATGGGCGCCTTTAATTTATTACTGATTTCTCTGCTGGTAACACCGGTTGCGAAAAAATATCGCCAAGGCTATTTATTACAAATAAGGCGATTACTGGGTTTGTATAGCTTTACCTATGCGATGTTTCATTTACTGAATTTTTTAGCTTTTGAAGTGCAATTTGATCTTGTGCTATTTTTTGACGAGATTATTGACAGACCTTACATTACTGTCGGTATGGCAGCGTTAATGATACTTTTTTCTTTAGCAATCACTTCAATAACCGCACTAAGGCGCAAAATGGGTACAAAGTGGCAAAAGTTACACAACGGGGTTTATCTCGCGGTATTACTGATTGCACTACACTTTTTTTGGTCAGTAAAATCTGACATTGTTGAACCCATGATATATTTTATTATGGCCGTATTGCTATTAATTTTACGCAAAGACAAAATTAAGCGCTGGTTTAAGTCATCGTGATTGGTTTTTTAGTCAAAAAAAACGAAGGCATTCGCCTTCGCCTTCGTTTTCTATTTTAGATGCGATACCTAAGGGTATTAAATCCTTTGGTCTTAGTCGTCTCGAGCAGTAACTTCAAGCAAGTGATAACCAAATTGAGTCTTAACAGGCCCTTGTACTTCATTCAATGGCGCTGTAAATACAACTTCATCAAACTCTGGCACCATTTGGCCGCGACCGAAAGAGCCTAATGCTCCACCTTGCGCTTTAGAAGGACAGTTTGAATGCGCTTGTGCGATGGCCGTAAAATCTTCACCGGCGACTATTTGTTGCTTTAATGTTAGACATTGCTCTTCAGTATCTACCAATATATGACGTGCTGATGCTTTTGACATTGTGTCTCTCTTATTCATTACTTTAAAAATTATCGGTGGACTTTAACGTATTTTTTTTGAGAATAGAATAGCCAAAAAGATAAATTATATTACTTAAGGTAAGGGGGGTATAACCGACAAACTAAATAACCTGATAAATTGAGCGTATATCTCTTGATAATGTAATTGATTATCAACTTCATAGATTAAATCTTAGTTGGTTTTTATTCCCCGCCACTTGCGGTGCAAAAAGGAAGATAACCTAACTATCTAAAGATACCCCGTTTTGCGTAGCAAATTTCGCCTTAGCGAAACCCTTGGGACGTGGAGTATTAAATTATCTGGGTATTGGTCTACATAGCCAGTGATTGTTTCTGTATTTGAGCTAATTATGACTATTTTTATTTTAAATTATGCTTAATAAAACCTGAGTAAAATAGTATTGATAGTGCTTATAACACCTGGGGTGATATTTCATTTCAGCTAATAATTTATGTCATTCAAGTTATTATAATAACTCAAGTCATTAATTATAATAGTGAGTGGATTAAAGCTTGCTGCATATGACACTCTTTGGTGTTGCTCACCTTATTAAGTATCTTTTAAGCCCATTTTTTTTAAAAAAGTCATCATTAAACACCACTTTGTGAATGATGATTGTAATAAATTAAGGCCAATAAAAGCGGTAAACCATAACCAATTTTGTGAATAGGTTACGGCTAAATAAAGTGAAATTAAAATCATAATACCTGCAACTAGACGAAGTGCTTCATTAAGTGTCATGAGAATATCCTTTTGAGTTAAAGCTTAAGTTAAAGTCAGAATATATACTTTATTAGGTACATTAGTAAAGTCTAATGTAATTATATTAGGTTTTGCTAATGTAAAAAGCAAGGGTAATTAAAATTAATTTTGATCCGTAAGTTGCATCAAGAGCCAAACTAATGAGGGCTAAAGCTAGGTGATTAAGTTTAGCGACTCTTTTTAGTGACTCTCTTTAGTGACTATGTTCAGTGATTATGCTCAGTGGCTATGTTTTGGTAGGAATTTTTAGTGATTAGGTTTAAGTGAAATACCGGCATTAAAAAACCGCTAAAGGGCGGTTTTTTAATATCATCAGTCAGATTCAGTGCCCTTAACTAGTGCTCAGTATAAATTGCTCTGAACTTTACTGACCCTAGCATTGGCCTGTAATGCTTTCTTGCTATTTTTAGCAATCAAGCTAGATTTTTGCTTGGAATCTTTTTCGCTAATATTTTTGTTTTTACTGTCGGTGCTGGTGGATGAAAAGTCAAAATAGGCGAGTACTTGTTGCAGCTTGTCATTAAATTTAGCCGCAAACTCAAAGAGAGAATTTTTTTTAGCAAACTTATGTGGTGCTAAGTTTGCAAAATCAGTGACTTTAATCCCCAACGATGGTTGTTGAGATATTTGAGAAGTTGACTGTATAGTGATTTGATTGTATTGATTAAATACTTCGCTGGTAATACTGGGGTAAGCGTAGTTATTAACATGGGTATTTGTTGGTGATTTTACCTCGCTAACAACCTTGTTTATGATTAAAACAACTTTAGCTTGGTTTTTCACTTTGGGTGCTGCTTGAGTTGCTGAGCAGTATAAGCCTAATAAACCAATCATAAGCAATATAGCGCCACTTAAGTTAGGTTTCCTTGGTCTTGTCTTTTTAGTTATTCTCATTAAATTATTACCCTGTATCCTTCCTTGGTGTAACGATTGTACCATTGTGTTACAAATTAATATAGATAGGGCTTGTGTTTACACGATAACAGGATGTTGAGCTGTGTACTTGATTAGGCCAATAATCTGATTTAGTCTGTAATTGGCTTATGATAATTTGCCTAATTTACTGATAGAGCCATTAGTCCAGTAAGCTAGTCCAGTAAATTAGCTCTGTAAACTTTGAATTTATGCCGACTGCAATGTTGAATAAATTACACAGGATCAACTGTGTTTTAGCCATAAAAATAGGCCGGTGCTGATAAATACTATGATTTATCAGCACCGGCCTTTATTTAGTACCAAGCTTTAGGTGGTTTCAGCTATAGTCTTATTTGGCTTGAGCTTTAAATAACAGTCTATTGTTATGTAATAAAGGCTCAGTATAACCGTTAGGTTGCTTGTCGCCTTGCAGTACTAATGCTAATGCTGTTTGAAAAGCTATGTTGTTGTCAAAATCATTCGACATAGCGTGATATTGACTATCACCTTGGTTTTGTTGATCAACAATGGCGGCCATTTTTTTCAAGCTGGCTAGCACTTGTTCTGGTGTGCAAATGTTATGTTGTAACCAATTAGCCATATGCTGACTTGATATTCTTAAAGTCGCGCGATCTTCCATTAAGCCAACATTATTAATGTCAGGCACTTTTGAACAACCAACGCCTTGATCAATCCAGCGCACAACATAGCCTAAAATACCTTGTGAATTGTTGTCTAACTCATCTGAAATCTCTTGTGCGGACCACTGGGTATTTTCCGCTAAAGGTATAGTTAAAATATCATCGACGTTTGCCGGTACACGGTTCTTCAGTTGCTGCTGCAATTGCAATACATTCACTTTATGGTAATGCAAAGCGTGCAAGGTTGCTGCGGTTGGCGAGGGTACCCATGCGGTATTGGCGCCCGCTTTCACATGATTAATTTTTGTGGCTAACATATTGGCCATTTGATCAGGTATTGGCCACATGCCTTTGCCTATTTGTGCTTTACCACTAAAACCACAAGCTAAGCCAACATCGACATTATTATCTTCATAAGCAGAAATCCATTTAGTTAATTTGATATCTGCTTTTCTGGCCATAACGCCGGCAGCCATTGAGGTATGAATTTCATCACCGGTTCGGTCAAGAAAGCCAGTATTGATAAATACCACGCGCTCTTTTGCCTGATAAATACAGGCTTTTAAGTTAACACTGGTGCGGCGTTCTTCATCCATAATACCCATTTTTACCGTATGACGAGGTAGCGTTAATAGGTCTTCAACTCGGTCAAATAATTCATTGGCAAAAGCTACTTCTTCAGGGCCATGCATTTTAGGTTTAACAATATAAACTGAACCTGTGTCACTGTTGCGTAAAGTGTTTTTTTGATTAACGTCGTATGTGGATATTAATGAGGTAATAACAGCATCCATAATGCCCTCAGGTACTTCATTGTTGTGCTGGTCAATAATGGCATTGTTGGTCATCAAGTGGCCAACGTTACGCACGAACATTAAGCTGCGAGCTTTTAGTTTGCCTTGTGTCCCATCAAGCTTTTGAAAACATTTATCAGGATGCATCAAACGGGTTTGTTGTTTACCTGATTTTTCAAAAGTTTCAGATAAAGTGCCTTGATTTAAACCAAGCCAATTTTTATAGGCAATCACTTTGTCTTCAGCGTCAACCGCGGCAACCGAATCTTCACAATCCATGATAGTGGTTAATGCTGACTCCATTGAAATATCACTAACACCCGCCGTATCGCTTTTTGCAATCGTGCTGTTTTGATCAAATTCAACGATAAAGTGTAAATCGTGGTGTTTAAAAACCAACTCATTGGGCGACGTTTGCTCACCGGTAAAACCAATAAATAATTCAGGCTCAGCTAAGTAGGCGCTTTCATCATTACTGAGTGTAACAACAAGGGCATGGTTAATTATTTGATAACTTTTAACATCTGTGTGAGAGCCATTAACCAAAGGAATAGTTTGGTCTAAAAAGTCGCGAGCAAAGGCGACAACTTTAGCCCCACGTGCAGGGTTATAAGCTTTTGTTTTTTCAGCGCCATCTGCTTCAGAGATCACATCTGAGCCATATAAGGCGTCGTATAAGCTCCCCCAGCGAGCATTGACCGCATTTAAGGCAAAGCGAGCATTCATGACCGGCACAACCAGTTGTGGTCCTGCGATAGTGGCTAATTCAGCATCGACATTTTTTGTTGATATGGTGAAGTCAGCCACAGGGGGAACGAGGTAGCCAATAGCGGTTAAAAAGATTTTATATGCTTTAAAATTAAATTTTTCAGCTTGATGTGCATGATGATAAGCCGTTATTTGCGCTTGCAATGACGTGCGTTTTACCAATAGGGCTTTATTTTTTGGTGCTAAATCGGCGATGAGTTTTGCAAAGCCAGACCAGAAAGTATCTGAAGCTAGTGTTGTACCTGGCAGCACTTGCTGGTTAACAAAATTATATAATTCTTCTGCTACCTGCAAATTTGCGATTGAAATTCTTTTTGTCATAGGGCACCTATTTTGAATAGTTTGAAAGTTTGGAAGAAAGTTTTATTATTTAATACATTGACGAAAAACTACTATCAGCAATCTAGAAATATTGTCTATCTGATGCCATAGCTGCTGGTTAACAATAGGTCTTACTTTAGCCCAGTGTTTTGTTTTTAAACATGCTCATAAAGTTAATTTATTATTAATTATGATCAGCAGCAGGTCGCTTTCATTTTAGTATACCTGTATTGGTATTATTGTTTGTGGTTATCCTTGTTATCCTTAATATTCATGCGGCGAATGAATCATCCATAAAAACGTTGAATAAATTTTTAGTTAGGCAAGTGAAAATCTTAAGATAAATCAGACTGTTTTATTTTTTTAGCCTATATGACAAGGTATTAAAGGCAAAGTTTTGGCATGAAAAATGAGACCAAGCTCACTGACGTTGTGAGTATTTTAGCGCGTTAAAATAATCTGTTATTGGGTTATTTAATCATTGCACCAGGAGTGATTAAAATAGTGGCCTTATATTTGGCCACTATTGGTGTCTATAAACTAGCTCAGCTAACCAATAAAACGAGTATGAGGTTAATCAGGCTAAAAAAGTGTTGCCAAAAAAGTGATAATAAATGGGCTAGTGAGGGCAGTAATAACAGCAGAAACAATTAAAGCCAATGAGCTATAAGCCGCGTGTTGGTAACTAATATTACTGACCGTTGCCGTGCCAATAGCATGACTGGCAGCGCCAATAGCCAAGCCTTGTGCTTTAGGTGATTTAACTTTAATAAACCGTAACCAAGGCGGACCCACTAAAGCGCCAAAAAAGCCGGCGAGAATAATGGCAAAGGCGGTAATAGCGGTATTACCGTCTAATGGACCGGCAATGGCAATAGCAATAGGTGTAGTCACTGACTTGAGTGAAAGTGCCACGGCAATGGTGTAATCCCCGATTAACAGCATGGTAATAATAAAACTGCTAACAATGGCAATGAAGGCGCCAAGCAATAACACTAAAACAATACTCTTCCACTCTTTAGTAATGGTTTCTAAGTGCTGATACAGTGGAAAGCCTAAAGCTACAACAGCGGGCTCAAGCAAAGCATTAAGTAGCCAAGCATTTGAAAAATAACTCTCAAAGCTAATATCTTGCCAAAGTAAGATAGCAATAATGGCTAAAATACACATCAGCATAGGTTGCAACCAAATAGCGTTGAGTTTACGTTGAAAAACCGCAGTCAACTGAAACAGTGCAATTGTGCCAGCGACAGTAAAAATCGAAGACAGTAAATGGTTGTGTAATAACTCAGTGATCATTGTCATCATCAAGGTTACTCAGCATCGACAGCGTAGCGCTGATAATGTAAACCAACAACCGTCAGTAATAGAAAGGTCGTTAGAAAGGTAATAGCGACTATGGCGATGCCAAATTGTTTGATCAATTCAAAGTGGTTCATAATGCCAACACCGGCAGGCACAAAACACACCGCCATATGCTTTAAACACCACACGACAGTGCTTTTAATATAATCAGCATTAAAGAGACGAAAATGTAGTGTCAGGGTGAAAATAATCAAGCCATATAAACTACTCGGTAATATCGGCGCAAAATACCCACATAACTTACCTAGGGCAAGGCAACTAAAAATAGCAAAGATGCTATACAAAGCATTGAATGTTTTTTGCTTAAACGTGATCACACTGACTAAACCTTATTGCTGTATTAGCCTTCATTGGCGGCTTCAATAACCAACTGTCTAAACCATATATGACTAGCGTCATGGTGCAACAGTGGGCTCCAAATCATTTTAAGTTCAATATCAGGAATATCGAATGGTGGCTTAAGTACCGTATAGTTAGCATCGTTTTTATGAATTAATGCGGCCCGTGTTGGTAAGGTGGCGACTAATTCATCTTCTAGTGCAAGCTGCATTGCCACGTGATAATTTCGCGTAAAGACTTTAATATTACGTTGTTTACCTAAGCGCGCTAGGGCTTCGTCAACCCAGCCTAATTTTTGCACATCTTTTGGATCCATACCAACACCGACTCCAAAGCCGGTTTTAGATACCCAAACATGTTTAGCACTGAGGTAAGTGTTGAGGTTAAACTTTGACACGATCGGATTATTCGCACTTAACAGGCACGAAAAAGAATCTCGCCAAATAGTTTTTTGATGAAAAGATTGTGGTAACTCATCAAAACGGTTAATGGCCATATCAATTTTACCTGCCTCCACATCATGAAAATTAACATCACTGGGTGTCATGATGTCAATGGTCACGTTAGGCGCTATTTGATTGATCCGCTTCAATAATTTGGGTAGTAATGTCGAAGCCGCATAGTCACTGGCCATCAGACGAAAAACCCGCTGACTATTAAGTTCGTTAAATTCTTCTTCACCTTGCAGTGCTTCTTCTAGCTCTAATAAAATTTTACGAATAGCAGGGGCTAAAGCCCGAGCACGTTCGGTCGGCACCATACCATCGGATGTTCTGACTAAAATAGGATCGTTAAAAAGTGTACGTAATCTTTTTAAACCATTGCTCATTGCCGGTTGGGTAATATTTAATTGACCCGCTGCGCGTGTAACATTTTTCTCTCTAAGTAAAACATCAAGATAAATTAGCAGGTTTAAATCAATTTTTGAGATATTCATAACATTAATAATCTAGAACAAAAGTATAACTTAGATATATGTCATGGCTTATAGTGATAATCAAGTTAATTTAATAGAAAACATAAATTAAACTTATCCTTATTATCCGGTGGCTTTCATTGGCTGGGTGGCTTAGCGTTTGAATTTATTGAGTTATTGACTTATATTTTTTAGAGTTAATACACCAGTATTTACTTTGTGAATGGCAGGGATTCTAATTATATATTTTGTTTATTAACAGCGACTGGTTTAGTATTTGTGTTGTCAGGTGTGACAACTTACATGAGAAGTTACACCATCAATAATTATAAATACTGTCAGTTAAAATTTTGGAGCAAGTCATATGTCTAATTATCAAAGTGCAATCGAAGCAGTTCAAGCAATTAAAGAAAAAGCTGGCAGTTCATGGAATGCCATTAATCCTGAATCAGTAGCCCGTATGCGAGCGCAGAACAAATTTAAAACAGGTTTAGACATTGCTCAGTATACTGCAAACATTATGCGTGCTGATATGGCAGCTTACGACGCTGATAGTTCTAAGTACACCCAATCTTTAGGTTGTTGGCATGGTTTTATTGGCCAACAGAAAATGATTTCTATCAAGAAACATTTTGCGGGTAAAACAGACCGTCGTTACTTATATCTTTCGGGTTGGATGGTTGCTGCACTACGCAGTGAATTTGGTCCTCTTCCTGATCAATCTATGCACGAAAAAACTTCAGTAGCTGCTTTAGTTGCAGAGCTTTACACTTTTTTACGTCAAGCTGATGCCCGTGAACTAGGCGGTCTTTTCCGTGACCTAGACGCAGCAAGCGAAGGCGACAAAGCGGCTATCCAAGACCAAATTGATAACCACGTAACACATGTTGTGCCAATTATTGCTGATATCGATGCAGGTTTTGGTAACGCTGAAGCGACTTACATCATGGCTAAGCAAATGATCGAAGCTGGTGCATGTGCACTTCAAATTGAAAACCAAGTGGCTGATGAAAAGCAATGTGGACATCAAGACGGTAAAGTAACGGTTCCTCATGCAGATTTTCATTCTAAAATTCGTGCATTACGTCATGCTTTCTTAGAACTAGGTATAGACAATGGTATTATCGTTTCACGTACAGACTCTGAAGGTGCTGGCCTGACTAAAGAAATCGCCGTAGTTAAAGAAGTTGGCGATCAAGGTGACATATATAACTCTTTCCTAGACGTTGAAGAAATTGACGTAAGCGATATGGCTGAAGGCGATGTGTGTTTCAACCGTAACGGTAAGCTAGTTCGTCCTAAGCGCTTACCTTCTGGTTTATACCAGTTTCGTCAAGGTACCGGTGAAGAGCGTTGTGTATTTGACAGCATCGAAGCGATTAAAGCAGGCGCTGACTTACTTTGGATTGAAACAGCAACACCCAACGTTGCTGACATCACGGCAATGATGAATGAAGTACGTAAAGAAATTCCAAATGCTAAGCTGGTTTACAACAACAGCCCATCATTTAACTGGACACTAAACTTCCGTCAGCAAGCCTTTGATTCAATGGTAGCGGCTGGTGAAGACGTATCTAACTATGTTCGTGCTGATTTAATGCATGTTGATTATGATACGACTGAGTTAGCGGTAGCTGCCGATGACAAAATCCGTAGTTTCCAAGCGGAGACTTCACGTGAAGCGGGTATTTTCCATCACCTAATTACACTTCCTACTTACCATACCGCGGCGTTATCTACCGATAACCTTGCGAAAGAATACTTTGGTGATGCAGGTATGCTGGGTTATGTTGAAGGTGTTCAGCGTAAAGAAATTCGTCAAGGTATCGCCTGTGTTAAACATCAAAACATGTCAGGTTCTGATATGGGCGATGATCACAAAGAATACTTTGCAGGTGAAAACGCGCTTAAAGCCGGTGGCGCTAATAACACTTCTAACCAGTTTTAATTGCAGATTAGCATAATAGTTGGCTGGTAAAAGCACTGCCAACTGCAGTGAAAACAACACTGCCTTTAAGCAGTCATGCCAACAATTGAAGCACATTTAGTTTGAAAGTTGGCAAGAAAACCAAAATCCGATGAATAGCTTTCATCGGATTTTTTTATGTTCATTTTTTAGGTTCATTTTTAGGTTGATTTTTAGGTAGTAAAGATTTTTAAGCATTTAAAAGCTAAGCTAGTTGTAACAGTGATGAAATAACTACCAGTCGATTCACCCACAAAATTTATCTGTTCACGAATATGATTAACCGTTAAGTGCCGCTATTTATCTTGGGTTCTACGGCTGAGTTATTAGCTAATATGGCTATTTAAAACGATACGACCAAGGTGGGGGGCTATTAACTCGATGTTTTTTAATGTAAATAAAAGCCTTTAGTATTAATGAAATAATAATGTATTGGCAAAATACCCATGCCAGTTTTACTGGTAAGAGCTTAAATTAGTTTATAAAACCTTACTGTCAAACTACAGATAAATTAAATCTTATTACCGATTGCTATTCATTATTAGGTAAAGGTCCGACATTTTTCGTAGTTAAATGACCATTGGTAACATAACTTTACATTTAAGTTAAGTGTCATGTGGACTTACCTGTTAGAACCAAGTTTTATTTGTGCCAAAAAGCTGCTAATTTGTCTTAGTTAAATAGTATTTTAATGAAAAAATATAATAAAACACCAACAATTATAAAAGCACAAAAAGGAAGGAAACATGACAGTCTTAAATAATCGTAAACACGTACTTGCTCTCAGTATTACCGCCGCATTATTTGCTTCACAAAGTTATCTTGCCGTTGCGGCAGAAAAAGACAGTGTAGAAAGAATACAAGTTACCGGTTCTCACATTCAGAGAACGGACATGGAAGGACCATCTCCATTAACATCACTCAGTGCAGAAGATATTGCCAATAGTGGTGTGACTGACCTTATTGGCCTTTTCACCAAATTACCTATGGCAGGACAAGGCACTTTTTCAACGCAAGGAAACAGCAGTGACAATACCAGCAATGGTGGTTCAAGTGTTTCATTACGTGGTTTGGGTGCTGACTCAACATTAATATTAGTGAACGGCAGACGCGTTTCTGTGTCACCATTTGCTAATAATATTGATACCGCCTTTGTTGATATCAATAATATTCCATTAGCGGCTATTAAACGCGTTGATATTCTAAAAGATGGTGCCTCAGCCACTTATGGCTCTGATGCTGTCGCCGGCGTTATCAATATTATCTTAAGAGATGATGTTGAAGGTGCTGAGATTTCAGCCAAACTTGGTGACACCGCTGATGGCGGTGGTAAAGAAAAAAACCTTAGTATTGTTTGGGGCAGCTCAACAGAAAAAAGCAGTCACACTTTTGCTTTAGATTACTTTGACCGCGAAGAAATTCTTTATGCTGATCGAGATTATTCAAAATCAGCTAACCAAAAAGCTTTAAGACCTAACGACCCGTTCGCCACTGACTTTAGAAGTTCATCAGGGTTCCCAGGCACTATTGCTTTAGCGAGTGACTCAACTAATCGTTTGCCTGATACCTTTGGTAATGATGTTTGTGCTGAAGCAGATATTGTGGGTAATCTTTGTCGTTATGACTACGCGCCTGTAATGACCTCAGTTCCTGCTACTGAACGTGCTAGCTTTATTTATTTAGGTAAGTACGAAATTAATGACAATTTACGTGGCTTTGCTGAATTAAACGGTCAACATTCAAAAACCACTATTCGTGGTGCTGGTAGCCCAAGCTTTAACGAGTTATTTATGGCGGGAGACAACGTTAACCACCCTTTTGCCAACCTACCGACTCATGAGTTTTATCAGCAAGATTTAACCATGCGTCGACGTATGCTCGATATTGGCAATCGTGAAAAACGTGTTACCTCAAATTATTATCGCTCAATTATTGGTCTACAAGGCGAAATTAAAGATTGGAGCTGGGAAGTTGCATATAACTACATTAAAAGTGAATCGACAGAGCGTGGCGTAAATGGCTTCCCTAATTCTCGTCGTACGCAAGAAGCGATTGACAGTGGTTTATGGAACCCGTTTGAACCCTCAAGTAACAGTCAAGAATCATTAGACTTTATTGAAACTACTACCACACGTATTGGTAAATCAACCAGTAAGTCATTTGATGGTAAAATCAGTGGTTCATTAATGGAAATGGCACATGGCGATCTTGGTTTAGCGGTAGGTGTTGAATACAGAGAAGAGAGCATTAGCGACAACCCTGATGATCAATTCTTGCGTGGTGAAGTTTTCGGTACGGAAGCAACCCAAGCTAACGGTTCTCGTGACAATACCTCTATTTTTGCTGAGTTAGCTATTCCAGTACTTGATAACTTAGAAGTACAGGTGGCGGTACGTCATGAAGATTACAGCGATTTTGGTACCACTACCGATCCCAAAGTAGCCTTTATTTGGCAAACAACTGATTCATTATCACTACGTGGTTCATACGGTACGGCGTTTAGAGCACCGTCATTGCATCAAATTGGTTTAGGCAACACAGATGAATCGCCTAACTTAGTTGATTCGGTACGTTGTGCTGCTGTTGGTAATGTTAATAAAGCTTGTGAGCCACAAGAATATACCGCAGTACTGTCAGGTAATGATGATTTAGGCCCTGAAGAGTCTAAAAGCTATAACTTAGGTTTAATCTATGAACTAGCTGATAACATGGATTTTTCAGTAGATTATTATGATTATGATATCGAAAATGTTATCACGAAAGATACGCAGTTTAAATTTAGTACCTTGGGTAACGATCCCTCGGTAGTTGAGCGTTTACCGTCAAGTGTTGCTGGCGATCCGGGTGAAGTAGTACGTATTTTTGATCAATATGAAAATATTGGTAATATCACCACATCAGGCTTAGACGTTGAAGCTAATTACGGCTTAGAAACTGATATGGGTGATTTCAGATTTACCTATGCGCTAAATTACGTTTTATCTTATGAAGATGCTCGCCCGAATGCTGATGGCTCTATGCGCATTGATACTCAAGAAGGTGACTTTGAACAACCTGAAGTACGTTGGTCATTCAATACGGTTTGGGTACAAGGTGACTGGAACGCAAGTATGGCGGTTAACTATGTTGGCGAATTCAAACAAGATGCTGCAGTGGCTGCTGAAGGTATGAATGATATAGATTCATTGACAACGGTTGACACCACAGTGAATTATATCGGCATTAAAGATACCACTTTAAGTATTGGTGCCACCAACTTGTTTAATGAAGAACCTCCGTTTTCTTATCATGATTTTACGGGCTTCGTCAGTGGTACACACAATAGCCAAGGCCGTTTTGTCTACGTTAAAGCAAGCTACAAATTTTAAATAACACTTAGTATGTAACCATATATAAAAGTATTTAAAATTGTTAAAAAGCTCTTACTTAGGTAAGAGCTTTTTTTTATGCAACTTTTAGACTTTGTTTCGTAAGATTGTTGCTAGGCTATAAAGTAAAATATTTAAAGGATTACAGAGCAAATGAGTATGTTAGCCAAAATTTCTTTTATAGGAGAGCATGTAGCGCAGAGTAAGTTGTTTGTAGGTCGCACTTTAGTCCGTCATCGATTAAGCGGGCCATTCATGTAGCGTTGAGCGATTTTTTGTAGGTCGCACTTTAGTCAGTCATCCATTAAGCGGGCCACTCATCTAACGTTGGGTTATTTTTTGTAGGTCAGACTTTAGTCTGACAACCATTAAGCGGGCCATTCATACGATGGGCCAAAAAAATATCAGCAGCAGAATATTTTTGTCGCTAATTTTTTGTACCTATGGCAGCTAAATTGCCTTAAGGCTGAGCATGTATTAGTCACTAAATTTAGTTTACACTTTTAGCATTTTTTCATTGGGTGGCGTTGTTAGTGTGGCTCCTTGATTTTTAATCATCTGCCGAAAAGCGCCAGGAGTTATGCCATAGCGGCGTTTAAAGTGTCGGTATAAATGGCTTAAATTACTAAAGCCTGTAGCGAATGCTACTGCTGTTATATCGGTGTCTGAGCTGGCAAGTAACTTAGCCACAGCATCGCAGCGCACCTTGAGGAGATATTCAATGACACTGAATCCTGTGTGCTGACGAAATTGACGCGCAAAATGACTTCTCGATATGTTAACTTGATTTGCCACCATTTCCAGCGTGATATCCATGGCATAGTTGTCATGAATCCAATTCTGAGCTTTAGTCATTCGCAGCGATGATTGCGCACTTGTTTTCTGTTCATAACCGGCACTACTCATATGAATAAGCAATAACCGCAAGTATAAATTCTCTTTTAAACTAGCATGCAGTAGCGAGCTGGAATCAGGGGATGCTTCGATTTCATGGGCAATTTTTTTCATTTCCTCAGTGCTGTCATCAGTGTTAACTTGGTTATTGTTTATTAAAAAGCCACCTTCAGATAACGTATTTAAAAACAGGCGATTAGTAGGGTTTGACAAAGTATCAAATGACGGTGGATTAATGCAGACAAAGAGTAACTTGGTAGCGTTTTGCTTATCAATAGCAATGGTATGTGGATATTTAGCGGGGATAAAAATAGAGTGTCCAGCTGAAAAGTGATGCACCTCGTCATTAATGCTGATGTTTACACTGCCTTGTAAACAGACAACAAACTCATGCAGGTTATGGTGGTGTTGCTCGATATCATGCTGTAATACAACACTGGAAGCCCAAAGCATAAAATAGTCCAATAGTATAGTTATAGGGTTCAATGCTATGCGACAGCAAGCAATAAAGATACTAAAATAACACATACTTGCACTATTGTGCCCTAAGTTGTGGCCATCAAAAATGGCTTGCCAAGGTAAACACTTAACTCTGGCAATCGAATGGCAATAGCTTAGTTGATATTTTATCTTATTGGAGAAAACTATGGTTGTTGTACATCACTTAAATAATTCTCGGTCTCAACGGGTTCTTTGGGCTTTGGAAGAGCTTGGCGTACCTTATGAAGTAAAACAATATCAACGTGATCTCAAGACTAATCTAGCGCCTGCTAGTCTTAAAAAAATACATCCTTTGGGTAAGTCTCCAGTAATTACCGATGGTGACATTACTGTGGCAGAATCTGGAGCGATTATTGAATATCTTGCTCAAACTTATGGTGAAGGTAACTTCATTCCTGAGACTAAAACTGAAGCACATCGCCAGTATCTATACTGGTTACATTTTGCTGAAGGTACTATGATGCAGCAATTATTGTTGAAACTCATTTTAGAAAAGGCAGTGCAAAGGTCGAAACCATTTTTTGTTAAATACATAGCTAAAGCCATTATGAAAAAAGTCATGGCGGGCTATGTTGGGCCCAATATCACGGCTAATTTAGCGTTAATCGAGCACCATTTAACTGATAATGAATGGTTTGCTGGCGATCAGCTATCAGGCGCTGACATTCAAATGAGTTTTCCTTTAGAAGCATGGGCAGCAAGGAAGACAGTTGACCAAGATTATCCAAAAATTATTGCCTACGTTAAACGTTTTCAGGCTCGAGCAGGGTATCAAAAAGCCTTAAAATCGGGTGGCACCTACGATTATGCCTAGCTTTGGCAGTTTAATAAAAAGCCATCAATAGAAAGTGTTAAACTTAGCGTTATAAAGTAGATGATAAAACGGCGTTGTCAGTGCAATCTTAATCGCTGGCTTTGTTTTGGGAGAGCAGTTCCTTGAAAACATCGCTTTATTAATCTCAGTCAGTGCCAAGCACGTTTAGATAAATAATCAGCCACTGCCATAAGTGGCGTACTTAATAAATTGATGAGTTGTTAATGTTTCAACTCAATTTTGGGAGAGAAAGCTATGATTGTATTCAAGTTAAATGGGAACAAGGTTTCCTCTGCTGCTGATGTAAACACACCATTATTATGGGTCATCCGTGATGAATTTGGTTTTAAAGGCACAAAGTTTGGTTGTGGTATTGGTCTGTGTGGTGCTTGTACCGTACATATTGACGGTGCACCAGTCAGAACATGCTCTTTTCCATTAATAGCCGCAGAAAATAAAAATATCACCACGATTGAAGGTTTAGAAAACAAACATCCATTACAACAAACATGGATTGATGAACAGGTGCCGCAATGTGGCTACTGCCAGTCGGGACAAATTATGCAAGCCGCGACTTTATTAGCCAGTAATTCGTCACCGAGTGACCAAGAAATTGTCGATCATATGAGTGGAAATTTATGTCGCTGTATGGCTTATGTACGCATTAAAAGTGCGATTAAAAATGCGGCAGGTGTGATGTCAGCCGATGTACAAACTTTTGATCCTAGCTCTTCAACGCAACAATCATAAAGGCGTATGGCAATGAAAAATATTAAAGATGCAAAAAATAATGTCAGCTTATCTCGACGTCGATTTTTAGTAGGTTCGGTCAGTGGTTCGCTGTTAATGGCTTTTGCCCCCTTAGTTGGCGCAGTAGGCTTAGGTGACAGTCCTCAAGAAACACTGAAAAATAAATTATTTTCCCCAACGGTTTGGTTTGAAATCAACCCATTAGGTGAAGTGAACATTAATATTGCTAAGGCAGAAATGGGCCAACATATTGGCACTGCACTAGCACGCGTTGTTGCTGATGAGCTAGGGGCTGATTGGTCTAAAGTCTCCATCACTCATGTTGATACTGATCCTAAATGGGGTTATATGGTCACGGGTGGTTCATGGTCAGTTTTTCAAACATTTAAGCCCATGTCTCAAGCGGGTGCTGCAGGGCGTATAGCCTTAATAGAAGCGGCAGCGAAAATCTTAAATTGCCCTGCAGAGCAATGTAGCGTAGAAAATGGCGCGGTACTTTATCAAGATCGCTCAATTAGTTTTGGTGACATTGTTGCCAAAGGCCATTTTAATCGTACCTTTACACCAGAAGAGATTAGCGCTTTACCGTTAAAACCTGCAAGTAAAAGAAGCTTAGTAGGAAAACCGGCCTTAGCGCTTGATATTCCGGCTAAAACTAATGGCTCAGCCGTTTATGGTATTGATATAGAGTTGGCCGGTATGGTCTATGCTCGACCGATTATTCCACCGACCCGATATGGCAGTAAAGTCACGAATGTTGACGACAGTGCCGCCCAGAAAATCAAAGGTTATTTGGGTTATTATCTCTTGCAAGACCCGAGTGACCACCTTCAAGGTTGGGTTAGTGTCGCGGCTGATAGTTATTATGGCGCAATTCAAGCGGCTGATGCCTTAAAGGTTAGCTATCAAGTGGGTAAAACAGCTAAGGTCAGTGAGCAAGATATTCTCCAAGAAGGAGAGCGTTTAGTTACTGATAAGAGCGAAGGCGGATTGTTTATTGATCAGGGCGATTTCTCAGCGGCAAGCACTAAAGCCGATAAATCGATTGATGCGGTTTATCGCACGCATACCGTTTTACACTTCGCTTTAGAGCCAGTTAACGCCACCGTAGAAGAAAAAGATGGTCTTTGGCATGTTTATACCGGTAATCAATGGCAGTCGCTAACCTTGCCAGCAATTGCTAAAGCGCTGCAAGTAACGGATGACAAAGTTGTTATGCATCAGCAATATCTCGGTGGTGGTTTTGGCCGTCGTTTATTCGGCGATTATGCGATACCTGCGGTATTAACCGCTAAAGCAATTGGCAAGCCAGTAAAAATGGTATTTACTCGTGAAGATGATTCTAGATTTGATCAACCCAGATCGCCGTCTGTCGTCTCGTTTCGAGCGGTGTTTGATCAGGAAAATAAATTTACCGGTATGGAGCATGCACTGGCTGCCGGTTGGCCAACCTTAGCCATGGCACCAGGATTTATGCCTGAAAGCTTAGATAAAAAAACGCGTGTTGATATGTTTTCTACCAGTGGTGCGGATCACTGGTACAGCATGGACAATCATCGTGTGCGCGTGGTCAATAATAGCCTAGCACAAGAAACCATACTGCCTGGTTGGTTAAGATCTGTCGGGCAGGGTTGGATTGTTTGGGGACTAGAATCATTTATTGATGAAATTGCCCATCAAAGCAAAACTGATCCGATTGATTTTCGCTTATCCATGCTTGACGGTTTAGGTAAACAAGCCGGTAAAGCACCAGAAAGTGTTGGTGGTGCCAAGCGATTAGCGAATGTACTCAACATTCTTAAGCAAAAAACCAAAGATGTTAAACTCGCTAAGAATGAAGGCATGGGTGTTGCGATAAGTTCGGGACAAGAACGTACCATGCCGGCTTGGATGGCTTGTGCTGCTCAGGTTCATGTTGAGCCTAGCTCAGGAAAAATAACCGTTAAAAAGCTCACCATGATTGTTGATGCTGGTGTTATTGTTCACCCGGATGGCGCATTAGCGCAAGTTCAAGGCTCTATGCTCTGGGGAACAAGTTTAGCGTTACATGAACAAAGCCCGATAGAAAATGGTCAGGTGAGTAATCTCAACTTAAACAGCTACTCACCATTACGTATGAGTGACGTACCTGAGCTCGATATTGAATTTGTTGAAAGCGATGAGTTTCCTGTCGGCTTGGGCGAACCTGGCGTAGTATCGATAGCACCGGCGATAGCCAATGCTATTTTTCAAATAACGGGTGTTAGAGTGCGAGATTTACCTATTACCGCCGCAGCAATCAAAAATGCTTAAGCAATAAGTTTTGTCACTTTTAAGTGAGTTATAGTGAGTATATAAAGACTATAACTCACTCGTTTATTAAAGCCCTTAGTTGTCTTCATCGCGACTAAGGGCTTTTTATTTTCAGCCCCCATGCTAAAAGTGCTTGCACATTCTAGACTCAACATTTTTATGCTGCATACAATACTTAGCTAAACAGCTAAACTCAGCATATACAATGTAGGCTGTGGATTAACCGTTGTTGAGCAGAGAAAAACCCCCTAACTGACAATCGCTCAAAGGTTGTTCATCTTGAAATAATCAAGGCATCGCTGGCAAAGTTTTAGCTTAAGGGTAAGTGTTGACCTGCTACTAAACCTTCCCTGTGTTCAACACTATGGCCGTTAAACTGTATGAAGCCATAAGAGGAAAATTTTTACCCTAGGTGCTTGTGGATTGAGTACCAATATTGTTTAACCTAGTGGTGGATAAATACTGATTGTCGGTAGCTTTATGGTTGCGTTTATTAAATTTTTTAAGCTAAAATCGGGACTTCAATGTTCTTTTTATTGTTATTATTTTCTGGCGACGTTCATCAAGCGGTAAGTGATATAAATAGCGATAACAGTGCCTGAAGGTGTTTTTCAATGGTTAATTCACCCTAGTGATTTAATGAAAAATTCCTTAAAATATATCAGTTGTTATTATAAGTTATCTTGCTAATAGCAACATATGCTTTTGTTTTTATGTTTAAATAGCCAAAATGGAATCCTATTAGTAACAACTTTGTTACTTGAAGTTAACAGTTCCATGTGGAGAAATATTTTTGAAGATATTAATAAGTAATGCGAAAAAATCACTATTACCACTCATTATCGCTAGTTTATTTGCTGGAAATGCTATGGCTAAAGGAAGTGGAGCGGCTAGTGCTTATGCCGTTGAACTTGGCGCTGCAGGTACTTTCACTATTTTAAGTAAATCTGGCATTACCGATGTGAAAACTTCCGCTATTACAGGCAATGTAGGTACTAGTCCAATTACCGGTGCAGCGCTGCTGATCAGCTGCCCTGAAGTAACAGGCACCATTTTCACGGTTGACGCCAATGGTCCACTCTGTGCGGTAAATTCAGCATACGACCTCGGTGTTGCCGTGGGTGATATGGAAACTGCCTATAATGACGCTGCAAGACGCCCAGCAGATAGCACAGAACTTGGCGCAGGAGAAATTGGCGGTTTAACGCTAGTACCTGGCGTTTATAAATGGTCTACGAACGTCAATATCAGTACAGATGTTACCTTTAAGGGCACGTCGAATGATGTTTGGATAATGCAGGTATCAGGTAATTTGAATCAGGCGAATAGCACTAGGGTTACTTTAGCTGGTGGTGCATTAGCCAAGAACATTTTCTGGCAAGTTGCAGGTCAAACTGCCCTTGGAACAGATGCCTTTTTTAAAGGTATTGTTCTGAGTAAAACATTGATTTCTTTGAATACACACACCGAAGTCAAAGGCAGACTCTTCTCTGGAACCGCGGTGACATTGCAAAAAAATACCGTTACAGCACCGGTTGAATTTCCTGTAAGGCCATAATAAAAAAGCAAGGTCTGCTGACTAGTGTAAAGTATCGACACGCTAATGATAAAGAGGGTTAGAGAGTAAACTCTCTAACCCTCTTTATCTCATTGTTCAAAACGGTCAAAATTTATTTATTGCAAAAACTCATTTATTACAAAACTAATAGCGATAATTTTGTTAATTTCAAGCTAAGTCATGAACGTATAAATTCATACACTGGAAAATATTTTTTAAAGTGCCTGTACAATCAACAGCAGTAATAGAATAAGACTAACCCATTGCCAAAACATGACAGGATCACGCTGTATTAGCGGTGGCTTAGTTTTTGTTAAAAATAATTTATTCGGCTGTCGCAAGTCATGAACAAACTCTGATAACACAGAGTAGCGTTTTAAGGGATCAATTTTTAAAGCGCGTTCAAGTGTATCGTCAATCCAAAGGGGTAATTCAGTATTATCATTGATCATCGGTTTATAGTTGAGCTTACGTTGCGCTGATACGCTGTTCGCTTGTGCTATTTCACGACCATATGGAAATTTACCTGATAACATTTGATAAGTGATCACGCCCAACGAATAAAGGTCAGATGCCTGTGTGCCTAATTGTCCTAAAAAATATTCAGGGGCTGAATAACGAATGGTACCGCGCATAATTTCTTCGGTGTTAGCATCGGTAACACCGGCAATAAAGGTTGAACCAAAGTCTATTATTTTTACCGTCTTAGTATTGTCGATCATGATATTAGCTGGGCGTAAGTCTTGATGTATCATGTCTTGGCGGTGAAAAGCCTGTAAGCCTTTTGCGGTTTGCTCAATAATATTTCTAACTTGTTCTAAGCTTGGTTTTGGATGGTCTATCATCCATTGATTTAACGAAATACCATCAATAAATTCTGTCACTAAATATAAATAATGACGCTTTCTTTTTGGAATAATCGCTTTAACAACATGTGGATTGTTAATGCGTTTAGCTATCCATTCTTCTAGCATAAAACGCTCAAGGTATCGCGTGTCGGTTCTTAATTCAGTGGATGGCGTTTTTATTACTAAGGTTTGCTGTGTGTCGTTGTCGCGTGCTAAAAAAACATGGCTTCGGCTACTAATATATATTTCGCGGATAATTTCATAACCATCAAACTGCATTCTTGGTGAAAGTCTTGGCGGCAATGGCAACAAGGTCAGTTGATGCACTTCATCAAGCTGATAGCTGGGCACGTTATCAATACGGACAATTTGAACACTGAGATTGTCATCACTCCCTAAGGCAAGTGCTTGTGTAATAATGCTATCAGCGGCATTATCTAAGCTCTGGGCATTATTAATGCTATTGGCGATTTGAGCATTATTTAAAAACTCGTAAACGCCGTCAGTGGCAATAATATAGATATCGCCTTGCTCAAGTAGCTGGCTTTGATAATCAATGTCAAATGTTTGGTTAATCCCTAAAGCGCGGGTTAAATAGCTAACATCGGTGGAAACAACTCGGCGGTGATCTTCGGTTAATTGCTCTAATTGTTGACCTGATAAACGATAAATTCGTGTATCACCTGAATGAAAAAGATGTGCCGTATTTGATTTTAATATCAGTGCACTGAAGGTGCAGACGTAGCCTTTGTCTTTATCAAAGCGATAAGGGCTATTACGTGTTTGCGAATAAAGCCATGAATTAATCGATTTAATGACTTTTTGTGCAGAATTTTTAACAGACCACGAATCAGAGGTACAGTAGTAGTCCTCTAAAAAACACGATATTGCTGTTTCACTGGCAATTTGGCTGACGTTACTTGAGCTAATACCATCAGCCATGGCAAGTACAATCCCTTTGCTGCTAAGCATGGGTTCTTTAGGAATGATGCTGCCGAGAAAATCTTGATTGATTTTTTTTCGACCTTTATTGGTCGCGCCGCCAATACTCACAGTTAATGCTTGACTCATTACTTGTTTCCAATGGTATTAAAATTAGCTTAAATCGGTAAAGTTTGAAGCAATAAAAAGACTTCATAACCTAAATTACGAAGTCTTTTATCTACATTGATATTATTCTAATTTGATTAATTACCTGCTTATTTTTAATGGTTACAATGAAAAAATACGGCGTTATAAAATTTATAAGTAGCATAACTACTGACTAAATTTTATGGCTTGTATTTAGCCATTTTTCCCCATTAAAAAGTAGAGCACTTATTTAATCAAATTTGTATTAGTTATTTATTAATTGACTCATACAAGCTTATGCTTTGAATAAACCATTGATAAAGTGTGAATTAAGCAATTTTTCTGCTTGGCGATGTTTTAACATGTGTAAAGTATAATGGTAAACCTACTAATAATAAGCCACCAGCAAGGTTACCTAGTACCGTTGGAATTTCGTTCCATACCAAATAATCATAAACAGTAAAGTCACCCCCCATGATCATTGAGAATGGGAATAAGAACATGTTAACAATTGAATGTTCAAAACCCATAAAGAAGAACAACATTACGGGCATCCACATGGCGGCCATTTTAGCACCAGCAGAAGTAGAGATCATCGCACCAACCACACCCATTGATACCATCCAATTACATAACATGCCGCGGAAGAATATAGTGATCCAGCCGCTTAAGCCATGTTCTTGGTAACCTACGGTTCTTGCTTCACCAATACTTGCTACTTTAGCTGCAATAGCACCGCCGTCAGCCGAATAACCATAAGTTAAAATAAAGGACATTAAAAAGGCTGTGGTCATTGCTCCGCCAAAGTTACCTAGAAAGACCAAGCCCCAGTTACGCATTACACCGCCAAAGGTAACACCAGGACGCTTGTCTAATAAGGCTAATGGTACCAGTGTAAATACACCAGTGAGTAGATCAAACTTCATCAAATAAAGCATGATAAAACCAACAGGGAAAAGACAGGCGCCTAAAATAGGGCTACCTGTTTTAGTTGCCACCGTAATCGCAAATATCGCAGCTAGGCCTAAAATAGCGCCGGCCATAAAAGCACGTATAAGAGTATCTTTGGTAGACATGTAAACTTTCTGTTCACCTGCGTCCACCATCTTGGTTACAAATTCACTGGGTTCTATATAAGCCATTGTTATATCTCTATTTAATAGTAAGGTTAATTCATTTTACTGTTTACTTAACAAAGCAAGTTGAATGCCAGTCATGTAACGTATTGATTTTTATTTAATATATAATTTTTCATTTGGTTTTTTTTGCTTTATTTGCCAGCGTTGCACAACTTTAATTAGCTTGGCGCACCAAATAAGATCACCATGATTTATAGGGTAAAAATTTACCATTCAAGGTTAAAATGACTCTATCGCCTTTTGGATTTTCTTCTTTTTCTACTTCCATAGAAAAGTCGATAGCACTCATGATGCCGTCACCAAACTTTTCTTGAATAACCTCTTTAAGGGTATCGCCATAGACGCCTACCACTTCGTAGATACGATAAATTAATGGATCTTGTGGTACTGACTTATCCCACTCTTTGGTTGGGTAGGCCATTAGGGCTTGCTTTGTTTCTTTAGGTAAGGCTAAAAATTCAATGATTTTATCAGCTTCAACTTCAGGCCAACTGTTCATGCCTAAACAGGCGGAGGTTGTCCAAACGATAGACATACCCACAGCGTCTGCAATATTCTGCCAACTAAGTTCTTTTTCATTTTTGATTGCAAATATTGCTTCAGTTACATCGAGCTTATTCATGTGACTTCCTTAAGATATAAAAATATTATTTGATTAAGTTAGCTGTTTAATCTTGGTGCGTTATTTTCAATACAGTGCAAGCACCTTAAATTACGCGTTGATTTAACCATCAAACGACTAACCTTGTTATCTACTGACATTAACAATTGCGAAAACTATGCCAATAGCTAAAATTTAATTAAACCACTGATTTTTATTTATATTAATTATTTTACTGGTCTGTGCAAGGCAACGGTTTTTCGTGATAAACGATATTTCGTGCTGTTTGTCACGAAATATCGTTGCTTGGCTTAGAAATTGAATGGTGGGGTTAGTTGATAAGTCATCAGGAATGTTTTATGCAAGCGAACTTATTTTTAAATGCACCTAACGCACTGTTATATATTGATCCTTTTAATAATAAAATTTTGCAGTTAAACCACAAAGCTGCAGTATTATTTGCTATCAAAAGCGACGTCGAGTTAGAAAATAATACGTTAACAAAGGTTAGCGTAACGCAGTTTTTTACTGGCTGTTTAGATAAGTTAATTCACTTTACTCAACAAATATTAGCGCAGGGCGAAGCGTGGACAAACGATCTATTTCTCACCATCAATAATGAAAAAATATATTTAGATATTACGGCTAGCGCTTTAGATAATAAGCTTTTGTTCTCTTGTCAAAGTGCCAAAGTGACTTATGCCCGTTACCACCAAGCAACAGCGCAAGCTAAATATAAAGCGGGTATTGTCCATTGGAATGCCAACGAAAGTGTATTTGAAGAAATTGAGCGACAAAATCAATTGTTACTCAGTGCGGTAGGTGATGGCATATATGGCGTAGATGTTGACGGGAATACCACCTTTGTAAATGCAGCGGCCGAGCAAATATTAGGCTGGGGGAAAGCAGAACTTGTTGGGAAAAGTATTCATGACGTGATTCATCACTCGCATGCCAATGGCGAGCATTACCACGCTTACAAATGCCCAATTTATGCTGCTTTTAAAGATGGAGAAGTACACAGTGTTGATGACGAAGTGTTCTGGTCAAAAAGTGGTATGCCAGTGGCGGTAGAATATAAAAGTACCCCAGTAACTGAAAATGGTTTATTAATCGGCGCCGTAGTTATTTTTCGAGACATAACACAAAGAAAGTCTATTCAAGCTAAATTGTTAAACGCTTTAAAAGAGGTAGATACACTAAAAGAGCGCCTTGAAATGGATAATGCGTATTTGCTTGAAGAATTAAATGCAGATTTTAATCATCACCAGATCATTGGTCAGAGTATGCAGGTGCAGCATATGGTTAATCAAATAGAATTAGTGGCAGCTACTAATGCGAATGTCATCATTACTGGCGAATCAGGTACAGGTAAAGAGTTAATTGCGAGGGCGATTCATGAAGTCAGTGAACGAAAAGCCCGGCCATTAATTAGAGTTAATTGCGCGGCAATTCCGGCAGACTTATTTGAAAGTGAATTTTTTGGTCATGTAAAAGGCGCTTTTTCAGGCGCAATATCAGACCGAGTTGGACGCTTTGAACTGGCGGATGGCGCGACTATTTTTTTAGATGAAGTCGGTGAGATTCCCTTACAACTGCAAGGGAAATTACTGCGGGTATTACAAGAGCAGCAGTTTGAGCGGGTAGGAGAGTCGAAAACCAGACATGTTGATGTCAGAGTTATTTCAGCCACTAATCAAAAATTAAAGACCTTGGTTCAGCAGAATAAATTTAGAGAAGACTTATATTTTAGGCTCAATGTATTTCCTATTCATTCACCGGCATTACGAGAGCGTAGCGATGATATTCCGCTTTTAGTAACACATTTTATTGATAAAGTGTGTTTAAACTTTAATCGACCTAAACCACAAGTGTCAGTTTCGCAAATGCAGTATTTAACTCGATACCCTTGGCCCGGCAATATTAGAGAACTGGAAAATATTATTGAACGTCAGATAATCTTAGCCAAAAGTAATAAAATAAACTTCGAGTTTTTGGCTAATGAATCGGTATTTAATCATGAATCATTTAACCCTAAAGTTGCTCCGCAGTTGATGAGAGTAGAGGAGCAAAAATCACTTGAAAAAACGAATTTGGCTAATGCGTTAAAACATTGCCAAGGTAAAATTTATGGTGAGAAGGGTGCTGCTCAGCTATTAGGCTTAAAACCGACAACATTGGCGTCAAAGTTAAAAAAATATGGCTTAAATCGTCAGGAATTTACTCCTTAATCAGGTGATAGCTAGTGGCTGTTGGATGTTATAAAAATACTATGGACTAGACAGTTACCACATTTTATTATCTTGACGATTGAGAACAATATTATGATTATTTTGCGTTAAATTAATCCTATGTAGACCTGAGATGCTTTACCACCTTGTGGCTGCCAGAGTACTTATAATACTTGCATCATATTATTTAAGGTAGCCAAGCCAAGCTTGATAAGGCTGCCAACTGCTCAGCCAGGTTGGAATGTCACTGGCGGGCATCGGCCTTGCGATGCCGTAACCTTGGGCTTTATTACAACCCAATTGTAATAAAGCCGTGCCATGCTCAACAGTTTCTACTCCTTCAGCAATCACCTCAAGCTGGAAGGCTTTCGCCAAACTTACCACAGCCAAAACAATGGCTAAGTCATCTGCGTCAGTGAGCATGTCGCGTATAAAAGTCTGGTCTATTTTAATCAGGTTGGCGGGTAGGCGTCTGAGGTAGGTTAGAGAGGAATATCCAGTACCAAAATCATCTAGGGCAAACTGCACACCCAGGCCAATACAAGATTTCATGGTCGCTATAATGTAGTTGATGTCACTAAAGGCACTGGTTTCTAATATCTCTAATTCTAACAAATGAGCTGACACATCAGAGTGTGCCGCTAATAATGTCGCCAAGCGTTCAACAAAATCAGCTTGCTGGAGTTGATAAGCACTAATGTTGACGCTAATCGGTAAAGTAATGCCTATACTTTGCCATTGGCTTATTTGGCTCAGCGCGGTATCGATAACCCATTCACCTATATCGAGACTCATGGTGTGGTTTTCTATTAGCGGTAAAAAATCTAATGGCGGCACTAAACCGCGGACAGGATGTAGCCAGCGGATTAATGCTTCTACGCCTACTACTTCACCGGTAGACATATTCACTTTCGGTTGATAGTACAAAACAAACTCATGTTTATTAAGTGCTGAACTGATATGACTGATGTTTTCCTGTTTGAGATTAACGGCGTTATCGAGGGCGCTATCAAACAAGTGATAACAATTTTTACCCGCCTTTTTCGCCATATACATGGCTTGGTCGGCATGACGGATAAGTATGTCGGCATCGGCATCATCTTGAGGGTAGAGCGTAACACCTATGCTAACTGACACCTTTAACACCACATCACCAACAGTGATAGGCTCTGACGCTGCACGTAATAAGCGCTCTAATGCCATTTTGTAATCTTCAGCGTTAACTAAATCACTTAATACGGCAACAAATTCATCACCACCCAGGCGTGCAAGTGTATCCACCTCACGTAAGGCATCACTCATACGTCCAGAGACGATAATAAGTAGTTCATCCCCGATAGCGTGGCCATAGATATCATTAACCTCTTTAAAGCCATCTAAATCCATAAAGATAACCGCGAGTGAATGATGATGACGCTGGCATTGCAACATGGTTTGATTTAGTCGGTCGGCAAGTAATGCACGGTTAGGTAGCTTAGTTAAAGTATCGTAATGGGCCATCTGCTCTAATTGATATTGATGATATCTTTGCAGCGTAATATCACTAAAGAGGGCAACATAATGGCTGACTTTGCCAACGGTATCTTTTACGGCACTGATGGTGATGCCGGCAACATATTTTTCACCATTTTTGCGACGACTCAATATTTCACCAGCCCACTGGCCAGAAGATTTAATAACTTGCCACAGCGCACTATAAAACTCAGGTGGATGACGGTCTGTTTGAAAGAAAATGGGGGCTTGGCCAACGACCTCCTCACGGGAGTAACCGGCAATGGCAGTAAATTTTTTGTTAACATCAATAACCCTATTTTCCGCATCGGTAATCACAATACCTTCTAGGGCGTGGGTGAATACACTCGCGGCAAGGGTTAGTTCATTGGCGCGTTTATCTATTTCTTGGTTGGCACGTATTAATTGAGCGGTGCGCTTATCTTTTTCTTGATTTTGAAAAGCCAGTTTTTCGTTGGCAATAATGAGTGCTTTTTCGGCTTGTTTACGTTGGCTGATATTTCGAACAAGCGCATTAAACTCAAAACCATCGGCTAGCTTAATAAAAGAAATCGTTAACTCAATAGGAAGATTATGTCCGTCTTGATGTAATGCTTCAACCTCAATTATTTTATTTAGAATAGGCCCTTCACCCGTGGCCATAAAATGCTCCAAGCCCTTTTTATGTGCAGCACGCAATGGTATTGGAATAATTAGGTTTGCCAGCTCCTGTCCTACAGTTTGCTTACTTGTCCAACCAAAGACATCTTGTGCTTGAGCGCTCCAGCCAACAATATCGCCTTTGGCATTCATCTGAATTAATGCATCCTGTGATGTATCCATCATGGCATTGAGACGTTCTGCATCTTGGTTCACTGTATTAATTAGCTGCTTGTATTTTAGTAAATACGGAATGATAATCGTGGGGAGCATTAGTAGCAATATCATCACAGTGACCATTAAGGCTAATGTGTTTAGAGCAACGCCATCAATGACTTTATCGGTGGTTTGTGGAATAAACTGCAGCGCTGTCATCGCGCTATAGTGCATAGCAGAGAAAGCTAAGCCCATAACTACCGCACTCACTATGTGCTTTTTAGTTATAAATTTGTATTGGCTTTGGTGAATAGCTTGATACTGTATTTTCAGTGCCACTATGGCCAATACCACAGCAATAAAGCTGGCAAGATAAACTAAACCAGCGTCATGAAACATCAGGGTGTTTGAGCTGATGGTGGCTAGGTTTATATAGTGCATCAGGCTGATAGCTGAACCCAACAACAATCCAGCGACTAATAGTCGGAAATAGTTAAAGGCTTGCTGTGTTATCAACCACAGAACAATGCTACAAGCACAAATTACAGGCAGAACAGACAAGATTATTGTGGGTACATCATAGCTAACGGGCATTGCGGGCTTTAACGCTAACATGCTAATAAAACTCATGGCCCAAATACCTATGGTCATCACTAAAGCAGCGAATAAATTCCAAGCTATTTTTTGACTGCTTTGGCGGGTGGAAGTATTTCGCTCGACCATGCCAAAAGCACTGAATGATGACAAGATAGCAATGAGGATGGATAGACAAACTAATATAGGATCATAAGCTGTAATCAGTGCTTCAACAGTTACAACATTATAGTCGGGATTCATTGCTATCAAGCCTCAAAAACTTAATGAAAATTAGACGTATTGCATTTTAATATAGCCTATCCACACTAAGTTTCAAGCAGCATTGAAAGCTTGACCTGTAGGCTTTTTCTATTATGGACATAGGCATTTTTTCAGTTAACTCTCATCTTGTATTGTCTGTATCAATTAATAATGAGCAGATTTATTGATGACAGCATTAAGCTTAACTTTGTAGTGAGGCTGACTTTTGAGCCGATTATATTAACGTTATGGCCAATCTAGTTTTGCTAATTTAGTGTTAGTTTACGTTAAAAACTCATGCGCTAAAGATCTTGGTTTAGGACTTTTCGGCTAGATCATTCACCACCAAATCGAGTAATTGCATTAGCTGATTTGCTTGCATGCTGTCGATACTATTGAACTTACAGCTTATTTCATTAGGAATGTTTACCGCCTTTATTTTCAAGGCCTGGCCATCTTGCGTTAGTTCAACAAGACGCTTGCGCTTGTCGTGCTGGTCTTTAATTATTTCTAACAAGCCTTTGTCAGCCATTTTCTTTAAAATTTGTGTCATCGCACCACCATCAATCACGGTTTTTTCTACCAGCGCTGCAATGGTTATTTTGTCTTGTTCCCACAATGCCATCATAACCACATATTGTGGGTAGGTAATATTAAGCTTCATTAGTGGTTCACGATAAGCACGAACAATGCTGTTTGAGGCCATATATAAACGATGACACAGCTGATTTTTGAGCGTTAATTGTTCAAATGACATAAGTTGCTCCTTGAAGTGATATTTTAGGTGATATTTTAGGTGATATTTTAATTTGCACACAAAGTATTTGCAATCAGTATTTGTTTGATATATTATTTTGCACACAAACTAAATTTAAATTATTATCACTTGGAGTTAACTATGAACGTATTAGAAAATATTGCTTACACAGCAAAAGCAACTGCAACCGGTGGTCGTGAAGGTATAGCAAAATCTGACGATGGCCGTTTAGAGCTTGCATTATCTACGCCTAAAGGTTTAGGTGGTGATGACGGACAAGGTACAAACCCTGAGCAATTATTTGCTGCAGGCTATGCAGCTTGTTTTATTGGCGCACTTAAATTTGTCGCGGGTGAAGAAAAAACCAGTTTACCAAACGAAACTTATATTAATTCAGAAGTGTCTATTGGTGCTATTGACGGTGGTTTTGGTATCGGGGTTAAGCTAGCAATATCATTAGGCGATATGGATAAAGCACAAGCACAAATCATGGTAGATAAAGCGCATCAAGTATGTCCTTATTCAAATGCGACTCGTGGCAATATTGCAGTGGAACTTTCAATTATTTAATATGCCACATAAGTTGATATAAAAGCGCGCATTGCCAACAGCAAGAGCGTGCTTTTTTGTGCCTGTAATAGAATAGCTTAATCAAGCTATTCTATTATTTTAAACTAAACAGCGCTCATGTAGCCGTCTTATGCAAAGAAATGCTGTTATGGGATATTTAAGGTTAAGTTGCCATTTTCATATGATATTTACCGGCTAACGGCCTTTTCATTTTACAACACCACAGGCTTAATATTGACAAAACTCATGGTGCTGCCATTTTTATTTGCGGCTTGTTCACGGACAAATAAAAGCAGGGTTTTTCCGAAGTTGGCGAGCAAAGCAGCCATACTTAGCAGCTTGCTTGGCTGGTTTGCTCAAATTTGAGTAGTCGTCTTGAGATAATATCAATGGCTACATTAAGCAGGGCTGTACAGATGATAAGAATGAGTGCATTACTATAGCGTATTTCACTGAAATTACTGTCGATATAAAACCCCAAAGTCATAATGCCTAAAATACCAAACACGGCGGTTTCTCGCACTATGATCTCAAAGCGATAAAACATCAAAGCCATCATACTGGGATAGATAGTTGGCATGATGTGGTAGTTAAATTGATTTAGCTTACTTATCTGCATTTCTTGGGGCGCAATAGCGTTACTTTGTTTTACCACCAAATAAGCGATAACACAGCCATTATGTATCGCTAAAGCAATAATAGCAGGTAACATTGATGGGCCAAGCAGCATTAAAAAGATAAAGGCTAAGATATATTCAGGCACTGAACGACCCATTAATAAGCTGAATCGGCCGAGCCATGTTAGCGGGGCAGGCCATAGGTGCTTACTTGCCATCATATGGGCGCTTAAGCTAATAAAGTGAGTAGCTGCCAAGGCCAGTAGCGCCAAGGTAATGGTGGCTATTGCCCCAGGAATAGCTTGCTCTGACAACAAAGCGCTAAACCAAGCGGTGAGTGATGACCATTGTACCTCAGCCAATGTCGCCGCGTTTGCTATGGCGGGAGGTAAAATATCATGGGTTATAAAACGCACCAGTAAGCTGCTATCGATGTGAGGAATATCTATCAGTGTCACACAGGCAATGACCAGATAAACTCCGAGTAACTTAGGTGGGCACCAGTAACGAATGGTGCCAATAAGAGCAATAAATATCATTAATAACGCGGCCCCCTCGCTATAGTTTCCCTGTCTAAAAGCCGTTTCCATGTAAAAACCTAGCGTGGGCATACCGATAAAGCCGAGTACGGCGCTACTGCGCAGGGCACATTCAAAACGGTAGCGCGTGTAGCTCATCAGTTGCGGCATAACTTGGGCGATTTTACCATATGTGAAACGGCTAATAATATCGGCACGGCTATCAATACTTTCTAAAGGGCTATCTGACGATTGATTGATGATATCGTGAAACACGCGGGCAAAAGTGGCGGCAAATGGGATACTAATGGCCAAAATTCCGGTCAGGGGAGACAGCCCAAAAACTTGTAAAAATAGCAGTGCCCAAAAAATTTCATGAATGGCCCGCAAAAAAGCACAGCAGCTGGATATTAACGGGTGTTGGTATATTAGTGCGAGGGGAGCACCCAGTACTAAGCCTAAACAGACGCCGATAATGGCAAAGTTAACGGTTTGCATAATGGCTTGTAATAAGTATTCAGTGGCGAAAAAATCAGGGGTGACTAACCCATTTGCCATACGAGTTAACTCGAGGAAAGGGTCAAAATTAACAATTTCTATATCAGCAAAAGGCAGAGTAATCAGGGCAATAAACCAAATTGATAACGTGACTTTCTGCCAATAGCCTAAAGCATATTGTAGGTTTTTCAATGATGGTATTGGTTGCAGCTGCTTGGGTTGCGACATAAAAGCAGCTTACGCGATTGCGCTAGTTTGATAGAGCGCCGTGATTTGCTCTTGGTCGATACTCTGCTGTTGGCTATCGAGTATCAAGCGACCTTTATCTAACGCGATAACACGGTCAAAAGCGCTCATGGCTAAGGCTCTGTCATGAATCACCATAATGACACTGTTGTGCTGCGCTAATACGGTGTTGAGTAGTCTTGATGTCATTAAGGGATCTAGCGCTGAGAAGGGTTCATCGCCAATAAAAACATCTTGTTGTTGATACAAAGCTCTGGCTAAGGCGACTCGTTGTCTTTGCCCACCCGAGAGTTGATCCACTTTCTTTGTTAAGGGTTGGTCTAATTCTAACTGCTGACACAGTGCTGCAATATCGTATAAATCTTGCTTGAAAGGTCTAATTAAATTGACCAAGTTGTATAACCAGTGGTGTCGAGCTAAAGCACCCATAAATATATTGTGATAGATGCTGAGATTATCCACTAAGCCCTGGCGCTGTGAACACAGGGCCGCACGGGTTGTTAACGCTTGATAAATATGGTGTAGCAGACTAGATTTTCCCGCACCAGAGGGACCGATAATCGCAACTTTTTCACCTTCATTGATGGTCAGGCTCAGATCAAAAATAACCTGAGTAGAGCGCTTTTTTTGACCGGTTTTTTTACGGGAATTAGCGCCAGCAGTTTTGTCATAATGAAGGTTTAGGTTGGCAAGGTTGAGCATTAATCGATAAGCCCTATTTGTTTAGCTACGTCTTCCACAGGTTGAAAATCTTTGTTTTCAGCTTTAACAAAAGCAGAACGTGGAAAACTTTTTAAAAGCTCAGGACTATTCATATTAAGCAATGCGGCTTGCACTTTGTCAGCAAAGCCGGTGCCAAAATTGGCTTCAACATCAGCGCGTATTGTCCATTGGTAATCAGGGTAGGTGGGGCTCTGCCAAATAACATTGACTTTATTAGTGTCTACTTTACCGGCGGCGAGGGCACTTTCCCACACTTTATAATTTACCGCACCCACTTGGTAAGTACCTGATTGAACTTGCACAATAGTACGGTTATGGTCGCCCGAAAATCCCACCCGTTTAAAGGCTTGTTGTGGTTTTTGCTTTAAGTGCTGCTCGATATAATATTGCGGCATCAAGCGACCTGAGGTTGAACCTTTTGAGCCAAAGGTAAAGGTTTTGTCGGTGATATCAGGAAAACGCTCACTCAGTGCTAAGCCTGTGCTGTAGTGGGCAATAAAGTAGCTTTTAAAAAACTGATCTTCATAACCTTGTGCAATCGCTTGTGAGCCTGGCACTAATCGTCTGGCTTGTACCCCAGATAAACCACCAAACCAAGCAAGCTGCACCTGATTATTTCTAAAGGCGGTTACCGCGGCTGAGTAAGACTTAACGGGCACATATTTTACCTCAACGCCAAGTTGCTTGGATAAGTAGAGGGCAACCTGCTCAAAGCGGGTTCTCAGCTGAGACTCATCTGCATCGGGAATAGCGGTAAAAGTAAAGGTGTCCGCACTTGCGTTGGCACCTACAAAAAGGCTTAGGGTTAAGGCACACAGTGCGAATAATTTGGTCAGTGTTTTCATAATATCTCTGTTAATTAGGGTCTCATTAATATTTTTATGTCATAACGTTGGGCGTGTTAAGTCGCGCATTATCTCTTAAAAATAATAATTAACACACTATTTAGCGATAATAATGCCTGTTAATGATAAGGCGAAGGGTTTCATTACACTTAGATTAAAATAATAAGTACATAATTTGAATAAGTTAAAAAGGGGGGGGGAACTGGAGATATACCCATCATTTTTCTGGCACAAATTCATTAATGAAAGAATTAACACAGACACCCACCTTTAATTACCCCTCACCCTGGCGATGCTAATTATAGGCAACCAATAGGTTACTGTTTAGGCTCTGGTCATAGTAACACTGAATTTGATTATATTGGGTTGGTGTTACGGAGAGTGTTGCTAAAAATATTGGTTTTTATAAGTTCTTATTAATGGTCAATAATCGCTAACTGGCTAGTTATGTAAGATTTTATTGGTTTTCAGGCACAAAAAAAGACGCTACAAGGCGTCTTAAATCGTTAAAATGGTGGCCCCTCCCTGACTTGAACAGGGGACCTGCCGATTATGAGTCGGACGCTCTAACCAACTGAGCTAAGGGGCCATAATTCTACTTTGCTTTGATAAGCGCTAAAGGTTCATCGAAAGCGGCGAGCAGTATAAGCATTTTTTATTTTGTTGTCACCCTTATAAAGTTAAAAATTTGATAAATAAGTCTAATAGTTCAATAGTTGAGCGATTTGCTGTTTCGGTAATCACTCGATGGAATTTATTGGTTACTTTATAGTAAACAGTTTAATTAATGAGAGCCTACAAATGCTGGATATAATAAACTTTTGCGTTTTTTGTAATCCACTTAAGCTAGTTATTACTCTAAAATATGTGATCGACAATATGATTTACATTGTTCTACTCATTAACATCTATGTAAGCATCAATGACAGGTCTTATATGTTTAAGAGATACTATTATGATGGTTTGCTAGCTACTAGCATCACTAAGGCAACAGCGCGCAAATAGAATGTAAACTAGCGTCTCGGGTTTACAGTAAATACTAGGTAAAAAAAATCCAGCTATTAGCTGGATTTTATGTTTATATATTTCGAGGAGAAATATTACTCACCGTCTAAGAAACTTTTCAATTGCTCAGAACGTGAAGGATGGCGCAATTTGCGTAATGCTTTTGCTTCAATTTGACGAATACGTTCACGTGTTACATCAAACTGCTTACCCACTTCTTCTAAAGTATGATCAGTGTTCATGTCGATACCAAAGCGCATTCTTAACACTTTTGCTTCACGAGCCGTTAGGCCCGCTAGTACTTCATGTGTCGCATGCTTTAAGTTTTCAGCCGTGGCAGAATCAACAGGTAATTCACCGCTACCGTCTTCAATAAAGTCACCTAAGTGAGAATCTTCATCATCACCAATCGGTGTTTCCATTGAAATAGGTTCTTTAGCGATTTTTAACACTTTACGAATTTTATCTTCCGGCATAATCATGCGTTCAGCTAATTCTTCAGGTGTTGGTTCGCGACCCATTTCTTGTAACATTTGACGTGAAATACGGTTAAGTTTATTAATCGTTTCAATCATGTGCACTGGAATACGAATAGTACGCGCCTGATCGGCAATTGAACGAGTAATCGCTTGGCGTATCCACCACGTAGCATAAGTTGAGAACTTATAACCACGACGATATTCAAACTTATCAACTGCTTTCATTAAACCAATGTTACCTTCTTGAATTAAATCCAAGAATTGTAAGCCACGGTTAGTGTATTTTTTCGCAATTGAGATAACTAAACGTAAGTTAGCTTCGACCATTTCTTTTTTCGCACGACGAGCTTTCGCTTCGCCGATCGACATACGACGGTTAATGTCTTTAATGCCGTGAACATTGAGATAAGTCTCTTCTTCTAGCATGTTCAGTTTGTATATGCAGCGTTCAACATCTAGTTCGATGTCAGCCATTCTCTTTGAGTGAGGTAGGCCCGCTGCTTTTTGTTCTTCAAACCAATTTTTTGAGGTTTCGTTACCCGGAAATATTTTGATGAAAGTAGTTTTTGGCATACCGGCACCAACCACACAGTGTTTCATGATTAAGCGTTCTTGAACACGTAAACGGTCCACAACACTGCGCATGTTTTTCACTAGGCGGTCAAATACTTTGGGTACGATTCTAAATTCTTTAAATACTTCAGCTAATGCATCAATTGCTGCTTGTGCATCAGTATGGCCTCGGCCTTTAGTTTTAATAACTTTGTTAGCAAGCTCGTAGGCTGTGCGCAAAGCAGTAAACTTTTCACGGGCTTCTTCAGGACAAGGGCCAGTATCTTCTTCTTCCTCATCGTCCTCATCAGATTTATCTTCGTTAGCTAACTCTTCTTTAGAAAGCTCTGATCCGATATGAGTTGCCGCGGCTGGAATTTCTTCGTCTTGGGCATCAGGGTCTAAAAATCCAACGATAATATCGCTTAGACGTACTTCTTCAGCTTCAAAATTATCCCATTGATCAAGCAAGTAATTAATTGCTGGCGGGTATTCAGAAACAGAACGTTGTACTTCTTTGATACCTTCTTCGATGCGTTTGGCGATAACAATTTCGCCTTTACGCGTCAGTAGCTCTACCGTACCCATTTCACGCATGTACATGCGAACGGGATCTGTAGTACGACCAATTTCACTTTCAACAGTCGCAAGCGCTTGCGCAGCAGCTTCAGCAGCATCTTCATCAGTATTCGCTTCACTCATCATTAACGTGTCGTTATCAGGAGCGTTTTCAAACACCTGAATACCCATGTCGTTAATCATTCGAATGATGTCTTCAACTTGATCTGAATCGATAATATCCTGAGGTAAATGATCGTTAACTTGTGCAAAAGTTAAATAACCTTGCTCTTTACCTTTTACTATTAACTCTTTAAGTCTAGATTGAGGGGCTTGATCCATTGACGAGTGTCCACCTATTTATGGCTATCAAAATTACAACAGTTAGCCGGAAATTATAGCGAAATAATTACTAAATTACCAGCGGTAAACTGCGCTTCTGTTTATTTTAAATATAACTTAAACGATATTATTCTATGCGCTTAGTAAACCGTGCAATTCTTGCTTTTCGGTTAAGGTTAAGCCGATACTACGTTCTTTTTCTAATAATTGCTCTGTGCGTTGTTCAATAAAAACATTTAAAAAGTTTTCAATTAAATCTAAAAACATGCTTTCAGCATTTTCTGCTTCAACATGATGTTCTAAACACAGCAGCTTTGTTAGTTGTTTTCCGGCTTCCTGGCCTCTAAAATGCTCAATTAATTGTGCACTATTTACCTTTGGGTTTTGCTTACACAATGCTAGTAACGTATTTAGCAAAGGTATACCTGGCATATTTAACTCATTTAAAATTGCCGAGTCTGGTAGTATCTCTACTATATGGGGATGCTCAAGTAGTAATGCAATAGCGAGTCTTACTGGGGTAATTTTAGGCCGCTTAGCTTTAGCTTTATTTTCAGCGACGTTAGCAAAGCTCTTATGTAATTTTTTTAGTTGCATTTCGTTACTTGCACCAAATTGATTTGCTAATTTAGTGACAATGGCGTCTTTAAGATTACTGTCAGGTAGTTTGGCTAAATAAGGCTGAAAAGCACTGACAGCAGCACCTTTTCCTTCGGGAGAGCTCATGTCGATTTGGTTTAGCAAATGCTCAAACAAAAATTGTGACAATGGCGTGGCATTATCTAATATGCTTTCAAAAGCCGCCTGGCCTTGCTCTCTGATCATCGAGTCAGGGTCTTCGCCATCAGGTAAAAAAACAAATTTGAGACTATAACCATCTTGAATTAACGGTAGGGCATTATCCAGAGCACGCCATGCGGCATCACGGCCAGCCCGGTCTCCATCGTAACAACAAATAACTTCTTTAACGGTGCGAAATAGGGTTTGTAGTTGTTCAGGCGTTGTTGCCGTACCTAGTGAGGCAACCGCATAGTCAACACCGTGTTGAGCAAGTGCAACTACATCCATATAGCCTTCAACCACCACTAAGCGTGTTAGTTGCTTAATGGCCTGTTTCGCTTCATAAAGGCCATATAACTCATGGCCTTTATGGTAAATTCGGGTTTCTGGCGAGTTGAGGTACTTGGGCGTACCATCACTTAATACCCGCCCGCCAAAGCCGATAACTCGGCCACGCTTATCGCGAATAGGAAATTGAATACGGCCTCTAAACCTGTCGTAAGGTTTGTTTTTATCGCCTTGAACGGCCATGCCTAAATCAACCAGCTGCTGATTTATTTGGCCGCTGCGGCCAAATACTTTCATCATGCCGTCCCAAGCATCACTGATATAACCTATACCAAAACGCTTAACTATTTCACCGCTTAAGCCTCGGCCTTTTAAATAGTCAATCGCGACATTTTTGTCAGTGGCCACTTTTAATTGCTGTTGAAAAAAACGGCTAATTTGCGCCATTAATTCATAGTCATCTTGTTTTTGACTGTAGGTTTTTTGATCTTGTTTTTGTTGTGCAGGTGAGCGCGTGTTTTGTTCGCGTGGCACGTCCATATTGTAATGGGAAGCCAATTCTTCTACTGCATCAGGAAACTCTAAACGGTCAAATTCCATCAAAAACGAAATGGCATTGCCATGTTCACCACAACCGAAGCAGTGATAAAATTGTTTATCTTGGCTAACACTAAAAGAGGGAGATTTTTCAGTATGAAAAGGGCAACAAGCCTGGTAATTTTTACCGGCTTTTTTTAATGGTACGCGAGAATCTATGAGTTCAACAATATCGGCTCGAGCCAATAAGTCATCAATAAATTGTCGAGGGATCATACCAGCCATAAACACTATTACATCCAGATAAAACTCTATTTTACACCAATAAGACTTGGAAAATAGTAGCTTCTTATATTCTAGTTAAAATAAAACCGCGAGGCCTAAGCTATCGCGGTTTATATTCAGCATGAACATTGAAGTTCAAAAGGAAGCTTAACTAACTGTTTAAAATTACTCTAACTTGGCCACTAACTGCGCCCATGTCAGCTTTACCTTGCATTAGCGGTTTTAATACCGCCATGACTTTACCCATATCAGCCATTGAGGCTGCACCGGTTTCGGCAATTGTTTCTGTAATCAGTTGGTTAATTTCATCTGCAGATAAGGGTTGCGGCAGAAAATATTCTATAGCGATAACTTCTTCAGCTTCTTTAGCTGCTAGTTCATCGCGACCACCTTCAGTAAACATTTTGATAGATTCTTTGCGCTGTTTAACCATTTTGGTTAACAAGGCAATGACATTTTCATCAGTTGCTTCTGTTTTGTGATCTATTTCTGCCAGCTTTATCGCAGAAAGTGCCATACGAATTACGCCAAGACGAAGTTTGTCTTTGGCACGCATGGCATTTTTCATTTCATCTTGCAGTTGACTAAGTAGACTCATAATTTAATTTACGCTTAAGTTAACTCAGTTGACTTAGGATTTACTAAGGTATCTTAGTACATGCGAACGCGACGAGCGTTCTCACGAGAAACTTTTTTAGCTGCGCGTTTTACTGCGGCTGCTTTCTTACGCTTACGTTCCCAAGTCGGCTTTTCATAAGACTCGCGACGGCGAACTTCTGAAAGGATACCTGCTTTTTCACATGAACGTTTAAAACGACGTAATGCAACGTCAAATGGTTCGTTTTCTCTTACTTTAATTACTGGCATGTACTATTTTACCTTAGTTAGGAATCTATATTAAATGGTGTCTGATTTCAGCTAAATAGCCTCATCTTCACCCACTCTATTAAAAATTGGTGACGTATTCTAATGCGAAGGCCATAGTAATGTAAAGTGGAATTAATTTTTTCACTGGATTTATTAGCTCAATAGCGGCCTGAACACACTAATACTAGTCGCTGTGTAAATAGCTGCTGTAATATTAACAAAATTGCTCACTCGGTTTCTTTGTCATAAATTTTAAAGGCTAAATGGGGGTTTTAAATTTTTTGGCTATCTTTATGCGCTATAAATTGAAAGTTGCCTAGGGCATAGGTAAAATCAGCAACCAAATAACGGCTGCACCTTATATACAAGTGAATAGTCGAATTCACTATTGATGCAACAGGGCTAGGTAAAGAAAAATTATGCGAATTTTAGGTATTGAAACCTCTTGTGATGAAACCGGTATTGCGATTTATGATGATGGGCAAGGCAATTTACCCGCGGGTATAGTTGCACATAAGTTATATAGTCAAATCGCCGTTCATGCTGATTATGGTGGGGTAGTGCCTGAGCTGGCATCACGTGATCATGTCCGCAAAACTATTCCCTTAATAAAAGAAGTCCTAGCTGAAGCTAATTTAACCCCTGCTGATTTAGACGGTGTTGCTTATACGGCTGGACCAGGCTTAGTGGGCGCCTTACTTGTTGGTTGTTCAATTGGTCGTAGTTTAGCTTACGGCTGGAACTTGCCTGCTGTGCCCGTGCACCATATGGAAGGACATTTACTAGCGCCAATGCTAGAAGAGAATGTACCTGACTTTCCCTTCGTCGCTTTATTAGTGTCTGGTGGCCATACCATGTTGGTGCGTGTTGATGGTATCGGTCATTATGAATTATTAGGTGAATCTGTTGATGATGCCGCAGGTGAAGCTTTTGATAAAACAGCTAAATTACTAGGGCTTGATTACCCTGGCGGACCCGTATTAGCGAAAATGGCGGAAAGTGGTCGAAAAGGTCGTTATAAATTTCCAAGACCTATGACAGATAAACCTGGGCTAAACTTTAGTTTCAGCGGTTTGAAAACCTCAGCCGCTGTTACCATTCGAAAAGAAGAAAAAGCAGAATTAACACCTGAGCAAAAAGCACAAATGCAAGCTGATATCGCTTATGCCTTTCAAGAAGCCGTTGTTGATACGCTAGCCATTAAATGTAAACGGGCATTAAAACAGTGCAATTTAAATCGTTTAGTTATTGCGGGTGGTGTTAGTGCCAATACGGCGTTAAGAGAAGAATTAGCAGAAATAACCAAAAAGTTAGGCGGGGAAGTTTTCTATCCTAGGCCTGAGTTTTGTACTGATAACGGCGCTATGATTGCTTACGCGGGTTTACAACGCCTAAAAGCTGGTGTTGATACCGACTTAACCTTTAAGGCAACGCCACGTTGGCCCTTAGACACCTTAGAGCCGATTTAAGCTTGTAGGTTTGCGATTTAAACCGGTAATAAAGGCTACTTCTTGGTAAAAGATATTTTGCTTTCTTTGCCCTGTAGTAGCCTAACTATATTGTCTTTATGTCTAAATATGATCAGCGCTGATAACATCAATACAGGGTAGACATAAATGGGCTTTAATAACCAAGTATACAATGGCGCTATTGATAGGGTAACAATGGCGGCCAAACTCGAATAGCGACTAACTTTAGCGACCAATAACCAGGTTAAAATAAGTAGCCCGCCTAAGTCCAAACCAATAGGTAGTAGCACACCAAATGCAGTAGCAACCGCTTTACCGCCCTTGAAATTAAAAAATATCGGATACATGTGGCCTAAACAAGCGGCGAGAGCAATCATACCGAGATACAAGGGTTCTAAGCCTAAGAAATAACCACCCCAAACCGGTAATATGCCTTTAAGTATGTCGAAAATCAGCACAGACACCGCAACAAATTTATTACTTATACGTAAGACATTTGTCGCACCTGGATTTTTTGAACCTGCTGAGCGGGGGTCTGGTAAGTGCAGTAATTTGCAAAGTAAAATGGCACTCGAAATTGAACCTACTAAGTAAGCCATAATCACCATTAAAAACGTTACAAGTAAACTACTGATACTAAGCTCCTTCTAAAACAGGTGTTAGCAAAGTTATAAAAAAATTTATTCTTTTTAGCTTTTTGACATTGTAGCGCGATGTTTACTAGTTTTTCTAGACCTGCACAGGTAAACTCGCCATTTATTTTCTAAAGTATGTTATGGCGATTGCGGGTTTTATCTCGATTTTTATCTCGATAATGCAATGGCTAAATACTGCCAAGCCATGTAAGGGTTTTAGTGTGGATAAAGTCTATATTGAAGGGTTAACCTTTCAAACAACCATCGGTTTCTTCCAGTGGGAAAAAGAAATAAAGCAAACACTTGTTGTTGATTTAGTGATGGGCTGGAATACGGCGCAAGCTGCAGAAAATGACGAATTAGCTAAAACACTTGATTACGCAACAATTTCTGAAGCAATTGTTGAGTTTGCCAACGCTAATCCGGTAGATTTAATTGAAACGCTTGCCGAGCGTATTGCTGGCTTTCTAATTGCTGAATATAAAATTCCTTGGCTGCGCCTAAAAGTAATGAAACCAACAGCGGTGCATAATGCGACTACGGTAGCTGTTGAAATAGAACGTGGCGAACCGTTGTCAGGCCAAGCATTGTAATGGCTGAAATTTATATTTCGCTAGGTAGTAACATAAATCGTCAACATTATATTGAACAAGGCTTGCATGCTTTAACTGATGTATTTGGCTCGCTTAGCTTATCTTCATTATTTGAAAGTGAGGCTGTCGGCTTTGCCGGTAAAGCTTTTTACAATATGGTGGCTAGAGCAAGTACTGAGCTTACTTTGGCTGAAGTGGCGGCAATACTGCGCGAAATAGAGTTTGCGCACGGTAGAAACCAAGATGCCAAAAAATTTAGTCCGCGAACATTAGATTTAGATTTATTACTTTATGATGACATTATTGCTGATTCTCCAGCGCAAATACCGCGTGATGAAATTAGCAAAAATGCTTTTGTATTATGCCCGTTAGCTGAAGTTGCAGGGCATTTGGTCCACCCGATTATTGGCCAGTGCTATGACGAGTTATGGCAACAATATGATAAAAGCCAACAAAAGTTAAAAACAGTGACTTTTATTTGGCCAAAAAAATAAGAAAAAATAAGGAAATATAACCCCAATGAGCACAATTGAAGTTTTTATTTTAGCGTTAATTCAAGGTTTAACTGAATTTTTACCTATTTCTAGTTCAGCACATTTAATCTTACCCTCAGTAGTTTTCGGCTGGAAAGATCAAGGCTTAGCGTTCGACGTTGCTGTGCATGTTGGCAGTTTACTGGCAGTCGTGCTTTATTTTCGAAAAGAAGTGGGCTGCATGGCTGTGGCTTGGTTTGCCACTTTAAAAGGTGAGCGAAATAATTTTGATGGTAAATTAGCTTGGTGGATTATTTTTGCCACCATCCCCGCCGGTTTATTTGGTTTACTCGGTAAAGACTTTATTGAAGAGCATTTACGCAGTGCACTTGTTATTGCCGCCACCACACTATTATTTGGTTTTTTGCTTGGCTTTGCTGATATTAAAGCTAAACAAAATAAAAGCATTGAAAATTTAGGTTTTAAAGGTGCCATGTTAATCGGCTTGGCACAGGCTATCGCGTTAATACCGGGCACATCGCGTTCTGGTATTACCATGACTATCGGGCTGATGTTAGGGTTAAGCAGAGAAAATGCCGCGCGTTTTTCTTTTTTATTGTCGATTCCAGCCATTGCCATGGCGGGCAGTTATTTAACGTTGAAGTTAATTTTGGAAGCTGGCGCGGTAGATTGGTCAGCCATGGGCTTAGGCAGTGTGTTAGCGTTTGTTAGTGCTTATGCCTGTATTCACTACTTTCTTATTTTAGTGGGTAAGTTCGGTATGATGCCATTTGTGATTTATCGCTTAGTGCTTGGTGCTGGTCTGCTTTGGTTTGTTGCCGGATAATGGTTATAATATATTCAACTTATGAAAATGCACTTTAGCGCATTTTTCATATATACATGTATTTTTTAAATACCAAAAGGGTAGTTTGCTAGCGCTTTTGGTATTACTTTATCACTATCAGTCGTACTAATGCCCATTGTACTTTTTAATGTTGCTAATAAGTTTTAGCGATTAATATAGTGATAGATATTCAGCCAATAAAAAAGTGAGAAGTTTGATGGATTTGTCTCTAACTGAAGAACAAATAATGATTCAAGATATGGCCCGAAAATTTGCCAATAGTGAATTAGCACCTGTAGCCGCACAGCTTGATGAAACAAGAGATCAAAGTTTATTTTTAAAAAATTTAGCGCAACTCAATGCCCTCGGTTTTATGGGCCTAAATATTAAAGCTGAATATGGTGGCGTTGAAGCAGGTAGTGTTGCTTTTAGTTTGGCGATTACCGAATTAGCGCGCGCTTGTGCATCAACGGCGGTGACAACTTCAGTGACTAATATGGTCGCCGAAGTAATTCAAGCGGTAGGCAACGATGAACAAAAAAGTAAATACTTGCCAAAAATTTGCAGTGGTGAGTATCGTGCGGGTGGCTTTTGTTTAAGTGAAGCAGCGGCAGGCTCAGATCCCGCTGGGATGAAAACACAAGCCGTTAAAGACGGCGATGACTATCTTATTAGCGGTAGTAAAATTTATATTACCAGTGGCTCATTTGCTGATGTGTTTGTGGTTTGGGCCGTTACCGACCCAGCAGCAAAAAAAGGTAAGGGTATTTCGTGCTTTATTGTTGAAGCCGGTACTGCTGGTATGACCATAGGTAAATCGGAAGAAAAAATGGGTCAAAAAGCGTCACCAACCAATGAAGTGCATTTTGACCGTTGTCGTGTGCCAGCATCAGCCATGATGGGCGCTGAAAATAAAGGCTTTGGTGTTGCGGTTGGTGAGTTGGCTGGTGGTCGTATCGGTATCGGGTCATTAGCCTTAGGTATTGGCCTTGCTGCACTTGATTATGCTAAAGCTCATATTGTTGAACGTAAACAGTTTGGTCAATCACTGTCAAACTTTCAAGGCTTACAGTGGACGTTAGCAGAACGTTATACCGAGATGGAAGCTGCGCGATTACTCTTAATGCAAGCAGCTTATACTAAAGATCAAGGTCAACCCTTTGGTATGGCAGCTTCAATGGCTAAGTTGTTTGCCGCTGAAAAGGCTAATAAAGCATGTTATGACGCCTTACAGCTTATGGGTGGAGCCGGTTATATTAGAGAATATCCACTGGAGCGTATGGCGCGCGATGTGCGTGTAACATCAATCTATGAAGGCACCAGTGAAATTCAAAAAGTGATCATTGCTCGAGCATTATTGCAAAAAGTCTAAGTGTTTACATCAGTGATTTAAAACGGAGATGAGCTTTGCTGATGTCCGTTTTTTTATGTTTATTTTATAGGTGAATAGACAGACTAGATCAGGATGTGCAAAGCAAAGCTGACGCTATTTAACGGTTGGTATTATAGCGGGTGCAGCAGTATAAATAATCTCATATAGAAGCCTTAAAGCTTAGCCGTTAAAGGCTTAGGGTTCTAAGGTTAGTGTTTTAAGATTTAGTGTCTAACATTTAGTCTCTAACATTTTGACCCTGTAACGCATGTTCTGAGCTAAAAGTTGTGTTATCAGGCTGTAATCCTCAATTGTCTTGTTTTTGACTTTGACTTGCGCTTTGTTGAGTCGTTATAAATATTTAGCCCAGTTGCTTGTATCTTTAATGCTTTGCCCCAATTTAAAAACATATATCTTTATTATTGGAACGGCATTGATGACAAATTCTCTTGCGATCAACTTAGAAAACTTTCAACAAGTTATTATTGAAGAATCAAAAACTAAACTGGTATTGGTCAGTTTTTGGGCTCAGCAAATTCCAGAAAGTGTTGCATTACGCGACAAGTTGACGATGGCATTAGCTAATTGTAGCGACACGCTCTTGTTTACCACAGTCGATTGCGAAAGCCAGGGACAAATTGCTCAGCAGTTTGGTATTCAAAGCTTACCAACAGTAATTTTAGTACAAGATGGTCAGCCACTTGACGGGCTAACTGGACCTCAAACAGATGCAACAATTAATGAGTTCTTGGATAAATATTTACCGAAACAGCAAGATGTTTTATTAGCCGAGGCGAAAACACTATTAGCAGAAAATAAAGTGTCGGAAGCATTTCCTATTATCACTCAAGCCTATCAGCTTGATAATGAACGTGCTGATATTAAGTTAGTACTATCAGATGTTTATATTCAAACCGGTAAGGTTACTGAAGCAGAGGCACTACTCAAAAGTATTAAAATGATCGATCAAGACAGTGCTTATCAATCATTAATGGCAAAATTAGAATTAGCGACGCAAGCCGCAGACTCTCCTGAAATTCAAGCACTTGAACAACAGTTAGCCAATGATGCTGATAATGTCCAATTACAACAAAAATTGGCGGCGCAATATAGCCAAGTTAATCGCCATGACGATGCACTGATGATGCTGTTTTTGTTAGTGCAAAAAGATGGTGCCGACATCGCTAGTAAAGATTTACTGCTTGATGTGCTTAAATCGTTACCTGAGGGTGACGCATTGGCGAGTAAATATAGACGTAAGCTTTATACCTTGATGTATTAAGTCGTTAGCTTAATCAGGCGCGGATTCAAAACTAAGTTAGCCTAACTTATACTGGATTTTACTCAACGCATAGCAAGTAAATTGTTATGCGTTTTTTATCAGCAAATTTTTATTATTTGTCAGACAAGGCGAGTTAAATTACTTGATGTTATATTGCTACATTGATTAATACCAATCTCACTAATTATCTGATCATTTTTACTTGTTAAAATAACCAACTACTGCGTTATTTATTTAATAATTAGCACAACTAGTTATTAAATAAATGCCTTATATTTGGCCATTTTTCCTGCGTATAAAGTTGACCACCTAATTAATGAAATTGGTATAAGTTTCATTTTTTAACAAGTATGCAAACTCGCTTAAAAATGTTTGAATTTTTTTTGCTACAACTAGCTGACAATACTTATTTTCTGGGTTGTTGGTGACATAATCTTGATGATAGTCTTCCGCACTGTAAAAATTAGTGGCGGCTTTAACGACAGTGACTATCGTTTGCTCAGCGTATTGCTGTGCATGCAATTGAGCAATTTTTGTTTTCGCCACCACTTGCTGTGCAGGGGTGTGACATAAAATTGTTGAGCGATATTGACTACCGATATCATCACCTTGACGGTTAAGTGTTGTTGCGTCGTGAATAGCAAAAAAAACCGTTAATAGTTGCTCAATAGCTAACTGCGATGGGTTAAACGTTATTTGTACTACCTCTGCGTGATTAGTGATGCCGCTACAAACTTGCTCATAGCTTGGATTGATAATATCGCCATCTGCATAACCGCTGGTTACCGATAATACACCTTGAATTCGGTTAAAAATATTCTCAACGCACCAAAAACAGCCTGCGCCTAAAGTAATTGTTTCTATGCTCACTGTTCATTTCCTTGTTAAATTTTGCTTAGGCTGACTGAAAGTAGATTTTCAGTCAGATACAAAGACGTGTAGACGTCTATAATGTTTATTTTCAGAAGGTAACACTTAGCCGTTTAGATGTCTATATTTCTTGTTGTTTAAATTATTTTTTAAGTTCTCGTTTAAGCTATTGTCGGTATTAGCCGAGTCAGTAGTAGTGTTGATATGGTTTTTAGGCAGGCAGACAGCTATGAGGGATTTAGCATGAGTTCATTCCACACAAGTTAACTATATATATCGTTAACTATTGCCATGACCTGATGTTATGCGGCTATGCTGCTTAATCGACATGAAATATGAGTATGAATATTGTGTATGGTCTGTGGTGATGTTATTAAGTTTTGATGATGGAATGTTTACAGTAATCTGGTTATCAGTAAATAAGTGACCTAGAGCTCGGGTTCTAGTTAGCTCTAGGTATTATAACTATCAGTTATTATGCGATAAGTTATAGGCAACGTGTTGATGAAAGCGTAAGGTTAATTGCTCTTTTTCAGTTGGAATTTCCAGCTCTGTGGCAAATAAATGCATGGCTTGTTCTATTTGATTGACAAATTTCGCATAGTTTTGTTCTTCGCCATTATGGCAATTAGCAACAAAGATCAGTTGCACGTTATCAACCAATTCATGCGCTTGCCATCTACTGACAATACCACAGGGGCTTTGCTTTGGGTTGTAGCCTAACATTTGCAATTCTCCAACTTTCGAGACTAAATCATGCAAACTATGCCTAACAATGGGCACTAAACCATTAGCGATAAGTGCGCCATTATTTAAGTTAAAATGTTTTGCTACCAATGAAAAAGTGTCGGTTAAATAAGTATAAAGTGGATTATAGGGATCGGTTGCTGCGGGATCTATATCAACCAACGCGGCAATCCTATGATCAAGGGTTAAGTCGACTATGGCGTAAGTGATTGATGACATATTTTCTGCTAATGTAACGTCTTGACTCGCATACCTTTGTTTTATCGGCCTAAATTTATGAGCTTGGCTAGTTCTGTAGCCTTTATTTTTAGCAAAAATATCGTAAGTAAGGTGTTGGTGGTCGCGCATGCGGATACCGTTTATGGGTAAGTCTAATTGCTGGGAAAAATGTGCTAATAGTACTTTTACCCCTTGATGGAAATTGGCCGCTTCGGCTCTGATATCAGCTCCAGAGGCTAAAAATACTAAGGTAATTTTCTTTGCTTTGATATTGGCATCAAAAAATGAATTTTGCAGTACATGCTGATTTGGATCGTAATAAAAGATGATTTGTTGTTTTGTTTGCCATTGGTGCATTTCTTGGCTGTAACGGACACGGACCAACTTGTCGTTGGCAACCAATATACTGTTTTTAATGCCATAGTCGTTACTTAAGGTAAACAGTAAGTTTGCCAAGGTTTGATAACAAGCATAATAATTTATACTGCCGCTATGATTAACCTGTGTCGGTAATTGCGAAAGCAGTTGCTCTGTTAAGGCGAATTCGGCCAAGATATACTGATTGTCACGGGCATTAGTCGGTATATAAGCTTTTACTGCTGCATTGCGTTTCCTAACCATTGACATAATAATTCCCTAAAGAAACATTTAGGCATCATCTTGATGCCAATTAAAGTGTAAATATCAGCAAAATTATAAACACTCGCTGTGACATTTTTATGTCAAAGCATTAACTAATGAGCAATAACTAATAACATCTAGAGGCTCAATTGAGCATGGGTAACTTATGTCGATAAATAATAATGCAGATTTAATTGCGGCGGTAAATCAGGTCATGCCATTTGGAAAATATAGTGGCAGAAAGTTGCTGCAACTGCCTGAGCCTTATTTAGTTTGGTTTCACCGTAAGGGATTTCCAGAAGGAAAGTTAGGTCAACAATTGGCACTCATTTACGAAGTTAAACTCAATGGTTTAGAAGCTATGTTAAAACCTTTATTAAGGGGGTAGGGTTATTCATAGCGTTTTGTCATTAATGCAGTTGTAGCCTTATTTACATTAATTTGTTATCTAATTTATGGTTTTAAGCACTGTTAATTATATGTGGTTTGTATAACGAATTGTTTTGCAATAAATAGTTAATTACGGTGTTTTACACTGGACTATTTTGTCGATAACCAAGGATAAAAGTTGCGTAATTCACTATGGTATCAACTTGCATTCACCGTATTGTTGTTCTTAAATTAACGTTTGATTGAAGTAATACTAAGAAGGTCTAGAGAAAGCCTAGAAAGCATAAGACATAAACCTTCCTCGGTATTTCTTTGGTATTTATACAAAGTATTAGACGGTTATAAAACAGTTAATGGTGAGGTGATATATATGAAAAGACAGAAGCGCGATAAATTAGGCTGAGCACATTCAAATGGCTATCAAGCTGGCCTTTGTGGCAGAACTAAGAAACATTGCCCGTACCAGAATACCGATGTTAAGTCAGAGTGGCTTGGTGGTTGGCGTGAGGCCTTAACCGATAGAAGTATGGGGTTGTTTAAATAAAACATTTTATGCCACTAAACTGAGTTGTATAAGCACATTTGAGCCTGTAAAAAATTTTTTGACCGTGTTGTATTATTTTCATTTTTAGTGGCAAGTTATTGACTTGTTTTTTGCATCTAAGCTGATATAAAGCCCTGATAGCGAAAGGTGTGTTATCGGGTAACTTATATTTATATTAGGGTGTAGTTGAATATCTTCAGAATTTTTTTCCACAAGTTTTATCCTGAGTTGTGCTACTTTTTGTATTAGTTGTTCTAACCGTGTTTTATAGCAATACAATTGCCGCTTTTTTGTTGTCAGTAATAACGTATAATCTTTTAAAATTTAGCTGTCCGATAAAGTAAAAAATCTATGACCATACTTTCAATGATAGTGGCGCATGCCAATAACCGTGTAATCGGTAAAAACAATGACATGCCTTGGCACTTGCCGGCCGATTTGGCCTATTTTAAAAAAACTACTTTAGGTAAACCCATTATTATGGGGCGAAAAACTTATCAATCTATTGGTCGGCCTTTGCCGGGGCGGAAAAATATTGTTATTTCGCGTGACAATAACTTTCAAGCCGAGGGCGTTGAGGTGGTTAATTCTGTTGATGCCGCTTTAGCTTTAGTGGTTGATAGCGCAGAAGTTATGGTAATTGGTGGTGGCGCTATTTATCAACATTGTTTAGCGGCGGCGCAACGACTTTATATTACTCATATTAATGCTGATATTGATGGTGATACTCACTTTCCTGAATATGATTTAACTGTTTGGCAAAAAGTGGCTAGTGATATTCGCCCCAGCGATGAAAAAAACCCATATCAGTTAGATTTCTCGGTGTATGAAAAAGTTTAAAGCTAAGCTGGGCATAATAGCTAAGGGATTAAATATTACTTAGCGCTCAATAAATTATAGCCATTTGATATAAAGATTTTTAGACATAAAAAAAGAGCGTCTAAGCGCTCTTTTTGTTATTTAAGCTTTAAGGTTAAGTCAAACTAAAGCTTAAATTCTTGTACTGATTGTTGTAATTCTTCAGCTAAGCGGGCAACTTCACTGCTCGCTTCTGCCGTTTGCTTTGAGCCTGCTGTTGTTTGTTCAGCAATAGTGACAATTGACTCTAGGTTCTCGCTTATTTCATGAGCAACAACACTTTGTTCTTCTGCGGCGGTTGCTATTTGCGAGCTACGGTCAAAGGCTTCATGCACCGCGTGTGTAATAGTATCAAGTGCTTGTTCGGCTTGAATACTTTGTTCAACACAGTTCGTTGCTTGCTTTTTACCTGTATCCATCACTACCACGGCTTTTTCTGCACCGGTTTGTAGTACTTCAATCATATTTTGAATTTCTTGGGTAGACACTTGAGTTCGGCTCGCCAAGGTTCTCACTTCATCAGCGACCACAGCAAAGCCTCGACCTTGCTCACCGGCACGAGCAGCTTCTATCGCTGCGTTTAGTGCTAATAAGTTGGTTTGCTCTGCAATACCTCTGATCACATCAAGAATGCCACCAATTGATGCGCTATCTTGTTGTAATTTATTAATGACTTGTGAAGCAGACTCTACTTCATTAGCTAATAGCTCAATAGTTTGGCGGTTATGACCAGAAATAACTTTAACCCGCTCAGCTTCGTCATCAGCATGTTTGATTTCAACTAAGGCATCATTCGCACTTGATAACACACTTTGTGCCGTACTGCTCATTTCAGTAGTAGCAGACGCCGCTTGTTCTACTTGCGTGCGTTGCTCTTCAATAGCTTTGGTACTTTGGGCAGTTACTGTCGACGTTTGCTCAGCCGCTGTTGCTAGCTGGGTTGAACGACTAACAATACTTTGAATTAAGTTGCGTAAACTATCGATTAATAAGTTGCAGTTAGCGGAAAGCTGAGCGAACTCATCATTGCCACTTTCATCTAGTTTGTGAGATAAGTCACCAGAAGCAACAATATTGAGCATTTCATTTACTCGTCTTAATGGGCGAATAATGCTGGTTAACGTTACCGACGCGATCACTATAGCTAGCACAATAGAAATTAAGGTGATAATAAGGGTATTAAGTGTGCCGTCAGATACAGACGTTTTGACTAAATCGCCGGTTGCTATGGCGGTTTTATTAGCTAAATTTACTTGTGTGGCTAATATGGCATTAGCACTATTAATACCATTTTCTGCGAGGTGTAAACTCGCCTTTGCCGTGGCAATTGCGTTTAGCTGATTATTTTTATGGCTAAAAATTCTCCCACTGCCAATGAGATAAGCTTGCAATGCTGAAAAGCTATCGGTTAACTCATCAGCAATATTAGTGACACCTTGTTGCTTTAATTCATTAACGACATCATCGATTGATTTTTCAATATCATTAAATGTGTTTTCGATTTGACTGGCAACCAGTGATGCAGATTGTTGATCTTTAATGTCATGATAATTAAGTGATGAACTCACCATACTATTGAGTAAGGTTTCTAAGCGTCTGGCTAAACTAACCGCACGTTGTAATTTGGTTGTTGCAAGTTTATGGTCGCCAAGATCTAATAAAATAGTCGCCATGTCGTCGGCTTTTTCTTCGATAATATATATTTTATCTAGCAAGGTTAGGTGTTGCTCTATGGCAAACTTTCTATTACGAAGTACATTGTCGATTTCTTTCTCTAAGCTATTGTAAACCGGATCTACTTCACGTAGGTTTTCGATTAAACTCGCTTCGTTTTTAACAATATCTTTCAAGCGCTTGAGCTGAGCTCTAAATTCACTCTTTTCAGTTTCAAAAGCGTTAAAGTTTTCTGCCAATGGTGCTAGTGCTGTTTGGTAATATGCGCGCAGCGTTAGGTTGCCAATATGGGTTAGATCGTTCGCTAACTTGTTACTTGTTTTTAACGTTGGTATCGCTAGTTCATTTTGCTGTTTTGTAGCATCGCCAATAGTATTTAAACTATTCCATGATATTACGCTGGTTAAAATGAGTAAAAGCGAAATAATGGTGAAGCCACCAATTATTTTTGTTGCTACGGTTAAGTTCATAAATCCCACCAATATATAAATTAAATCATACTTAGATCACACAATAAATAATAAGCGTTATTATTTATCTAGGTGATCATTCATTATTAGACTACAAAGGAATGTACATATATCTTTTGGCTAGTATAACAAGCTCAATTGCATTTTAAACCAATGCTATACATTATTTTGTGTTTATATGTGCTTGTTCAATAAATATTTTTTTATCGTGCCATCTTAGCATCGTCAGATGTTGTCCCCAAACACAGCCAGTATCAAGTGCATATATATTATTGGCTGGGCAATAACCCATCAAAGCAGCCCAATGGCCAAATATCCAATGGGTATTCTCATTAATATGGCCAAAATCAAACCAAGGTGATAATGCTTTTGGGGCGCTGCTGGGACTTTCTTTACAGCTAAAATCTAAACTACCGTCAGCGAAGCAATAGCGCATACGAGTTAGCGAATTGATGGTAAATCTAAAGCGAGCAACTTCATCGTTTGCCCTTAGCCAACTGATAGGTTGTTCGCCATACATCTTGCTTAACCACGTATGGCTTGCTGAAGAGGTTAAATGCTGTTGTGCTATTTTGGCTTGTTCAAGTGCTTGTTGAGGTGTCCACTGCGGGGAAAGCCCCGCATGGCTCATATAAGTTTCTTCATCAGGCAGTTTTTGAATAAGTGGCTGTTGAATTAACCAGTGCATTAATTCTGCTACGTCTGGAGCTGATAATAATGGCGCTAGGTGATCTTGCTTTTTCACTTTTTTAATACCGTGATAAACGGCAAGTAAGTGCAAGTCATGATTACCTAGAACCACTTTAGCACTTTGCCCAAGCGATTTAATAAAGCGCAAGGTCTCCAGAGAATTAGGCCCGCGGGCGACTAAATCACCGGCAACATAAAGCTGGTCGCTAACAGTGGAAAAGCTCACTTGAGTTAATAAGGCCTTTAGTTCGCTGTAGCAGCCTTGAATGTCACCGACGAAATAAACAGCCATTAGTGCTCTCTAGTTTAATATATTGGGCTTTGCTAAGCGAAACAGTGGGATTTCAACTTGCACTAACTTGGCTGATTTTCTTTGCATTTGGTAGTGCCCTTGCATATTACCCAAGGGAGATTTTAATACACAGCCACTGGTATAGGTAAAATTTTGGCCGGCCTTAATAAAAGGTTGCTGACCAATAACACCTTCACCTGATACCGTGCTAGATTCACCGTTAGCGTCAGTAATTAACCAATAGCGACTGAGTAGCTGTACAGTTTCATCACTGTTATTTGTTACTGTGACAGTGTAACTAAAGACAAATTGTTGTTCGGCTTCGATAGATTGTTGCGCTAGATAGTCACTAACGACACTCACCTCAATATCAGCAACTGTTGCTACTTGGTTATCATTCATTGTTAAGCTCTATTGGATTGTCAGTAACAAAATTAGCTAACATGACAAAATCGGCTAAGGCTAAATTTTCAGCACGCAGTCCTGGGTCAATACCTAACGCCGTTAACTGTTCAGCAGAAATCAGCTTTTTAAAGCTGTTACGAATAGTCTTGCGACGCTGATTAAATGCCGCTAAACAAACTTTATTGAGCGAGTTAATATCCTTAACAGGATTTTTAATCACTTTATGCGGTATTAATCTGACAATGGCCGAGTCTACTTTAGGTGCGGGCTTAAAGGCTTCAGGGCCTATTTCCATGACAGGTATAACTTGGCATTGGTATTGTGTCATGATGGATAAACGACCATAAGCTTTACAGTTTTCACCCGATGCCATACGTTGTACCACTTCTTTTTGCAGCATAAAGTGCATATCTTTCACTTTGTCTTTAAAAGTCAGTAAGTGAAAGATCAGCGGGGTTGAAATGTTATAAGGCAAATTACCAAAAATACGTAATGGTTTTTCGTCACTGGCTAATTGGGCAAAATCAAATTTTAAAGCATCTTCTTCATAGATAGTTAATTTAGCCGCTAAAAATGGATGATGACGTAATCTATGTGCCAAATCTCGGTCTAACTCAATGACGCTGAGTTGACCCGCACGTTCGATAACAGGTTCGGTAAGTGCGCCTAATCCAGGGCCAATTTCAACTAAATTTTCATTGGGCTCTGGGTTGATAACGTCAACAATATTGCTGATGATGGCGTCATTATGTAAAAAGTTTTGTCCAAAGCGTTTTTTGGCTTGATGACCCAAATGGGAATTTTTACTCATAGTATTTTTCTACTCAATTAATCTTCTACATGGTTGTTAGCTAAGGTTATCGCTGTGTTTATCGCTTCTTTGAAACTACCCACATCTGCTTTATCGGTGCCAGCCAAATCTAAGGCGGTACCGTGATCAACAGATGTTCTGACGAATGGCAGTCCTAAAGTAATATTCACCGAAGAGCCAAAACCTTTATATTTAAGTACTGGTAAGCCCTGATCATGAAACATAGTCAATATGGCATCAGCATCATCCAAGTATTTAGCTTGGAAAATGGTATCAGCAGGCAAGGGGCCAATAAGGTTCATGCCTTCTAAACGCAATTCATCTAAAGCGGGGATCATCACATCGATTTCTTCACGGCCCAGATGGCCGTCTTCACCGGCATGCGGATTGATGCCACAAACATAAATCTTAGGATCATGAATGCCAAATTTTTCAATCAAATCTCGATGTAATATGCGGGTAACTTTTTGCAGCCTTTCGTGTGTGATGGCTTTAGAGACATAAGCTAAAGGTATATGAGTCGTAACTAGCGCCACTCTTAATCCTTCTGTCGCTAACATCATCACCACATCAGAACAGTTTGCTTGATTAGCAAAATATTCGGTATGGCCGCTAAACGCGATACCGGCTTTGTTGATTAAACCTTTATGAACAGGGCCAGTAACTACTGCATCAAATTCGCCAGAAATATTTTTCTCACTGGCAATACGCAAGGTTTCGACTACGTAGCGACCATTGTTAGCGTTAAGTACGCCAGGCTCGCAAATATCGTCTAATGCTACCGGTAATACAATCAGTGTTCCGGCTTTATGCGCGGTTATTTCATCATCGGCGTTATAGGGCTTGATGAGCAGTGGTAAGTTTAATAATTTCGCTCGTGCGATTAATAACTCAGGAGACACGACCGCAACCATTTGCATAGGCCAATCTTGCTGCGCGACTTTTATCATCAAATCTGGGCCAATACCTGCTGGCTCTCCCGGTGTTATTGCTATTCGTTTTAACACTATTTTTTACCTATTTCTAAAACTTCTATATACGCTTCGTCACGCAATTCTTTGATCCAACGTGCGCCTTCCATGCCGAATTTACGGTTGTAAAGCAGTTGGTAGACGCGGTTCTCATTCATTTGCTCAGTGGCGTCTAATGTTCTACGGCCGGTTAATTTAGCAATGTGCCAACCAAAAGACGAACGAAATGGTTTATGCACTTCATCAATATCTAAACTTGCCAATGCTTCGGCAAAGGCGGGATCATATTTACTTGGCTCTGACCAACCTAAGTCGCCACCACGAACAGAGGTAGGCCCCTCAGAGTGCTCTTTGGCAAGCTCAGCAAAGTCAGCTTCACCAGCATTTAATTTGTCGACAAAACCTTGTAATAAAGCTTCTGCTTTGGCTTCACTGAGAATAATTGAGGGCTTAATTAAGATGTGGCTTGCTTTTACTTCTTCAATTTCCATGGTTTTACGACCACGAATATCGACTAATTTGACGATACTAAAACCTAAGCCAGTACGGATGGGACCAAAAATACTGCCCTTTTCTTGACCATCAACTATTTCAGAAAATAAGGTTGGCATTTCATTAATGGTTTTCCAACCTAAATCACCACCATCAAGGGCATTTCCGCCGCCAGATGAGGTCATAGCAATATTAGTAAAGTCGCTGCCGTTATTTAATAATTCAAGCACTTTTTCAGCACGTACTTTAGCCGCGCTGATATCCACTTGCTTTGGATTATTAGGAAACTCAATTAAGATATGGCCTAAACGATACTCTATATCAGCATTAGTTTGTTCTTTCATGACCGACAATAGGTTAGCGACTTCTTGTGGTGAGATATAAATGCGCCGACGTAAACTAGCGCGTCGAACTTCGCCTGAAATTAACTCGTTACGAATACTCTCACGATATTTTTCATAATCTAGGCCGTCTGCAACAAGTGATTGGCGCAATTCCTCAAGTGATTGCTTATTCTCCTGTGCCATATTTGATATGGTTTCATCAAGTTGGGCATCACTGATCTGAACGCCCATGCGCTCACCCAGTTGCGAGATTATCGCGTCATTAATTAACTTTTCCATGACTTGAACACGTAAAGCGCGGTCTGATGGTAAGGTTTGGTTATTTTTTTTTGCTTGTATAGTAACAGAGGCGATCAGGTCTTTAACTTCAGACTCTAATACAACACCACTATTAACTACCGCTGCTACTCGGTCAAGTTCAACCTCAACGGCCATACATTTCCCCAGTGAGCTTAAAATAAACACCGAGCTAAGCAGTAATAATTTCAATGAATTTTTCATGTAACGTAGGTTTCTTTTAATTAGTTATTGAGGAAGTAGGGGCGTTTATAGCCGAATATACTTGAATTAAACATATCTCCAACACTGTTGGACGATTTATTGCTATTTATACCATTATATACAAACTGAATATTAAAACTGCTATCAAATGCATCTCGATTTTCGTTTATGTTACTCGTGTCGTCAATGGTCGAATTAATATTGCGATGGTAGGTAAAGCGAATACCCCAACAGCAGCTACTATATTCAAGGCCAGCATAACTTTCGATACTGCGTTTACCTTGTAAGTCTTGGCTAAATCGGCCAACAATTTGCCAGCGCTGTGCAATCTTAATATTAGTGGCTAAAGACATTTGCTCTAATGACTCTCCTGAGACATCACGCGCATATCGATGGTTCAATTGAATTGTTTGATTATCGGAAAATAAATAATCAAATGAGGTTTGACTTTTATTCGTCACGCCTAAATCGCTGTTGTATTGAATGTCAGAACTAAATTGCCACTGGCGATTTATGTGGACAAAAATATCGGCAGCGAATGCTGATTTATCCACTAAAGCCTCTTGGTCGCTATCGTCAAAGTTACTATCATTTAAATAAACGATTCGCCCTAAACTCAAGCGCAGCACTTCAGTATTATCTGCGGTTAATAGTCGACTTGTTACCCCCCAAGATAGTTGATTAGCTTGTGCTATGCGATCAATGCCGCTGAAACGGCGGTCGCGAAATAAGCCGTTATAGTCATCTTGCAAGGTGGTTGTATCGTAAATACCGATATTTTTTTGCTCTTTATCTGGAATATAAAGATATTGTAATTGCGGCTCTAATGTTTGGTTATAGCCTTGATTAAATAAGCTTAGGTTGCGGTCAAAGTTTACTCCACCATGGAGACGTATTTTGGGTAAAGTTCTGCTAATATTTTTTTCTAACAGACTACCACTACGAATATTTTTCTGGCTGTAATTGGTTTGAAGTACTTTAAATTCTGAATTTAAAAACCAGGCAGGGGTAACTATGGGATATAACAAGCCCGCTTCTACATGGTACCTTTGTGCGGTGGGCTTGGTTTTATCCGCGGTATCAAAACTTGAAAACTCAGAATAAAGATCAAAAATACCGTCAAAATCAGCTAATGATTGCTGAAGGCTGAATTCTATTTGCGGTAAGGTTTTGTAACTCAGTTGATGGTTTCCCAAAAGCTCAAAATCTTGCATTTTTATCTTCGTTTGCCAATTATCTGCAAAGTAGGCAAGCTCGCCAATTTGATAAAGATAAGCGTCATTGGCGTTAAATTGATTACTGCCTAAATCCACCAGGTAATTATCATCACTGATAGCGGTGTAATCAACATGGGCCCTAAATCGCTCTGAAAATGTACCAATATGCTGAAGTCGTGCTAAATATCGTGCATTATCACTATTAATCAGCTTTGTGTCTTTATCGAGATATTCAACATCAATCTGCCCTGATTGTAAGTCCTGTAAATACCTAAATTGAGTAATTAATTGTGTGCCTCTTTGTGACATATAACGCGGTGTGATGGTGGCATCCATGTTTTCTGCAATGTTGAAATAATAGGGAGCCTCAACCTCTAAACCTGAATTGTTGGAGGTACTGATTGTTGGGTATAAAAAGCCTGACATTCGGTCATTACTGAGTGGCATAGTTAAATAGGGAATATATAAAATCGGGATATCGAAAAGGCTAAAGCGTGCATGATAAGCTTCAAGCGATTTTTTATCTGATGAAATGGTAATTTCACTAGCCCGCATTTGCCAATCAGGTACGGCGTCGTAACAGGTGGTAAAGCTTGAGTCGAGAAAGCTTAGGGTTTTACCATTGCCATTAATGTTGATTTTTTTCGCATTACCATGGCCAGCAGAGCCATTAAGTTGATACGAAGCGGCGTTCAGTGAGGTCGTTTGTTGCAGCTGGTTGATATTGAGCGAGTCGGCAAATATATCTATGCCTTTATTTTGAAAGTGAATGTCGCCATTTGCATCGACTGTAGCTGTGTCGCGGTTGACCGTTAATTGGTCAGCAACAACCGATTTATCTTGATTTAATAAAGTAACACCACCGGTAAAGTTCGCATATTGACCTTTTTTGATGGTTGAGGTTGTTGAGATAATCGTAAAATTTTCGTTGGCCTGCTTACCGGTTTCGTCAGCAATATTTGCGTAGAATGGAATCGGGCATTGGCTGGCTAGATTAGTATTTATTTCAGTACTTATTTTAGTACCTATTTCAGTATTTTGCGCCTTGCTACCAAATGTAAACGATATTAGGCAGACAAAGATAATTTTGTTTAGGGAAAAGCGCATTTATGGTCCGGGTAATTAACTTGAAAAATACAAAGCCTAGATTTAGAACGGCATTTTACCGCTAATAGCAATAATATAGCAATTTTCATTAGTCTGCTAATTAGTTATATTGGCAGAATCATTGGCATAATTTTTTTTAGAGCGATATTTCATTGAGTAACTTAAGAACTAGATATTTATTACAGTGGCTAGAAAGTCACTTTTCGGCGGAAAATATTAGCCTAATCCCCTTGACTGGAGATGCAGGTTTTCGACGTTACTTTCGCTTTCATAATCAAAGTCAGTGCTATATAGCGGTTGATGCACCCGTAAAATTATCAAATAACCAAGCATTTGTCGATGTACAGCAAGTTTTGCAGGACCTTGGGGTCAATGTGCCTAATATTATCGCGGCAGACCTTGAAGCCGGTTTTCTTTGTCTGAGTGATTTTGGTGACACTGTATTGGCTGAAAGACTATCAAGTGAAAACATGCAGCATTATTATGCGAACGCGATTATTGAGCTGAGCAATATGCTTAAATGCAAAACAGCAGTCGTTGCAAAATTGCCTGATTATAATGCCCCATTTATCCTGACTGAATTGGTAATATTTAAAGAATGGTTGTTAGAAAAACACTTAGGTATTTATTTAACTGCGGATGAAGAAATAGCATTAAGCGCTTGTTTTGATGTTCTGGTTTCTGCCATTATTGCACAGCCTAAGGTTTTTATGCATCGTGACTATCACAGTCGAAATATTATGCTGTTGGCCGATGATAAACTGGGTGTTATTGATTTTCAAGATGCGGTAAAAGGCCCGGTTATTTATGATTTGGTGTCGTTACTTAAGGATTGTTACGTACGTTGGCCTAAGCAGTTAATAACGCCATTGATGGAAGATTATCGTCAACAAGTACAAAACTATTTTCCTGATGAAAACCTAAGCAAAGAAAAGTGGCAATATTGGTTTGATTTAACCGGACTACAACGCCATATAAAAGCTAGCGGTATTTTTGCCCGCTTGCATCATAGAGACAACAAGTCAGGGTATTTAGCGGATATTCCACTTACTTTGACCTACATACAAGATGTTAGCGCACAATATGATAAACTCAGCTTTTTGCACGAGTTAGTCACTAAACGAGTAATATCGGCAGTAAATAAACGCAGTGGATTTTAAACTAAATTTTGGATGATTTTTCATGAAAGCGATGATCTTGGCCGCAGGACGGGGCGAACGTATGCGGCCCCTAACAGATGATTGCCCTAAGCCATTGCTGCAAGTTAACGGCATACCCTTGATTGAATATCACATCAAAAATTTAGTCGCGGCGGGTATTCAAAATATTGTCATCAATCACGCTTGGCTGGGTCAACAAATTGTTGATTATCTTGGCTGCGGTAAGCAATTTTCGGCTGATATTAGCTACAGTGCAGAGCCGGTAGCGTTGGAAACAGCGGGGGGAATTATTAAAGCACTACCGATGTTAGCCGAGCATGAAGATGACGTATTCATGGTGGTTAATGCGGATATTTATTGTGACTATAATTTTAAAAAATTACCATTGTTATCCGCTAATTGTAACGCACACTTGCTGTTAGTTGAAAATCCAGAGCACAATCGGCAAGGCGACTTTGCACTTGTTAAGGACATGTTAGCTAATCCCAAAAATAACCAGCAAGCCACTTACACCTTTAGTGGTATTGCGCTTTATAGAAAAAGCTTTTTTGAGCAAGAAAGCACAAGCGGGCATAAAGCCTTAATGGCACAACAAGCAGTGCAACCTTTAGCGCCGATGTTAAGAGCTGCTGCTGATCAGCAAAAAATCTCAGCGAGTGTGACAGACACGGCCTGGACTGATGTTGGCACACCTGAACGTTTAGCTAGACTAAACACTATTTAAAACAGTTTTACAGTTAATTAATTATCGAGTTTTACAATGCGAATTTGGGGTAAGGTTTTAGGTTTCTTGTTTGGTTTTATGCTAAGCAGGAGTATTATTGGTGCATTAATAGGGGCGTGGATTGGACATCGTTTTGATAAAGGCATAGGGCTAGATTTTAGTGCTTTAGGTGGCGCTAAAAGTGATACCGACCGTCAAGCGGCATTTTTTTATAGTAGCTTTTCAGTTATGGGCTATATGGCCAAAGCAGATGGTCAGGTTTCGCCACATGAAATTGCTTTTGCCAATGCCTATATGGATAAGTTGGGGTTAAAAGATGCCTTACGCCAACAAGCCCAAGAAGCATTTAGAGACGGTAAAACTACCGGTTTTCCACTGAGCGAACAATTAAAGAAATTAAAGTCTGCAGTAGGTAATCGCCGAGATTTATTATTGTTGTTTTTAGAAATTCAAATTCAAGTCGCCTTTGCCGACGGCAGTTTAGAGCAAGATGAACGTGATGCACTGCACCAAATTGCTAAGGGTTTAGGCTACTCAGCGCAAGAGTTAGATAAATTATTAGAAATGATTATTGCGGGTGCAAACTTTCATCAACAAGGTCAAAGTGGCTCAAATCATAGTTTTGCGCAATCAGGAAAACAACTGGAAAATGCTTATAAAGTGCTAGGTGTAACGGATAAAAATTCAGCGAGTGAGATTAAAAAAGCTTACCGCAAACTGATGTCTCAGCATCATCCTGATAAATTAGTCGCGAAAGGCTTACCCCCTGAAATGATGGAGACGGCTAAACAAAAAGCGCAAGACATTCAAGCCGCCTATGAGTTAGTCACTGCACAAAATAAGTGATCAGAGCCAGAACAATTAGCATGTTACCGCGCTGATGCGTGTGGTTACTTAAACACTTGCGATAGAAGTACCGTTAATTGTGTTAAACGGTACGTGCTCTGCTTGCAAGATAAGTTGTAAGTCGCGTACACTATTATTGAATTTGATTCATTCATTCATTCATTGGGTAGCACAAATGTACTTTTCAGTAACTAACAGGCGACTTATCGCAATATGGCTCAGTGCTATATTGTTATTTTTGTCTGTGGCTGCTGCTGCGCATAGTGTTGAACATATTGATGATGGTGTTACAACTCACTGTACTTTGTGCTTTCACCAGCATCAATTTGATCAAGTACTGCCGCAGCATGACGTCAAACTTGGCTTTATTTCTCAACCAATTGAACAAACTACTAGTATTCGACTAATAATAACACTGACTCATAGTGTTACTTACCTTAGTCGTGCCCCTCCTCTCACACTCTAAAACATCTTATACCTAGTTGATAACGTCGATAGTCAAACTGGTATTTTTTACAATTTAAAGTTTTATTAAGCGTTTGCTGTCTATTAGCACACGATATTTGTATTTAATTTATTTTAGAGATTTTTAACAATGAAAAATTTTCAATTTTTACCTGCCCGCTTATCTGCACACTTGCCGATAAAATTTAGCGCAGCAATCGTTATATCTAGTTTTTTCCCACTACTTTCACAAGCGCAAACCCCGACACTTTCCAACCTCACTGTTAGTGCGGTCTTAGACGGCTATTATCAAAGCGATGATCGCCTGATGACTGAACGGGCAAAAGGTTTTGGGCTAGGTGAAACTGAATTGGCGTTCAGTGCCAGTATTGATGATATGTTCTTTGGTAAACTGACTACGGTTTTTGAGTCACATAATGGTGAAACAGAAGTTATCGTTGAAGAAGCCTTTGTTCAAACTATGGCCTTACCCAACGGCTTTACTGTACGTGCAGGTCGATTCCTATCAGACATTGGTTATTTAAATAACCAACATCTTCATACTGACTCTTTTACCAGTAGACCCAGTGCTTATCGAGCATTTTTAGGTGGGCATTACTTCGACGACGGCTTGAGATTTAGTTACATTGCCCCCACGGATTTGTATTGGACTATGGGCGTAGAAGCCTTTTCAGGTGATAGTCTTCGAGCGGCCGACGAGCATGGTGAACGAGCGTTTGACAGTACAGGGGTTTATACCGCGTTCACTAAAATGGGTGGCGATATCTCTATTGAAAGTTCATGGCAGTTAGGGGTGAGTTATTTACGCAATGAAAATGGCCAATTAACAGCGGAAGAACATGAAGAAGCGGAACATGAAGAAGCAGGACATGAAGAAGCAGGACATGAAGATGAACATGATCATGGCCATGGCGCAAGTTATACCGGGAAGAATACTTTTATAACTGACTTTGTTTATAAGTGGGCACCTGATGGTAATTATAAATATCAACATTTAACCCTCAGTGCTGAATACTTTAGAGTCAGTGATTTTATGGTTCCAGAGCTGCATGAAGAATTTGCTGGAGCAGCAGATCATGACGAGGAGGCTAATAGTAAAGATTATCATGAAGCTTGGTATGTCAGTGGAGTGTATCAATTTTCACCAAATTGGTCAGCAGGATTACGCTATGGCAAGTTAGATAGTCAGTTGCAGCATGAAGGTCACTTTGATCAACAAACACTGAAGGAAACTGAGCTCAGTATTGCTTGGCACAATAGTCACTTCTCTACCGTAAGAGTGGAGTTTAGTCATCAAAGTAATGTGGGTTTTGAAATTGAAAGTAATGATAATGTTGTTACTTTACAATATACTATGATAATGGGAGCTCACAGTGCGCATCAATTTTAAATTACTATTAGGCAGTGCTTTACTGACCTTAAGTCACGGTGCTTTGGCGCAAATGAATATTTTTGCTTGTGAGCCTGAGTACGCCGCTTTAGCCAAGGAACTTGCGCCAGATGCTCGTATATACTCGGCTACAACCGCGATGCAAGACCCACATCAAGTGCAAGCTCGGCCAAGTTTGATTGCTAAAATGCGCCAAACAGATCTGGTTATCTGCGCCGGTGCTGAATTAGAAGTTGGTTGGTTACCTATGTTGCAAATGAAAGCAGCTAATGTGCAAGTGCGTAGCACAGACAAAGGTTTGTTTTTTGCGGCAGAGCAGGTAAAAACCTTAGATCAAATGAGCAATGTCGACCGTAGTATGGGCGATGTACATAGCTTAGGTAATCCGCATGTACATTTTTCGCCGCCGCGTATGCTAACTATTGCTCAAGCGTTAACAGATAAGTTAATTCAACTTGATGAAGAGCAAAGTGCTAAGTATCAACAGCAGTTAAGTCGTTTTTCTGCACGTTGGCAATTAGCCATGACCAAGTGGCAAGTAAAAGCCCGTGGTTTGCAAGGCATGAAAGTGATCGCGTATCACTCAAGTTTTCGTTATTTGTTTGACTTTGCCAATATTGAACAAGTAGCAGACTTAGAGCCTAAACCTGGTTTGCCGCCAACCAGTAGCCATCTTGCAAGCTTGTTAAAACGGGCTGACAACGGTGATATAGCGGCAATTATTATTGCGTCTTATCAAGACAAACGTGGCGCGAATTGGTTAGCAGAAAAGTCTAATTTACCTGTTATTGTATTGCCACTATCGGTTGGCGGTAATGAGCAAAGTAAAGACTTATTTAGCTTATATGACAGTACTCTAGATTTATTGACGCAAGCATATCGCACACAAAAATAGCATTAGCTGTTAGAGGTACCTTTGATGGATTATGAATTACTGACCATATTATTGCCGGCCTTTGCTGCGGGTATATTAGTGCTTTCAACCCATGTTGTGCTAGGTAAGCAAGTATTAAAGCGTGGCATTATTTTTATTGATTTAGCTATCGCCCAAATTGCCGCTTTAGGCGCTATTGTTGTGCGTATGGATCATGATATTGCTGAACTTGCCTATGCACATGTTTGGATGCCAGCGCTATTTGCTTTAGCGGGAGCGGGCATTATTGCTTGGTTAGCTAAGCATATGGCAGAAGAATTGGAAGCCATGATAGGGTGTTTTTACGTCTTATCAGCCGTGAGCGCTATGTTATTGTTAGCTAATGACCCTCATGGCGCTGAACTGCTTAAACAGCTCATGTCAGGACAAATCCTCTGGGTAAGTTGGCAACAATTGTTGTTACCTACTGTGGTCTATAGTGCGATTTTGGCGCTTATATTTTATAAGCCTAAAATATTAGATGGCGCAGCTTTCTATCTAATATTTGCGCTAGTGATAACATTATCGGTTGAGCTTGTTGGCGTTTATCTTGTGTTTAGTACCTTAATATTACCCGCACTGGCGATTAATAAATTACAGACAAAACGGGTATTACTCTGGGCTTATGGCGTGGGTTTGGTGGGTTACTTATTTGGTTTGTGTTTATCAGCCAGTTTTGACCTACCCAGTGGTGCGGCGATTGTGGCTACATTAGCCCTAAGTGCGGTAGTTTTTAGGCTAGTCAGTAAAGTCGCTTTAAAAAATCAGTGATGTTTTAATACCTAAAAAGAATAAAGCCAGCATGTTGAACATGCTGGCTTTATAAAACAAAGTTATCACTCACTGCGCTTAATACTTAGAAACTGTAGACCAGAGTCATGGCAGTTTCGGTATTAACATTTTCTTTGTCATCTTCCACATCAGTGTTGTAATCTAAGGTAAAGCTAAACTTAAGCTGCAAAGTTTCAAGTAACTTTGTGGTGATTGATGTTCTCGCTTGATAAGTGCTATTTTCGTCTGCTTTTGGTGCGTACTTAGCGACAACTAATTGCTTAAATAAAACGTGTTCATTTATTTGACGCTTGTATAAAGCCTGGGCTTGAATAATAAAAGCAGATTTAGATTGTTCTGTTTGAAGGTCAGTTTTGCGAATAACGTCGCGCTTGAAACCTGGGCCAATATCGGCATCTAGTGTTGCTTGTTTAGATTCGAACCAACGACGACCCCAACCGGTTGAAACTGAACTTTGGCTTTTGAAATTACTAAAACGATTATCTTCATAAGAAACGTTACCATAGATATAGTTTGGGCTCGCTGTATCAATATTGTAATTTGTTTGGCCAACAGCAGTCCATTTTTGATCACTGGTGGTAAAATGTTCTTCACCGTTTTCATCTTCTTGCTCACTCTTCTTGACCAGTAAGCCCAGTGTTACTGTGGATTTCCAATCATCAACTTCGTAAGTAAAATCAAAACCGGATTTAATATCAGCACTATTAGTGTCACCTGTTTTAAAAAGCATACCTAACTCTGCCGAAGCCGTATAAGGTGACTCTACTACTGGTGTGCTTGCTTCTTCTGCTAGCGATGTTAGTGATACACAACATAATGCGGCTGATAATAACTTATGACTCATTTTTTTCCTCTTTATTCATGTGAATAGATAATTGTGGGAATGGGATTTCGATACCTGCGCTATCCAATTCAGTTTTAATTTTTTCTAGTAAATCGTAGTAAGTTGGCCAGTAATCTGTAGAGTTAACCCAAGGTCTTACCACGAAATTAACGCTGCTGTCAGCAAGTGCTGATACACCTACGGTTACTGCTTGGTCTTTTAATACTCTTTCGTCGGCACTGGCTATAGCGAGTAACAGTGCTTTAGTTTTTGCCAGATCGGCTTCATAGCTTACCCCGATGATTAAATCGATTCTTCTGGTTGCTTTGGTTGAGTAATTGGTAATAGTGCCACTAGTGATCGCACCATTTGGGATAATAACGGTTTTATTATCCCCGGTTCTCAATTGAGTGGAGAATATTAAAATTTGTTCAACCATACCGGCAACACCAGCGACTTCGATAAAATCGCCTGATTTAAAGGGTTTAAAAACAATCAGTAATACGCCCGAAGCAAAGTTTGATAATGAACCTTGTAATGCTAGACCTATCGCTAAACCGGCGGCACCAACAATAGCGACTAATGACGTGGTGTTAAAGCCTAAGTGTGATATAGCGGCAACAATAACAATGAAAAATAACATACCGTAAAGCAAACTGCTAATGAAGGAAATAATCGCTTCATCCATGCCCTTATGGCGCATCACTTTGATTACGCCTTGGCGAACCATTTTGGCAATAAACTTACCGACGATAATGATGGCTACTGCAACGATTAATTTAATCGCAAAATCGATCAACAATGTTTGGTTATCGACAAACCAGTTTTGAATAGTGTCCATTATGTATCCTAAGGTTTCTGATAAAAGTTTAATTATAATAAACATCAATTGAAATATCATTATATTGTTAATAAATTAAGCGATTTATTAACGATGTGATTATATTTCAATTGATTAGCTTTTTGATGCACGTTTGTCTTTAAAAGTGATCGTTAAAAAGCAGACGAAAAAAATCCGATGAATAATATCCATCGGATTATTTGCTAGCGTATTAAACTAAATAGGACTAATAGGTTGTCGTTATTTTTAACTTTAATTACTTACTTACTTAATTAAAGCATCCAATTTGCCAGTAGAATATTGCATAAACATGTTATCAAGCGAGATAGGCTTAATTGCTGATGCATGTCCAACGCTGCCAAAGGCTTCGTAACGCGCTTTACAAATATCGTACATAGCTTGTGTTGATGCTTTTAAGAATTTACGTGGGTCAAATTCACTTGGGTTTTCGGCTAAGAAACGACGAACGGCACCCGTAGACGCTAAACGTAAATCGGTATCTATGTTGATTTTGCGCACACCATTTTTAATACCTTCTTGAATTTGCTCAACCGGTACACCATAAGTTTCTGGTATCTTGCCACCAAATTCATTAATAATAGCTAACCAGTCTTGTGGCACTGAAGAAGAACCGTGCATCACTAAATGTGTATTAGGAATACGGTTATGAATGGCTTTAATACGATCAATCGCTAATATATCGCCCGTAGGTGGACGGGTAAATTTATAAGCACCGTGAGAAGTACCACAGGCAATAGCTAAGGCGTCAACTTGTGTTTTTTGCACAAAGTCAGCGGCTTCTTCAGGATCAGTTAGCATTTGCTCCATGGTCAATTTACCGACCGCGCCAATGCCATCTTCTTCACCGGCTTCACCTGTTTCAAGCGAACCTAAACAACCTAGTTCACCTTCAACTGAAACACCACAGGCGTGCGCCATTTCAACAGTACGGCGAGTAACATCAACATTGTATTCATAGCTTGAAGGCGTTTTACCGTCAGTCATTAATGAACCGTCCATCATCACAGATGAAAAACCTAACTGAATTGAGCGTTGGCAAACACCTGGTGAGGTGCCGTGATCTTGGTGCATTACCACAGGTATATGAGGGAACTCTTCAATAGCAGCTAAAATTAAGTGCCGTAAAAAGGGTGCGCCGGCATAAGCTCTGGCGCCTGCTGAACCCTGCAAAATTACCGGACTGTTGGTGTCGTTGGCGGCAAGCATGATAGCTCTAACTTGTTCTAAATTGTTAACGTTAAAGGCTGGGATACCGTAACCGTTTTCGGCCGCATGATCTAACATTTGGCGCATAGAAACTAAAGCCATGAACTAACTCCTGTGATTGTAAATAGTGACAAAATTGATTGTTAACAAGTTTCATTGTGAAACTTATTGCTTTCGTAACGTAAGTATATCAGATGAATTTAGTAATTTGCACTAGAAAAAAATGATCAATATTGCTTAAAATATAAATTTTTTTTAATTTACAGCTTCTGTATATTAATTACGTAAGTAATGGTGTTTTAAGCAGGCTTTAGCATAATAAGTTGTAGTATTGGTGTAAATTTACTACGAAATAGACAGTGAAATAAATAATATTTTTATGCTTAATTTGAGTCACTGAAAATAAATAACCTAATGAAAGTTTTATTGAAAAAAATGTGAAAAAAAAGTGAAAAAAAAGCTGAGAGCACAATTAAGTGCCATCAGCTTTTTAAGATAAAATATTTACTTGTCGAGCGAGTTTATGCTTTAGCGCGCGCTTCTAAAATTTCTACAGCAGGCAATTTTTTGCCTTCTAAAAATTCAAGAAAAGCACCACCACCGGTTGAAATATAAGATATTTTATCGGCAATACCATATTTATCAACCGCGGCTAAGGTGTCACCGCCTCCGGCAATAGAGAATGCCTTGCTATTGGCAATAGCGTGGGCGATAACTTCAGTGCCTTGTCCAAATTGGTCAAATTCAAAGACACCAACGGGGCCATTCCATACGACGGTACCGGCATTAGCGATAATATCTGCCAAGGCTTTTGCGCTCTCTGGGCCAATATCAAAAATCATATCGCCATCGGCTACGTCGCTAACATTTTTAAGTGTTGCTACAGCGGTTTCAGAAAATTCTTGACCAACCACCACATCGGTCGGTACTGGAATTGAACCATTATTGTCGCTCGCTTGTTTAGTTAAGCGTTTTGCTTCATCAACTAAATCAGCTTCGAATAATGATTTACCCACATTGTGACCTTGTGAGGCAATAAAAGTATTGGCAATACCGCCACCCACAACCAGTTGGTCAACAATACCGGCTAATGAGTCTAGCACGGTAAGTTTAGTTGACACTTTTGAGCCACCAACAATCGCCACCAATGGACGGGCAGGGTTATCAAGTGCTTGTGATAACGCGGTTAATTCACCCGCTAACAGTGGGCCTGCACAGGCAGTAGCGGCATATTTTGCGACGCCATGTGTACTGGCTTGTGCGCGATGAGCCGTGCCAAATGCGTCCATAACGAAAATGTCACACAACGCGGCTAATTTTTTCGATAAGGCGTCATCATTGCTTTGCTCGCCAACATTAAAGCGAATGTTTTCAAATATCACTAATTCGCCAATATTAACCTCTACGCCATCAAGGTAATCTGTGACTAAACGAACCGGTACGTTAAGTGCGGCACTTAGATAATCGGCGACAGGCTGCAAAGAAAATTCGGCATTATATTCGCCTTCAGTTGGACGACCTAAGTGCGACATAACCATCACTTTTGCACCCGCATCTAAGGCTAATCTCAGTGTGGGTAAGGCCGCTCTTAAGCGCGCATCAGAGGTGATTTTGCCCTCTTTAACTGGTACATTTAAGTCTTCACGAATGAGCACACGTTGGTTGTTTAATGCTAAGTCGGTCATTTTGATTACTGACATGTTTATTCCCTGTTGGTAGAAGTTTAACGGTTAAGTAAATTTTAAGTTATTGTATTTGTTAACGACATCTATGCTCAATTAACCCACTTTTGCCATAGCAGAAGCGGTGTCTAGTAAACGATTAGCAAAACCCCATTCGTTATCACACCAAATAAGTAATTTTACTAAGCGCTTGTGACTAACCCGCGTTTGATTGCCATCAACAATGCTTGAGTGTGGGTCATGATTAAAGTCGATGGAAACTAACGGTTCGGTGGTATAACCTAAAATACCTGCCAAACCATTGTGTTGAGCGTCAACAATGGCTTGATTAATTTGTGCAATAGTAGCGTCGCTTGATAAGTTTAAGCTTAAATCCATAGCGGTTACATTGATAGTGGGTACTCGCACAGCTATTGCTTCAAAGCGGCCAGCAAACTTGGGTAATATTCGTTCAATACCTGCGGCCAATTTAGTATCTACCGGTATTATCGATTGGCTGGCGGCACGAGCACGGCGTAAGTCAGGATGATAAGCGTCAATCACTTGTTGATCATGCATCGAAGAATGAATGGTCGTGATAGCACCACTTTCAACACCAAAGGCTTGATCTAAAACCTGAATAACAGGCACCACACAATTGGTGGTGCAAGAGCCGTTTGATACCACTTTTTCAGCCGCAGTGAGTTGTTGATGGTTAATACCATAAATAATGGTCGCGTCTAAATCTTGTGAGCCAGGATGTGAAAACAAGACCTTTTTTGCGCCTTGCTGAATATGTAACTGGCCATCTGCTTGGCTACCAAACTTACCGGTACAATCAATGACAATATCGACATTGTGCTCTTGCCAAGGCATATTGCTTAACTCGGATTCATGGCTTAACGATATTTCGTCACCAGCAATAAATAATTTGCCAGCACTTTGTTGCACCGCAAATGAAAAACGACCATGAGTTGAGTCATATTTTAATAGGTGAGCTATGCCTTCAGGCTCGGCAAGTTCATTAATAGCGACTAAGTTAAATTCGTTGGTGCTGCCGTTTTCATATAGTGCACGAACAACATTTCTGCCGATTCGGCCAAAGCCATTGATAGCGATATTAATTGACATGTTTTTGGCTCTTATTGATCACGAATTTAGTAAAGGAGATAGCCAGTTAAGTATGTGTTAACTGGCTATAAATGCCATTTTTGTAGCAAAGGAGATTAGTTTAGGCTGTTTACTGTGTTAACTACGTTTTCAACGGTAAAACCAAAATATTCAAGTAAGACATTACCCGGTGCTGACTCACCAAAAGTGGTCATTCCAACAACTTTGCCACTCAAGCCTACGTATTTATACCAAAAGTCAGTATGTGCGGCTTCAATCGCCACACGTTTGGTTACTGCTGGCGGCAATACTGATGCTTTGTAATCATTATCTTGGGCATCAAAAATATTGGTTGATGGCATAGAAACAACGCGGACATTATCACCTAAGCTTTCAGCTGCTTTTAACGCTAATGACACTTCAGAGCCGGTAGCAATTAAAATAACTTCTGGTGTGCCAACACTATCTTTTAAGATGTAGCCACCTTTAGCAATATCAGCTACTTGCGCACTGGTACGTGTTAATGCAGGTAAACCTTGGCGAGAAAAAATTAATGATGTTGGTGCATTTTGGCGAACAACAGCGTTTTTCCATGCCACAGCTGACTCAGTGGCATCGGCTGGACGCCAAGTCACCATGTTAGGCGTGGTACGTAGGTTAGTTAACTGCTCAATAGGCTGATGCGTTGGACCATCTTCACCTTGACCAATTGAATCATGGGTGTAGACGAAAATATTTTGAATACCCATAAGTGCAGACATGCGTACCGCGTTACGAGCGTATTCCATAAACATCATGAAAGTGGCACCGTAGTTGATAAAACCACCATGCAATGAAACACCGTTCATGATACCGCTCATACCAAATTCACGCACACCGTAGTAAATGTAGTTACCGGCCGCATCATCTTGAATGCCTTTTGAACCAGACCAAAGCGTTAAGTTTGAGCCGGCTAAATCGGCTGAGCCGCCCAATAACTCAGGTAACATAGCACCAAAGACTTCAATGGTGTTTTGTGATGCTTTACGTGAAGCGACATTTTCAGCTTTTTCCTGACAGGCTAAAATGTAGGCATTGGCTTTTTCTTCAAACTCGGCAGGTAAATCACCTTTAATCACACGACGTTCATATTCTGCGGCTAAGGCTGGGTGAGCAGCTTGGTAAGCGGCAAATTTATCATTCCAGTTGGCTTGTTCTGTGGCGCCATTTTCTTTTTGATCCCACTCGGCATAAATATCAGCCGGTATTTCAAATGGCGCATGAGGCCAGTTAAGAAATTCGCGCGTTGCCGTAATTTCGTCGTCGCCTAATGGTGCGCCGTGACAATCGTGCGTACCAGATTTATTGGGTGAACCAAAGCCAATCACGGTTTTACAACAAATCATAGTAGGTTTATCGGTGACGGCTTTTGCTGCGGCAATGGCAGCAGTGATAGCCGCGCTATCATGACCATCAACATCGCTGATCACATGCCAACCGTAAGCTTCAAATCGTGCTGGGGTATTGTCAGTGAACCAACCTTCAACATGACCATCAATTGAAATACCGTTATCATCCCAAAAGGCCACTAATTTGCCTAAACCTAAGGTACCGGCTAATGAACAAACTTCATGCGAAATACCTTCCATTAAACAACCATCACCTAAAAATACATAAGTGTTGTGATCGACAATGTTATGACCGTCACGGTTAAACTGTGCCGCCAAGGTTTTTTCAGCTATTGCCATACCTACAGCATTAGACAGACCAGCGCCCAACGGACCCGTGGTAGTTTCTACGCCTGGCGTGTAGCCGTATTCAGGATGACCCGGTGTTTTAGAGTGTAATTGGCGGAAGTTTTTTAATTCACTCATCGGCAAGTCATAACCGGTAAGGTGCAATAGTGAATAAATTAACATGGAACCGTGGCCGTTAGACAAAATAAAGCGGTCACGATCAACCCACTGTGGATCAGACGGGTTATGTTTTAGAAAGTCACGCCATAAAACTTCAGCGATATCTGCCATGCCCATTGGGGCTCCAGGGTGTCCTGATTTAGCTTTTTGCACGGCATCCATGCTTAAAACTCGAATTGCATTGGCTAGTTGTTGACGCGACGGCATATTTGCTCCAATTATTATAAGATTTGATGGGATATAAATTGCGCTTATTTTCGCCTAGACTACCCCTTAACTGCAAATGTTATTAGCATTTTTCTATGATTATTTTTAACTTAGCTATATTTATATACTTTAAGGCTTACTTAGCCGTGTTAACTGTCGTGAATAGATCTGGTGATTAAATCGACAATAAAAGCTGAATGGGCCGAGTAAGCGCTTGAAATTAAAATTAAGATCCTTTAGTGTTGATGGCTTGTATGTAAAAAAAAATAAAAACTTAATAAAAACATGCAAGCTGACATAGGATTAAATAATGAACAGCTCGTCGTCACGTGGAATTAAGCTGACTACGGTAATATTAGCAGTATTAGTATTAGCCATATCAGCATTGTTGAGCACTGGCTCAGCAGCAGACAACAAGGACGTTGTAATAGAACAAACAGATAGTGAACTAGTGATTTAGCGCATTTAATAATCAAAGCCTCGCAATTGCGGGGTTTTTTTATGTACGCTAAGTCAGTTGTATCAGGGTGGTAGGATGCATGCTCTAGGGTGTAGGTCGTTATTTATCACTTATTTTACAATCTGTTACACTGAAAATAAGTCAACAAGTAAGTGTGAGAAATTGACACGACATACACAATTTATATTATCTTGTGTTGACAGCCTCTAGTCGCAGATCGCTTTAAAATAATGCCAATAGATTAATTTTTTGCTATTTACCAGCGTCTTAGCCAAACATCAGGCTAGATAAAATAACTCACCATAAAATTTCAGTACCGCTAGTTATAGTACCGATAGTTATAAAGCGCTTACCTGCAAAGTTTGTATCAATAATTACTGGCGTCCCCACCAGGACTCGAACCTGGAGCAGCAGCTTAGGAGGCCGCAGTTTTATCCAGTTAAACTATGAGGACATGATGCAAATAATTATAGTGCTAGCCTATGCTACAGCTATTTTATAAATTAGTATTCAAAAAAATACACTTTACAGCGGATAACTATTTAATTAATAGTCATAATTTGTAACCTTGATCAAACTTTCTAATACCTTACCGCTAAGTCGTTAATTTGGATGTTGTCTAATATGTGCTGCTCAGTGGTGGTAGCCCGGGCACTGTCTTGACTCACAGAAGTTACCATAACTTTATAAGGGCTGATGTTAAAACCTGAATAAGAGCGCTTATCATCACTGATAAAATTATTGAAATGTAGCAAAGAAAATTCATCACCTATTTTAACCCCGTGTCTTTTTCCTAAGTTAAAAGTCAGTGAGTTACCTTGTACTTGCACAATTCTGCCCTGGGTTGGCTGACACATCATGTTCTCATCAATATCACTGACCATGTTGTCTAAGGTCAGACTAATGCTTTGGCCATAGTCACTTTGCCAAAAGTTATGGCTAGTAACGTCAACTTGTTTGCGCTTATCGAATTGCCAAGGGGCAGAGCTTTGATAGTGTTTAGCCAAAACTCTTTCACCTGTGGTACCGTCGTGAATATAAAGGGCAAGATTAAATTGGCGTTGATAGACGTTTTTTTGCCAAAACTGCCAGTTATTATTTTCGTCATTGGCGAGAGAAAGATCTTGGATCTCTGAAAACAGAACATACTGGCTATCTGTCATGTTGGCTAATGACATGGTTAAGTTTTTTAAACTTTGGCTTTGCAAGCTTTGGTTATAACGTGAAAATTCTGTTTTAGTTTGCAAGGCCAGTTTAGTCTCCAAATAAATACCTTGCTGCTGTATTTTATTAGCGAGTTGTTGGATTAAGGTGCTATCAATAGCGTAGATGTTACCAATATTAGCTTGTTCACGGTGTAGTATATTACTGCGGGTTAACAGCATGGATTTTTTATAATCAGCCGCGAAGCACTTTTTTTCTTGTGGAAAAATATCAGCCCGAATGGTGACAGTGACCAAGTCGTCGCTATAGTGTTCACTGACCAACTCTAATGAATTCACACTGCCACTGGCACGAATGCTAATTTCGTCTTGGGTCAGTAAACCATTAACCACTTGTTGAACACTTGACACTGAAGCACCGGCAACCAGTAAGGCTTTTTTCAACGCGTTGTGCATGGCTTGTGTTTTTGCTGTTTTGTTATCAGCATTTACTATGCTCGCCACACCTTGCGATACATACCATTGTCCGACACTAGCGCTACTATATATAGCACAGCAAAGGCAAAATAAACTTAAGCGCATAAAGGTCTCTTTTAATAGGGAATCAATCTCTGTTTTTAAATATGCAGGTTTTGTGCCTATTTCAAAGAAAAGTTCAACTCAAGATAAGTAAAGCGGCCCAATAAGCTAGTTTCATCGGTATTAGGTTACTGATAGAGATGCAGCCTTAGGGTTTTACCAGGCATTAAAAATCCTATATGGTTTGGCAAAAGCTGGCGCTTGGATAAAAAGGGGTCTTGAAAGTGATAAAGCATCAGTGCTGAAAAAAAGGTGACAATAGGCAGAACAATAAGGCATAAAACTATGCCCGCTAATCTGCGAGTATAGTTTAATCTACCATGCTTTAGGCCAAGTTGAGGTGAAATAAAAATATTGGCGCGGATCATGCTTTAATATTTTTATTAATTATTTTCATTAATTTTATGACATTAGCATTAATTGAGGAGAGCTCAATGAAAAATTGGCTTATAGCAATAATAATACCGACAGTGATGTCGTGTTCTGTGACAACCAAGGACGATTTTTATCGATCTTCTTATGCCGATAAACAAGAAATTGACAGTTTTAAGTTACCTCGTCATGCGATAAATGACGTGGTGAAAGGTCTTGCCTATCAAATGCTGGAAAGTAGCACCTTTGTTACGCCTAAAACGCCAATCGCTGTTGCATCATTTGTCGATTTGAAAAATTTAGAATCAACTAACTCGTTAGGCAATCAATTGTCAGAAAGTTTTATCCATGAAATGCAACGACATGGCTTGGTTGTTATTGATTTTAAAACTACCGGACATATTCGTGTAACGGCCGATGGTGATTATGTTTTTAGTCGCGATTGGAAAGAATTGCCCGAACGTCAGATAATTGACTATGTTGTTACAGGCACTATGATGCAACAAGATGAAGGGGTGTTAGTCAACGCAAGAATGATTGGCATGCAATCTCGAGTTGTGGTGGCAACGGCGCAGTCTTTTATTCCTGCTTGGGTTGTTGGTGATGATTTTAATCGCCATGAAAATGTTAAAATGAAAGATGGCATGATCTTGCGTGACAGTACCAAACTCGCTGACGATGCACGTGCCATTGCGATACAAAAGTAATATTATCAAACAAATGTCTAAGGTCAATATGAATACTTTACGTTATGGTATCGGGATTTTTTTAAGTGCTTTAGTGTTAAGCGCCTGTTCTTCGGTGTTTGATAAACAGGTGGAATGGCAAAACGTGAAACCTGAAAAATTTCCTGTCTTAACCGCCATAGGGCAAGCACCAATTAGTTTGCAGAATTCTCAAAACAAAACCCAGCGTATGCTAATGGCAATAAAAGCTTCAAAAATTGCTGCTTATGCGGAGTTAGCTGAACAAGTTTATGGTCAAAATATTAATGGTAGCACCACCATGTCTAATTTAGTGCTTGATAATCAACAATTACAGGCATCAGTACGAGGCATTATTCGTGGCGCAAAAGTCGTTAAAAGCTATCCGGTGGGTGACAGTTATACCACTGAGTTGAGTTTAGATTTTAAAGATGTTTATGAAATTTATATCGCGACATCTAACCGCAAAGAAATAAAGCATATCTCATATTACTAGCATTATTACTAGCGTCATTGAATTGCGCTGTATTTTAGTACCATTAAAAAAACCAGCTATTGCTGGTTTTTTTGTAGATAACCTAACACATATAAAGCTAAGCTTTTATACCTAAGCTACTGAGTCCGCCTGAGGTTTTTCCTTTACTATTATAGGTCATGGATGACTTGTTATGATTCTCTAGTAATGAGGTCTTCATGCGTTCTACAGATAATTGTGATTGCTGAATGATCAGGCCATTAATTTGATTCTGTTTTTTACAGCGCACTAAAATGGCTTCGATATCTGATAGTAGGCTGGTGAACTTGCCCGCTAGTTTTTCTTGTTTGAATTCAAAACTTTGACCAATGGCATTGTCAATTCTCTGAATCGCCAAAAGCAGGTCGTTTTTGTCTGCGGTAAGCTGAATAAGTGCATCAGGGTTTTGCTGTTGCAGTACATCTTTCTCAGTGTCTAATAACGTCTCTAATTGCGTTAATTGCGATAATTGTTGAGAAACCAATTGTTGCGGTGTTAGTTTTTCAGACACTTAATGTACTCCATTTTAGTAACACGTTAGCCAAGTTCAAATTCAAAATTGGCGATACTTGCTGCTAGCTTTTCTGGATTTATTTTATAATCGCCAGAGGCAATAGCACTCTTTAATTCAGCAATTTTTTTCTCATTGACTACAGGAGAATCAGCGGCTTGTTTTTGCAGCTCATTCATTTGTTTTGCTTGCGGGGTAATAGATACCGAATCACGCGTTGCCAATTTAGCTTGTTGCGAGGCATTGCTACTTTCGCTAACTTGCTGTTTGGTCTGAACTTGCTGTTCAAGTTTTTGTTTTACTTGATTGGTGTTATTCAAGTTGTTGATATTAATAGCCATTATTGTATCCTACTTACAACAGTTATTGGTTTCTAACCTTTTATCGGCAAAACAGCAGAAAACTTAAGCAATTATTATAAATTAATTATCACTTGGTTAATAGCGTTAACTTGCCCCTGAACCACACGACCAGACTTCCTATTTCGCACCGATATAATTTCGCCTAAACTGCCGTCATTTAAGGCAATGCCAAAAGACTTAATTTCAAAATGTGCCGACTTAGCAATAATATTCACCGGCTCGCCTTTACAGACAAAACAGGTATTTTGATTAGTAATAGCACTACCTTGAGACAAGTTTCTTTTTGTGCGAGCACCCACCACTACTTTAGGGTCGGTAAGCACTGTGCCTCGTATTTGCCCGTTATCTTTAAATATAATTTCGATATTAGCGTTACTAAGCAAAGTACCTTTGCTTATTCGCATTTGCGTTACCAATACAGGTACAATGGTGTGAATTTTTACTGGGATATACAACTGCCAAGATTCTTCGTCAGGACAAACAATTTTAACATTTACGTTTCTACCAATATGCTTTTCAGGTATATTTGCCGTCAATGGTAATAAACAAGGCTGTAATGTAATTCGGGGGTCTATTTCAGAAACTTCAATCTTCAGTTTTCCTCGTGCTGGCAAACTGACATTGTCTTCAACATAGGATTTGATGAAGTTATAGAGATAATCACGATCGAATGTCATGGCTGAACTAGCGTTAATACTGGCCAAATAAATAAGGGTGATTGCTATTACTATCTTTAATTTGTTCATAAGTTATATCTGACTGCTAGGAAAATAAAAATACACGTCCAACTTAATTAAGTTTAATTCAGTACAATTTAGCACGAATAACGTCAAAGTATTTACGTTGTTGCAATGCTAGTGCTTTAAACGTTAAAACAATCAAGAATCGTGCCTTTGTTATACTTTCATTGGCACACCAAAGAGGTTTTTATGGCAAGTATATTAGACACAGTTAATCAACGTACCCAATTAGTTGGCCAGAACCGACTGGAGTTGTTGTTATTTAAACTCATTGGTAAACAGCGTTTTGGTATCAACGTATTTAAAGTGCGTGAAGTTATGCCATGTCCTAGGTTGACCGTAATACCTAAGCAAAACAAATTTGTTAAAGGTGTTGCTCATATTCGTGGTCAAACTATTTCGGTTATTGACTTAAGTAAAGCCACGGGTGGTCCGGCCATTGTGCAAACAGAAAGCAGTTTTGTGATTATTTCTGAGTACAACCGAACTGTGCAGGGTTTTCTTGTTGCCGGTGTAGAGCGCATTGTAACCTTGAGCTGGAAAGATATTATGCCGCCGCCAGAAGGTGCGGGAAAGTTAAGCTACCTTACGGCGGTAACCAAAATTGACGACGAACTGGTATCGATTCTTGATGTTGAAAAAATTCTCAATGAAATCAATCCTATTTCAACAGAGTTAAGCGAAGGTGTTGCTGATGCAAGCGTTGGAGAGGCTATTGGCGAACGAGTGATTATGATTGCTGATGACTCGACCGTGGCACGAAATCAAGTTAAACGTGCTCTTGAACCTTTGGGGTTAACTATGCTGTTAGCAAAAAATGGTCAAGAAGCGCTCGATCAATTACAGGAAATTGCTCAAGGGTGTCAAAACAGCATCACTGAAAAAGTCGCTTTGTTGATTTCTGATATTGAAATGCCCGTGATGGATGGTTATACCCTAACAGCAGAAATTAAGCAGAATGATCGCATGAAAAATATGCCGGTTATTTTGCATACTTCGCTAAGTGGTGTTTTTAACAATGCCATGGTAGAGAAAGTAGGGGCTGAAGATTTTATTCCTAAATTTCATCCCGACGAGTTAGCGACTGCGGTTAAAAAGTGGTTAAAGCATGATGAGATTGCTTAATCTTTGTTTGCAGTATTTAAATAAGGTGGACCACAGCTAGTGTTAACTAAACAACTTGATGATAAAAGTTATCATCAATTTAGAATGTTTCTAGAGCAGCAATGCGGCATTGTTTTAGGTGAAAGCAAGCAGTACCTGGTGAAAAGTCGCCTGGTACCTCTGATGGCAAAATTTGATGTCGCGTCTTTGGCTGAACTCGTCGCGCAAACACTTAATCCCGTTAAACGACAATTACGCGCTGCCGTTATTGATGCCATGACCACCAATGAAACCTTATGGTTTCGAGATGGCTATCCCTTTGAACTATTGAAAAAAGATCTACTGCCAGGCTTTAAAAACCAGCGAGCGCCATTAAAAATTTGGTCAGCGGCAAGCTCATCAGGACAAGAGCCCTATTCAATAGCCATGGCGATTTATGAATTTCAACAGAGTAACCCAGGCGCATTTCCTGGCGGTGTTCAAATTATTGGCACTGATATATCTACTACCATGTTAGATCATTGCAAACATGCTCATTATGACAGTTTAGCCTTATCACGAGGCTTATCTTTGGAGCGGCAACGACAGTTCTTTGAAAACAGTGGTAATGGCATGTTAAAGGTGAAAGACGTGATTAAAAAAATGGTCAGTTTTCGCCAACTTAACTTGTTAAATAGTTATAGTTTACTGGGCCAGTTTGATTTGGTTTTTTGTCGTAACGTATTGATTTACTTCGCTCCTGAACTAAAATCAAAAATAATTTCTCAAATACACGGTACGTTGAAACAAGACTGCTTTTTATTTTTGGGTGCCTCAGAATCGCTGTCAGGTATTAGCCAGAATTTTAACATGATCCGCTGTAATCCTGGTATTGTTTACCAAAAAAAATAACCTCTTCGTATAACTTTGGCATAAATATTGAATAAATACCTTCATTCTTCTGGAGGTATTTTTTTATGGCTATTAGTTTTGATAAAGCATTCGGTATTCACCCGCAAGGTCTACAAGTGCGTGCTCAACGCGCTGAACTTATTGCCAGTAATATTGCCAATGCCGATACACCAGGCTACAAAGCCAAAGGAATGGACTTCAAAGCCGCATTAGCACAAGCCGCCTCAAAACAACAAACCGGTATGACCCGTACCAACGAGAAACATTTCGACGTGCGTATGGAACTTAACAACGGTGTCGGTTTTCGTATACCTGATCAAGCCGATACAGGTGACGGTAACAGCGTAGACGTACAAGTGGAACGAAACTTGTATCTAGAAAACTCTATGGAATATCAAGCAAGCCTACAATTTCTTACTAGTAAGATTAAAGGCTTAAAACAAGCAATTACTGGAGGGCAATAATAATGAGCCTATTTAATGTATTTTCTATTTCCGGTTCAGGCATGAGCGCACAATCTGTCCGCTTAAATACCACCGCGAGTAATATTGCTAACGCTGATAGTGTTAGCAGTAGTGTCGGTGAAACCTATCGTGCCCGCCATCCAGTTTTTGCCGCCGAGATGCAAAAAGCTGCCGGAGGACAAAATGAGTCGGTAGGTGTGGAAGTACTTGGCATTGTGGAAAGCAATAAACCACTTAATGTTGAATATGCTCCAGATCATCCAATGGCTGACGGCGAGGGCTATATTTACAAGCCGAACGTTAACGTTATTGAAGAAATGACCAACATGATTTCTGCTTCTCGTTCATATCAAACCAATGTGCAATTAGCGGAGTCAGCAAAAAACATGCTGAATAAAACGCTAACACTTGGTCAACGCTAAGGTTAAATAGGACTTATCATGGAAACAGTATCTGGCTCTAGCCTATTAGATAATATTCGTTGGCAACAAGAGAATTCAACTCCTGAGGCCGATGACACGCGCGGTATGTTAACGCAGGAAGATTTTTTCGCCTTGCTCACCCAAGAACTTTCAAATCAAGACCCGACTAAGCCGGTTGAAAATAATGAGATGATATCTCAGATGACCGCATTCTCAACCACTGATGGCGTGACAAAGTTAAACGATCAATTTTCCAGTTTTGCTGCTTCAATGTCGTCTAGCCAAGCCCTGCAGGCATCGTCGCTGGTTGGTCGTAGTGTTTTAGTTGAAGACAACGTCTTTGGTACAGAAGAAGGTCAAGCGGTAAAAGGCAAGTTAGTGACCGACCAAGCGGCAAGTAATGTCAATATTTACGTCGAAAATGTTGCCGGTGAAGTTATTCAAACCGTACCTGTGGGGGATGTATCCGCAGGTGAGTTTACCTTTACTTGGGACGGGAAAAACACCAATGGCGAACCGGCACCAGAAGGGGCTTATCGTTTTCGTGTTGCCGGCCTAGTCGATGGTAATGCATCAGAATTACAAGCGATGACTTACCGTAAAGTAGACAGTGTCACTTTGGCCGGCAACGGCGGAAGTATTTTATTAAATCTTAACGGTGGTAGCACCATGAAACTTTCTGATGTAGTCGAAGTTTCTCAAGGTTAACTATACCAATATCACTAATTATCTGATCATTTTTACTGGTTAAAATAACCCACTACTGCGTTATTTATTTAATAATTAGAACAACTAGTTATTAAAATAAATGCCTTATATTTGGCCATTTTTCCTGCGTATAAAGTAGACCACCTAATTAATGAGATAGGTATTAAACAATTTTTTGTATGAGGTGAAATTATGTCATTTAATATATCATTGAGCGGATTAAACGCAGCTCAGAAAGATTTGGATATAACATCCAACAACATTGCCAATGTAAACACCACTGGCTTTAAAGAATCACGAGCAGAGTTTGTTGACGTTTATGCGTCTTCACTTTTATCAGCCGGTAAAACTAAAGTCGGTGACGGTGTTTTGACAGCTGATGTGGCGCAACAATTTTCACAAGGTAGTATTAAGTTTACCAACAACTCCTTAGACTTGGCAATTACCGGTAACGGATTTTTTGCTACCGTACCAGAAATTGGTAGTTTAGAAACTTCATATACCCGATCGGGTCAGTTTAAATTGAACCAAGACAATTTTATTGTTAATTCTCAAGGTGGGCACTTATTGGGCTTTCCTGTTAATGGCGATGGTTCATCGACCTCAGTAAATTTAAGTACCGCCGAGCCTATTCGTATTCCAACCGCCTCAGGTGCACCACAGAGAACCTCAGAAGTTGATGTGCGAATGAATTTACCCGCAGGTGAAGCCTATATTAAAGATGCGCCAGGAAACTTTGACTCCACGGATCCATCAACATTTAATCATTCAACATCAGCAACGGTATTTGACTCATTCGGTGACAGTCATATTATGACTTATTACTTTGTCAAAGATAATCCAACGACCAACCCTAATCAGTGGATGATGTTTACCGCTGTTGATGACGAGATGGTTGATTTAGAGGCTGATCCTGGGCAGAGTAACCCCATTGCGGGGGCAGCGTCTGGACCGCTATCTGATCGCATATTACCTACACCGCCTTATGATGGGGTAGAGACCGGAGTTGTTGGTGCCAGATTAAGCTTTAATTCAGTAGGCGATTTTACTGGCATAGTGCCAAGCTTAGATGACGGCGGATTAACGACGCGCGCTCTTGGCGGCAACATCTTATCGAACGGTGCAGATCCTACTCAGACCATAAGTGTTAACTTTAATTTAGATCCCTCAGGTCCGAATCCAGATGAACCCACACAGTTTGCTTCCAACTTTCAAGTCACCTCTTTACAACAAGATGGACTAGCAGTTGGTCGATTAACCGGTATTGATATCGGCGGTGATGGTTTGGTCAGGGCGATATACAGTAATGGTACTTCCGAGCCTTTATCACGTATTGCGATGGCAAATTTTGCCAATGATCAGGGCTTAGAACAGGTTGGCAGCACTGGTTGGAAAGAAAGCATCGCCTCTGGAGAAGCGCTAGCGGGTGAAGCGGGTGCGGGTACCTTTGGTTCGATAAGTTCTTCAGCATTAGAGCAATCTAATGTTAATTTAACCTCTGAGTTAATTGACTTGATCTCGGCGCAACGAAATTTCCAAGCTAACTCTAGAGCACTCGAAGTTGGTAATCAGTTAAACCAAACCATTTTACAGATTCGTTAATCTCAATAGTGGTTAATCTCAGTAGTGGTTAAGAGCAATAGACAATAATTGCTCTTAGCTACCAGATTAATTTATAGCACTCAGCGCTAGTTATTGAGTCAATGAAGTTAAAAAGCCAGATAATCATCCATTGATATCTGGCTTTTTTATACTCAGGACGAGCAGACCGTAAAGGAATAGTGGTCAGTACAAAAGCTTAGTAAAAAAGTCATCAGATCATAAGTTTAACACCATTCGTATTCCACCTTATTAAGCCTTCTTAATTTTTGGCACTTTATTTGCAACAGTTTCAATATTATTAATATTATTGAGTGAAGTTCATTATGGATAAGATGTTGTATATCGCCATGAGTGGTGCAAAGCAAAACATGCAAGCCTTATCAGTCAATGCTAACAACCTCGCTAACGCCAAAACTACGGGCTTTAAAGCGGATCTAGCCAATGCTAGATCCATGCAAGCCTTTGGTGAAGGCATGCCTTCTCGGGTATTTTCAATGACCGAACGAGCAGGCCAAAACTTTGACACTGGTGCCTTATTGACCACAGGACGTGATCTTGATATTGCCATTCAAGGCCAAGGTTGGTTAACGGTACAAACCGAAGATGGCACTGAAGCCTATACCCGCAATGGTCAGTTGAAGTTGAACGACAACGGGGCACTTGAAACCTCAAGAGGTGACATAGTTATTGGCGACCGTGGGCCAATTTTTTTACCTCTACCGGTAAGTAATATCAATATCACGTCTGATGGCACCATTATGGTTCAGCCTGAAGGAGCACCAAGCTCTGCTCAAGAAGAAGTCGGCAGAATTAAATTTGTTAAGCCAGATAATCGCTTGCTAGAAAAAGGCAGTGATGGCTTATTTCGTCGTCAAGACGGCAACAATGAACCGGCCGATGTCACAGTAAAAGTGGCGAGCGGGGCATTAGAGTCTAGTAACGTAAACCCTATTAGTGAAATGACCGATATGATCGCGCTACAGCGTCAATTTGAAATGCAGTTAAAAATGATGAAAACCGCAGAAGAAATTGACGCAAGTGCAGCTTCATTATTAAAAGCGTTCTAAATAAAATTTTTCGAGGTGATGTATGAATCCAGCATTATGGATCAGTAAAACAGGCTTAGACGCCCAAACCAAAGAGATTGCGGTTATTTCCAACAATCTAGCCAACGCCAGTACCATAGGTTTTAAAAAGAGTCGCGCGGTATTTGAAGACTTACTTTATCAAAATATTAATCAGCCTGGTGGGCGTTCAGCACAAGACACTGAAATGCCGTCAGGGTTAATGTTAGGTGCGGGTACCAAAGTGGTAGCAACACAAAAAATTCACACCCAAGGTGACATGCTTAATACCGACAATGCCTTAGATCTGATGATCCAAGGTGAAGGTATGTTTGAAATTTTAATGCCTGACGGCTCTTCTGCTTATTCACGTAATGGTCAATTTACCATGAACGATGAAGGCAGCATAGTGACCCCAGGCGCGGGTTATCTAATGCAACCGCAAATAACCGTGCCAGAAGATGCCTTGAGTATTATTGTGTCGCAAGACGGCGAAGTCTCCGTCACCTTGCAAGGCCAAGCTGAACCCGCTGTAGTCGGACAAATTAATACCGTTAACTTTGTCAACCCAACCGGATTACAGCCAATCGGGCAGAACTTATACATTGAAACTGCAGTAAGTGGTGCAGCACAAGAGGGTGTGCCAGGTTTAGCGGGTTATGGCATGATAGTGCAAGGTGCGTTAGAAACCTCAAATGTTAATACCACCGAAGAGCTGGTTAACCTGATTGAAAGCCAACGAGTTTATGAAATGAACTCGAAAGTCATTTCTGCGGTTGACGAAATGCTTAGCTACATTAATCAGCAACTATAACGTTGAGGAAGGTATCATGAAAAACACCCGAACTTCGTTATTAAGCACAGTATTTACCGTCAGTATGGTCGCGCTATTATTCACGGGTTGTGCTAGCACTAAGCAAGAAAAAACATTGCCTAATGATCCTGACTTTGCCCCCATTTTACCAGAAATGGAGGATAAACCTTTAGTGCCAACGGGTTCTCTTTTTAACGTCAATTATGTTAATAACATCTATTCAGACTCTAAAGCGCATCGGGTTGGCGATATTATTTCCGTGATTTTAAGTGAAAGTACCCAAGCGCAAAAAAGTGCCAAAACAGAGTTTAAAAAAGCCAATAGTGCCACGCTCAATCCTATTACCGGTTTTGGTGGTGCAGCGGTAAATTTCAACAACAAAGCTATACAATTTGGTTACGACCAAAGCTCAGATTTTAAAGGTGATTCAAAAGCCAATCAGGGCAACAGTTTAGCCGGCAATATTTCGGTGCATGTCTTGAGAGTTTTACCCAACGGTAACTTGATGATCCGTGGTGAAAAATGGATGTCATTAAATAATGGTGATGAATATATTCGCTTAACGGGTATTGTTCGTTCGCAAGACATCAGTTCAGATAACACAGTTACCTCGAGTAAAGTAGCGAACGCCCGTATTGAATATGCTGGCACCGGCACATTCGCTGACGTGCAAGAGCAAGGCTGGTTGTCGAAGTTTTTCAATAGTTCATGGTGGCCTCTTTAGTAGGATCATAGCAGTAGGATAAGAGAATGAAAAAATATTTAGTTAGCTTTGCTTGTTTAACCTTGATGCTTTTATTACCAGAAGCCAATGCCCAACGCATTAAAGACTTGGCTGATGTTGCTGGTGTGCGCAGCAACCAATTAATTGGTTATGGTTTGGTGGTGGGTTTGCCAGGTACGGGTGAGCAAAGTCCTTTTACCGAGCAAAGCTTTAAAACCATGTTAAGCAATTTTGGCATTAAAATGCCGGCGAATTTAAAACCAAAAATTAAAAATGTGGCTGCTGTGGCAGTCCATGCTGAATTACCTGCATTTGCCAAACCAGGGCAAACCATTGACGTTACCGTGTCGTCTATGGGTAGCGCACAAAGTTTACGTGGCGGTACCTTAATACAAACTATTTTAATGGGACTAGACGGTAATGCTTATGCGGTTGCCCAAGGTAGCTTGATTGTTAGTGGTTTAGGCGCTGAAGGCTTAGACGGCTCAAAAGTAATTGCTAATACCCCCACCGTAGGTCGTATCGCCAATGGTGCTATGGTTGAGCGCGAAGTATTATCGCCCTTTGCTTCAGGTGACCATATTACTTTTAATCTTCATAACGCCGACTTTACCACCGCAAAGCGCCTTTCTGACACCATTAATAACTTAATTTCTGGCTCTGCACGCGCCATTGACGCTGCGTCGGTACAAGTTACTGCGCCAAGAGATGCTGCGGATCGGGTGAGTTTTTTGTCAGTATTAGAAAACTTAGAATTTGAACCTGGTTCGCCAGCGGCAAAAATTATTGTTAACTCACGCACAGGTACTATCGTTATTGGCGCTGATGTTCGCCTATTACCGGCGGCAATTACCCATGGTGGCATTACCGTCACTATTAACGAAGTGGCGGCTGTTTCACAGCCCAATGCCTTTGCTGAGGGTGTAACGGTAGCGACTAATCAATCGATTATTGACGTTAAAAAAGATGACTCACGGATGTTCGTTTTTGACCCCGGCGTTACGCTAGACGCACTCGTGCGGGCTATCAATCAAGTAGGCGCTGGCCCTGGTGATGTGATGGCGATATTAGAAGCCCTAGACCAAGCTGGTGCATTACGTGGAGATTTGATCATTATTTAATGAACAAATAAAGCTTATGACAACACGTATTGCAGACGCACAAAACTTTTTAGACGTTAATGGCTTAAACTCGATTCGCCAAGACGCGAAATCGGGTGATAAAGCCGGTAAAAAAGACGCATTAGAACAGGCTGCTAAACAGTTTGAAGCTATTTTTATGCAAATGCTGATGAAAAGCATGCGTAAAGCGCAAGAAGTGTTGGAGTCTGACAGCCCATTTAATTCAGAATCGACAAAATTTTATCGTGACATGCATGATCAACAAATGTCACTAGAGTTGTCTAATAATGGTGCCTTAGGTCTTTCTGAACTTATTGTTCGCCAGCTAGGTGGCGACAGTGAAAACTTTACCCCACATAATATTTTACGCAGCGATGGCAATCTCGATAGTCGTGGCAGTTTGCGTATTAGCGAGCCGGCATTGCTCAGCAATATAAGCACAGTCAATGACTCGTCAGCGCATCAGGATCCTAGTAAAGATCGTCAAACAAATGGCTCTATTGCTGCCCAAGCGGCCAGCATGATGCAAAGCCCAACCTTCGAACAGCCAAAAGATTTTGTTAGCGCCTTAACCGCTGATGCTAAACGTGTACAAGATAAAATCAACGTACCCTTTGAGGTCGTTATTGCCCAAGCCGCGCTAGAAACCGGTTGGGGTCAAAAAATAATCAAAACCAATTCAGGTGAAAGTTCGAATAACTTATTTAATATTAAAGCGGATAGCCGCTGGGCTGGCGAGAAAACACACAAAGAAACCTTAGAGTTTGAAAATGGCGCTATGGTGAAAAAGCGTGAACCGTTTAGGGTTTACGAATCTATTGGCCAAAGTGTTGATGACTACTTAAATTTATTGACCAAAAGCGAACGTTATCAGGGGGCATTAGAAAATTCGGCCAATGTGGAGCAATTTTTGCATAACCTACAAAGTGCTGGTTATGCCACTGATCCTGATTACGCTAAAAAAATCATAGGAACACTTCGGACAGTAACCAGCTTATTAGATAAATAATAAATAAGTTTACCGCTAATTTCACTGTTGAAATTAACGTTACTGTAGGAGTTTAGGTCATGTCGATTAATCTGTATCAAACTGGTGTTAGTGGTTTACTGTCCGCGCAGCAGCAGTTAGGCACTACAGGTCATAACATTGCTAACGTTAATACTGAAGGTTATACCCGCCAACGTGCTGAACAAGCCGCAATGGCAGGAAATGCTAACAGCGGTAATTTTATTGGCGCGGGTACTTATGTTCAAGACATTACTCGGCTCTACGATCAATTCTCTTATAAAGAACAATTACTCAATAAAAGTAACTTGGGTAATGCGGACTCAATTAGTACAGACCTCAACCAATTAAATCAAATCATGTCATTTTCAAACGAAGCTATTGGCGGCTCTATTGATCGGTTTTATCAAGCGGCTAATGGTATTGCTGACAACCCAAGTGACATTGGCTTACGTAATATCGCCCTCAGCCAAGCCGAGGTATTAGCCAAAGATTTTAACAGTTTAAATGATAATTTAGACCAGCTTGAAAAGTCGACTAACGGCGAAATCGAGCAAATAGCGAACAAAATATCGCAAATATCTCTTAATTTGGCCAAAATTAATGAACAAATATTAGATAGTAAAAACCTAGATCAAACTGGCCAACCCAATGATTTATTAGACAAGCGTGACCAACTGGTGAGCCAACTGGGCGAATATACCTCGGTTAATACCATTGAAGACTCTAATGGGGTAATGACCGTTATGATAGGTAATGGCGCAACGCTTGTTGCCGGTACTACGGCTTTAACGGTGAGTGTGCAAGCGGGCGATCCGGACCCATTAAAAACAAAATTACAGTTAAATAGTCGCAATGGCGCGGTCGCACTTGAGGGCGCTAAGTTGGGTGGTGCTATTGCCGCCAAAATAGAATATCGTGATGAGCATGTTGCCAAAGCGCGCAGCGAACTCAATCGTTTAGCCATGTCAGTGTCACAAACCTTAAATCAAACCCAAGCACAAGGGCTAGATTTAAATGGCAAGCAGGGCCGAGATATTTTTACTGATATTAACAGCACCAGCCTACAAAATTCACGCGTACTCGCCTCATCAAAAAATTCAGGCAGTGTGCAAGCGGGCATAAAAATCACTGACATTTCATTAGTGCCTACCAATGAATTTAGCGTTAAGTATGACGGCTCAGACTATATTATGACCAATGAACTTAATGGCAGCAAAACCACCTTAGCCGAGTCATCTTTGGGCTCGGGGGTTTACCCAACCGATTTTGGCTTTGAATTTACCCTTAATTCAGGCACAGCCAATACAAATGATAGTTTTACGCTGCGCTCAACCGAAAACAGCGCTGCATTAATGCATCTCACGCTTAACGATCCTAAAGGCATAGCTGCAAGCTCTGCCATTTCGGTAGCGGCGAATGATAATAACGTTAGTAATGGCACTGTGAATATTGTCAATGTAACGAATCCAGAAATTGCCCGCGCTTTTACCGAAGGCAGCAATGAAAAATTAACCGTAGATGTTTATGAAAGTGTGCCAGGCACCTTCGAATACCGAGTTTATGACGCGGCTAATCCACCACCGGCGCCATCATTAGCCAATGGTAGCTTTGCCGCTGGCGCATCAGCGGTTATTGACATGCCACCATTGCCAGCAACCGCCGCTTTTCAAATAGATATTGCCGGTTTACCCGTTGGGCAAGGGCCATTTGCTCGGGAAAAATTTACTATCTCAGATGCTTTTGGCTCAGGTAACGCCAGTAATGCCAGCATAATGGCGGCCACGCAAGAACAACAGATTTTAGGTGGCGGTAAACAAACCTTTAACCAAGCATTAGCCACGGCCACGGCGGATGTAGGATCAAATGCCAGTTCGGCTGAATTTGTTGCTGACACAGCGCAGGCACTGTATACCCAAGCCTATAACCGCAATCAATCTAAGTCAGGGGTAAATCTTGATGAAGAAGCGGCAAACTTATTGAAATACCAACAAGCCTACCAAGCGTCGTCACAGATAATTTCAGTGGCAAATACCATTTTCGACACATTACTAGCGGCCACTAGATAGGAGTTATTATGCGCGTTTCTACAGCACAGTTTTATATTCAAAGTGGCGTAAAAATGTCTGACCAGCAGTCTAGCCTTAACGAACAAGTTAATCACATTTCTACGGGTAAGCGGGTTGTAACCGCCAAAGACGACGCCATAGCCTATGGCACCTTAGCCGGTTATAAAAATGATTTGGCCAATATTGATAAGTACCAACGTAATATTACCCAAGCAGAAAATCACAACAGTTTAATTGATACCACGCTAGCCAGTGCTGAAGGCATGATAAATGAATTAAAAGACTTAATGCTACAAGCTAATAATGGCGCTTACACCGCAGATGACCTTGCCGCTATGGGCAAACAGGCCAGCCAAAATTTGCAGCAAATACTCGGCATTGCCAACACCCAAGATCAATCGGGCAGTTATGTTTTTGCCGGTTACCAAATTAACGATGCACCGTTTGCTTTACAAGCCGATAACTCAGTGAACTATCGCGGTGATAATGGTGTGAGAGAATTACAAATAGCCAAAAACGTCACCATAGCGACGAATCAAAGTGGTGAACAGGTTTTTGAAAAAGTGCCCAATGCTATTGGCGACTTTTCTGCCACTTACAATAGCAATAGCTCAGGCATAGCGGTTGAACGTGCCGTTGTCGCCGATGCGAGTAGTTATAATAGTGTGGCTAATCCAGCAGACTTTACCTTTGAATTTAGCACAGCCACTGATTTAAGCATTACTGACGGCGCCGGTAACGTGACCAATATCGCGGATTACGCACCAGGGCAAACCATTGCCTTTAACGGTATTGAGGTTAAATTAAGCGGCAACCCATTGCCGGGCGATAACTTCTCGCTAACACCGGAACAAAATGTCGGCATTTTTGACACGATAAAATCAGCCATTGATTGGATTAACAACAAGGCCAGTGGCGAAGAAGACCCACAAGTACAAGTTGACTATAATCAAATTCTTAACCAACTAGGTGATTCAATTAACCACCTAACGTCTAGCCGAGCAGAGTCGGGTATTAACTTACAAGTTATCGACCGTCAAAAAAGTAACCATTTAGATACTGAGTTGTATTTAACCTCAGGTAAATCATCGATTGAAGATTTAGATATTGCCAAAGCTTATTCTACTTTTGAACAATCAAAAGTAGCCTTGCAAGCGGCGCAGCAAACCTTTACGCAGGTACAGGGTTTGACTTTGTTTAATTATATTTAATCACACTTTCAAACGCTATTTTAAGCATTATTTAAGCTAAAACTCGGTATTTACATTAGCTTGCTTAATTTTGGTACAGATGTTGCTTTAGTAGAAGTAGGAAGCATAAAGATAAAGAAAAATATAAAACTGGCGGTTTCAGCTTGTAAAGCTTAATCGCAAAAATCATGGCTACTAAGGCCAATATAGCCCGAATGCATGGCAACAGTTGTTTTAGCCATAAGTTGTTTTAGCATTGATAAGTTTTAGTAATGATAAACACGGGCTGAAAACTACAGTGTTGGCAGTTTGTACACAAAGCAAACCGACTAATGCATAACCTAACGTATCACTATGTTAAAGATAATTTAATTTCTAGGAGTCTATCATGGCCTTATCAGTAATGACCAACACGGCATCATTGAATGCTCAGCGTAACTTAACTAAATCTAGTAATGATTTGGCCACCTCAATGGAACGTTTATCATCGGGTATGCGTATTAATAGCGCCAAAGATGACGCGGCCGGTTTGCAAATCTCAAATCGCTTAACCACACAAATTAATGGCTTAGCTGTAGCCCAACGAAACGCTAACGACGGTATTTCAATGGCGCAAACCGCAGAGGGCGCTATGTCCGCCTCTACTGATATTTTACAACGTATGCGTGAATTAGCCCTGCAATCATCGAATGGTTCAAATAGTCAGGATGACAGAGATGCCATGCAAAAAGAAGTTGGCGCATTACAAACTGAGTTAACTCGTATTGCTGAAAC